>DATDFN010000309.1:0-10372 GCA_036522615.1 Binatia bacterium | reverse complement strand
TGAAGCGGCGCTCCTGTTTCTGGTTCTCGCGTATAGCTTGAGGGCCGGTCTTTCCGGCAAGCTGCTGCGCTACGCGAATCTCTTCAACTCGGTCGGGCTGCTGGCGATCTGCGCTTTTCTCGTCTGGCGCGTCGTCGAGCGGTTGGCGGCGCCGGTCGAAGTAATCGGAATTGTGCCCGTGGCGGCGGGGGTTCTAGGCGCGCTCGGCAACTGGGGCGTCGCCCGCGTGCTGAAGGACGCGAGTAAGGAGGACGCGGCGATCCGGCTTGCCTATGTGCATAATTTGGGCGACACTCTTGTGTCTCTCATTCCGGTCGCGGCCGGTCTCATGGTGCTCGCCTTCAGAAATCCCCTCTACGATTCGCTCTTCGCGCTGCTCATCGCCGCGGTGGTGATCGCTACGACATTTCGCGCAGTCGCGGGCGCGCATCAAGAACTTTTGTGGCCCGCGAATGTCTCGTGCGGCCACGCCGAGCCCGAACGAGGTGCTTAAAGCGATCCCCTCATTGCGGCGCGAAATCGATTGCTGTTACACTGCTCGCATGCGCCGCGGCCTTCTCGCGCTGCAGATTCTATCTTTCCTCATTCTCTCGTGCGCGGCTTTGTCGTGCGGGTCGGGCGTGGGGAGGCTCATGCCGTGGGGCAGCCGCACGCCCAAGGTCGCGCTGGTGCTCAGCGGCGGCGTCGCGCGCGGCTTCGCGCACGTCGGCGTCATCCGCGTCCTCGAGCGGCAGAAAATTCCCATCGACATAATCGTCGGCGCGGATAGCGGCAGCCTGATCGGCGCCATCTACGCCGACCGCAAAAGCGCTTCGGAGCTGGAGCGCATCGCGCTCGCGCTCGAAGAGAGCGACATCTTCGACTACAACTTCATCAACCCGACGCAGGGCTTCGCGCGCGGCGAGCGCCTGGAAGACTTGCTCACGAAACGACTCACGGCGCGCGACATCGAGCGGCTGAGAATGCCCTTCGCCGCGATCGCCACGGATCTTGTGACCGGTGCATCGGTGGCGCTCACCTCCGGCTCGCTCGCGCGCGCGGTCCGCGCGTCCACCGCGATTCCGGGCATCTTTGCTCCGGTCGCGCACGAGGGGAAGCTGCTTACCGACGGCAGTGTGCTCGACAACGTTCCGATCGGCGCGGCGCGGAAGCTCGGCGCCGATGTCGTGATCGCCGTCGATCTCACCGACGGCATGCCGGCCGCCCAGGCGAAGAATACTTTCGAGACGCTGCTGCAGAGCCTTTTTCTCGCGACGCGGCAATCTTCGGCGCTGGAGTTGCGCCAGGCCGACGTGGTGATCCGTCCGAAGCTTGGGAGCGCCGGCCTGATGGATTTCACGCGCAAGAAGGAGCTCGTCGCGCTCGGCATGGCCGCGACCGAGGAAGCGCTGCCGGCAATCCGCAATAAAATCGGAATGAAGTGAGGCCGCGAGAGCGCCGCTAGGCCTTGGCGTTTTGTTCTTTGATCTCGGCGGGCTTTTTGTGCGTCGCCTCGAGCTTCACTTTCACGATCCGCCGTCCTTCCATGTCGACGATCGTCAGGCGATAACCGTTGTGCTCGACGACTTCGCCGCCGCGCGGGATGCGCTTGAGCTTGGCGAGGACGAAGCCGGCAAGAGTCAGATACTCGGGCGACTCCTCGAACGGGAGGTTGTAGTCGGTCTTTAAATCCTTCAGCTGCGCCGAGCCCTGGACCACGAGCGAGCCGTCGGGCAAGCGCTCGACCGGGCCGCGCTCCTCCCGATCGTATTCGTCGCGGATCTCGCCGACGATCTCTTCCAGAAGGTCTTCCAGCGTGACCAATCCTTCGATCTCGCCGAACTCGTTCACCACGAGCGCGATCGCGATGCGGCGGCGCTGAAGGTCCTTCAAAAGCTGGCTGATCGGCAGTGAGCTCGGCACGAAAAACGGCGGGTGAAGCCGCTCGCGGATGCGAAAGACCGCCTTTTCCTGGATCGCGCGCAGCAGGTCCTTGTAATAGAGAACGCCGACGACGCGGTCGAGCTCGCCCTCGTAAACCGGGATGCGCGAGAAGCCGCTGTCGACGAAGCTCTTCAGCACCTCTTCGGATGTCGCGTTGACCTCGACCGCGTGAATCTCCGTGCGCGGGATCATCACCGCCTTCACCGGCGTGTCGACGAACTCGAATACGCTGTGAATCAACTCCTTTTCCGTCTCGTTGAAAATGCCTTTCGCCGCGCCTTCGCGGATGAGCGATTTTACCTCTTCCTCGGAGACGAACGTGGCCTCGGCGGCGCCTTTGCCGCCGAAGAGCCTGAGCACGGTGTTGCTCGATGCCGTTAAAATTCCGACGAAGAACGAGGTCAGGCGCGAGAAAAATTCGATCGGGCGCGCGACCACGAGGGCGATCTGCTCCGAGTAGCGGAGCGCGAGCGATTTCGGCACGAGCTCGCCCAGAATCAGCGAGAAGTAGGCGATCGGGGCGCTGACGCACAAGATGGCGATCGATTCCGCCCACTGCTGCGCCGGCGGGAAAGGAATCTCAGCGACGACAGGCTTCAGGTATTCGATCGCGACGGCGCCGCCGATGGCGGACGCGAGCGTGGCCATGATCGTGACGCCGATCTGGACGGTCGCGAGGAAGCGGTCGGGATCGTCTTTGAGGCGCGCCACGGCGGCGGCCGAGCGGGCCCCTTTTTCCAGCAGGGTCTGGATGCGCGTCTTGCGCGTGGCGATGATCGCGATCTCGGAGGCGGAGAAAAACGCGGTGATCAATATGAAGACGAAAATCAGCGCGATCTCGAACCACAAGGTATCGAGAGACATAGAATAAGCCCCCTTAGGGTCCTGGGATAAGTCTCGAAACAACGATCATACCGGTTTTTGACCCATCCGACAAAGGCTTGGAGAGCGGCGTATCTTTGGAGTAGGATGGCGCCAAGGATCTCCGTGGCGAACAATCTCCGCGAAAAATCTCTGCTGCAAGGCACGATCACCCGCATCACGTATCAGGACGCCGCCGCGCCCTACACGGTCGCCCGCCTCGAAGTCGACGATGTCGAGGAGGTCACGGTCGTCGGCGGCATCTTTCCCGTGAGCGAGGGCGAGGAGATCAAGGTCGGCGGCAGCTGGAAAGTTCATCCGCGCTACGGCCTCCAGTTCCAGGCCGAGCACTGGGAGAAGATCGAGCCGGCCACGCTCGCGGGCATCGAGAAATATCTCGGCTCGGGCCTCATCAAGGGCATCGGCCCGAGCTACGCCAAGCGCCTCGTCGCCGCCTTTGGCCTGAATACGCTCAAAGTCCTCACCGACGAGCCGAGCAAGGTCATGAAAGTTTCCGGCATCGGCCGCATCCGCGCCGCGCGGATTATCCGCGCCTGGCGCGAGCAGCGCGGCATGCAGGACGTCATGGTCTTTCTCCAGGGCCACGGCGTCGGCAGCTCGCTCGCAGTGAAAATCTATCGCGCCTTCGGCGCCGAGACCGTCGCGCGCGTCAAAGAAAACCCGTATTGCCTCGCCGAGGAGATTTACGGCGTCGGCTTCGTCCTGGCCGACCGCATCGCGTCGACGCTCGGCATCAGCGGCGATTTCCCGCTGCGCGTCCAGGCCGGGCTCATGCACGTGCTGAAGAAATTCGCCGACGACGGCCACTGCTTTGTGCCGCTGAAGGCCTTGAAAGCGAACTCCGCCGCGCTGCTCCAGGTCGACGAAGACGTCGCCGAGCACGCGGTTGGAAAACTCGCGTTTCAGGGCAAGCTCGTCGTCGACGAGCGCGGCGACGATGAAGACAAGCGCGTCTACCCGCGCGAGCTCTACGAGGCGGAGCGCCGTGTCGCCGGGCACATCCAGCGGCTCCTCGCCGGCCCTTCGGGCATCAAAGGTCTGAAGGCGTTCAACCTTTCGAGCCTGCAACGCTTCGAGTCCGCGTCCGTTCTCCTCGAGCCCGAGCAGCGCGATGCGATAACGCACGCGCTGAGCCAAAAAATGCTCGTGATCACGGGCGGGCCGGGCACGGGAAAAACGACGCTCCTCATCGCCTTGTTGAGAATTCTCAAGCACGCGGAAGTCTCCTTTGCGCTTGCGGCGCCGACCGGCCGCGCGGCCAAGCGCATGGCCGAGCTCTCCGGCGAGGAGGCGCGGACGATCCACCGGCTGCTCGAATATAATCCGCACGAGGGCGGCTTTCAGCGCGATGAGGGCGACCCGATCCAGGCCTCCGTGATCGTCGTCGACGAAGCGTCGATGCTCGACCTGCCGCTGTTCGACCATCTGCTGACGGCGGTCGCCCCGGAGAGCCATCTCGTGCTCGTCGGCGACGTCGACCAGCTGCCGTCCGTCGGACCCGGCAGCGTGCTGCGCGATCTCATCGACTCTCGGGCGGTGCCGGTCGTCGTGCTCAAGCGCATTTTTCGCCAGGCCGGCGAGAGCCTGATCGTCCAGAACGCCCACCGCATTCTCCGGGGCGAGCAGCTGACGCTGGACGGCGACGCCGACCGGCGCGATTTCGTTTTCGTCGCGCGCGAGCGCGAAGAAGACGCGCTCGGCGTCATTCGGGAGCTGGTGAAGGAGCGCATTCCGCGCCGATTCGGCGTCGACGGGGCGCAGGACATCCAGCTATTGAGCCCGATGCACCGGGGCCTCCTCGGCACGGTGAATCTGAACCGCGAGCTGCAGCAGCTGCTGAATCCCGCCGGCTTGAGCATCGAGCGCGGCGGCACCACGTTCCGGGTGAACGATCGCGTGATGCAGCTCAGAAACAATTACGACAAGGGCATCTTCAACGGCGATCTGGGCAAGATCGTCGCCGTGAATGTCGAAGAAGGCGCGCTCACCGTCGATTTCGACGGCAAGCGGCTTCCCTACGGCGCCGACGATCTGGACGAGATCGGGCTCGCCTACGCGATCTCGGTGCACAAGAGCCAGGGCAGCGAATACCCGGTCGTCGTCATCCCGCTCCACACCGCGCACTTTCCCATGCTGCACCGGAGCATCCTTTATACCGCCGTCACGCGCGGCCGCGAGCTCGTCGTGCTCGTCGGCAGCAAGCGCGCGGTCGCGATGGCGATCCGGAATATCCGGATTGAAAAAAGGTTTACAGGTCTGAAAGAGAAGCTCGCGGCGAAAACCGCGTGAGTTTATCCGCAAAGCCTGCCTAGCCCCGCGATCGGTTGTTTTAAGCCCAGCCGCCGCAAGCACGCCCAGAGCGTCGCCTGGTTGCTCGTGACGACGGGCTTGCCGAGCTTCTGCTCGGTCGCGGCGATCGCTTCGATCATCGTCGTGTTCGTGCAGCTCAAAAGATAGCCGTCGGCGTCGTCCCGGCGATTTTCCCACGCGAGGTCGCGCCAACGCTCCGGCGCGACGGCGATGTAGTCGTCGCTCGCCGACAGGCCGTGGGCAAAATCGTGGAGGACTGCAAAGCCCGCGGCGGTCAAATACTCGATCTCTTCTTCGTTGGTTTTCTTCACGTACGGACTCAGCAGCACGAGCTTCTTCGCGCCGACATGGCGCAGCGCTTCGACGATCGCCTGGCCGGTCGTGATCGCCGCGCAGCCCGAAGCTTCGGCGATCGTGTCGACGACGGCTTTTTCGCCGTCGAGACCCGCTTCCATCGAGCTCGCCGTGCAGTGAAAAACGATGACGCCGGGCTTTGCGTCGCCGAGCGCCGCCGCCGCTTCCTTGATGACCGGCTTCAATTCCGCGAGCGGGCGGCGCCATTTGCCGGTCATGCGGAGCCGCGTGACGTGGATGCCGACGTCCGCGGGCGCGTAGCGGTGGAACTGCGGCTCGGTCAGCCGGTTGCTCGACGGGATGATCAGGCCGATGCGCGCGCTCATCATCTTATGCCGCCTTGGCGACCGACGGCTGCAGGGAAAGCACGCGGTTTCGCCGGACGATCAGCAGCGCCAGCGCCAGCCACGCGAGCGTCATCACGATGTTGACGCGCGCGAAAGCGCCGGCGTCGAGCGCCAGGCGCGCCCCGGCGTATACGAGGACCGCGGCCAGCACATCGCCGGCGCGGACGAAAAACGTATCGATCGCCGCCTTCGCCTTGTATTTCGCCTCGCGGCTGGTCGGAAGAAACAGCGTCTGGTGCGTCGTGTTCTGCAGCGAATAGTTGGTCGAGTTCTCGACGATCTTCGCGAAGCGGATGTAGCTCAGCACCGGCAGCGCCGCGATCAGCGAATATCCGCCGAGCGCGATCAGCGGCAGGCAAACGAGCGCGCCGGCGCCGAGGTATTTTATAATCCGCGATACGAGCAGAAGCTGGATCGCGGCGGCGATCAGGCTTACCCAGAAATAAAAGTTGCCGTAGAAGCGGCCGATGAGCTCCTGGCGTATTTTAATCGATTGCGGCTCCGTAAGCGCATCGGCGTGCCCGGCAGCCGCGGCCTGCGCCTGCGTTTCGCCGGCTTTCTGCGCGGCTTCCTGGGTAACGATTTTCCCCAGAATGTATTCGCCGGTCGTGTTGACGAGATTGAGCATGACGACCAGCAGCGCGATGAGCGTGAGATAAGGCGTGCGCGTCACGAGGTCGAAGCCGCCGTGTTTCCCGAGCGGCTCGTCCGCGTGCTCGTTTTTGGCGCCGGCGTGCCGGCCCGTCTTCGCGCGGCCGTTCACCAAAATCGAGAGTCCGATACAGAGGCAGAGAATGACGGCCGCAAGAAGCAGGAGCTGAAAGACGCCGATCGGCCGAATCAGCAGGGAGGCGATCTTCGGACCGAAGATCGCGCCGAGCGAGCCGCCGAACGCGACGATGCCGAACAGCCGCCGTCCCTGCTGCTGATCGTAGAGATCGTTGGCGAAGGCCCAGAACTGCGCGACGAGAAAGATGTTGAAAACGCCGACCCAGAGATAGAACGGGATCGCGATCGCCGCGCCGCCGCGCGCGAGCGCATAGAAGACGAGCAGATTGGAGATGAAAAACAGCGTGACCCAGGCGATTAGCCGGATGCGGGTCAATTTGGTCGCGAGATAGCCGTAAGCCGGCACGACGAGAAACAAGAGCAGCGCCTGGCCGGCGGAGGCGTAAGCCTTCACCTCGGCGCCGCCGCCGGTGAGGATCAGCGGCTCGCGCACGGTCTTGATGATGAGATACGCCGTCAGGAGAAAAAAAAGATTCAGCATCAGCAGCAGCGCGGTCCACGCCTCGCCCGCGCGCACATCGGCGAACAGGCTGAAGAGGCGGTCGAGCGCGGACTTGCGCTGTGCCATGAGCTATTCCGGCTTGAGGTTGTAGAAGCGCTGGCCGTTCTTGTAAAGCACCGCCGCCTTGTCCTCCGCCGTAAGCTCGGGGTTCTCCATCACTTCTTCGAGCTCGTGCTTGCAGAACTCGTTGTTGACCTCGTGGGGAAAATCCGACGAGTAGATGAACGGCGAATTGCCCACGCGCTTGATCGCGTGCCCGAGGTCGGGCTCGCTGCCCTCGCAGCCGACGAAGATCCTGCCCGCCTCGATATGGCGGATGACGTAGTCGCTCACGCGCTCGCCTTTTTGGAGCTGCAAGAACTCGCCGCGCGGATCGTACTGGATGTGCGTCTCGTAGGAGCGGTCGAAGCGCTCCAAGCAGAGCAGCAGCCAGGCGACGCCGCCTTCCATGAAGCCGATCTTCACATTCGGGTATTTGTCGAAGATGCCGTTGAAGACGATGCCCGCGAAGCTGATCATCAGACCGAACGGATGTCCCAAGGCGTGCACCGGCGCGTAGGGATTCAAATCGTCCATGCCGAGGTTCTCGTGAGCGCCGCCGTGGATGCCGACGGCGCAGCCGAGCCGCTCCGCCTCAGCGTAGATCGGCCAGTAGAGCTTGTGCCCGAGATTGAACTGGAACCCGGTCGAAGGCAGCATGACGCCGCACAGGCCCAGCTCTTTCACGCAGCGCCTGAGCTCCGCGACGGCGGCGTCGGGCTCCTGCAGCGGGATCAGTCCCATGCCCTGAAAGCGCGGGCTGCGCTTGACGTATTCGCGGGCGAGCCAGTCGTTGTAGGCGCGCGCGAGATCGATCGCCCAATCGCGGCTCACGATCTTGCCGTAGGCCAGGCCGCGCGTCGTGTAGAGCACGGTCGCCTGGATCCCGACGTCCTCCAGAAATTCCATCCATTCGGGCGGGCCGGCGTTTCTGAAAGAGCCGGGCGGCAGATCGTGCAGGTTGGCAGAATGGAGATGATCGAGCGGCGGAAACGGATCGAAAACGCGGTTGGTGCCGATTTTTTTCCGGTAGCGCTCGGGCATCAAGCGCGCGATCGCGTCCAGGTCTTCGACGACGTGGCCGTCGCCGTCGACAATTAATGCTGCTGTCGGCATAAATGACCTCCCGGGAAGCCTCTCTTCATCGAGAGTACGAGGCGAAGCCTCGGCGTGTCAAGCATCGCTCTCGGGCACGGCGCGTTTATGCTTCGAGCGCCACAGCGCGAGAAAAACCGTCGCGCCAAATCCCAGGAGCGGCAGACCGAGCCAAAAGCGCTGGCGCTCGCGCGCGAGATCGCGCAGATGGTTGAGCGCCATCTGCTCTCCGGCGGTGATTTCGCTCCGGCTGGCGAGGTATTGCCGAAGCCGTTCTTGCATGTCATCCGACATCTCCACTCTTCCCCAGCGCGCGTCGTCCTGCTTCGCTCTTAGGTCCCGCATCTCCGCCAGGCCGCGCTGGACGGATTCATATTCGTCGCGGTAGCTTTCGCGCTCGTCGGCGTCGAGAAAAGCGAGGCGCACCGAAGGCGCCGCGGCTTCGAGCCAATTGAGCCAGTGATGGTCCATGTGGGGAAAGAGCAGCAGCGACAATCCAGCCGCCGCCGACAGGGCGGAGGCAGTCATCGCCACGCCCGCAAGGGCGCGCCGCCCTTGCGAGCGGACCGCTCTCATCAGCGATTTCACGCCGAGCGCCGCCGCCACGAGAGCCGCGGCGAGGCCGAAGGTCGTCACAACAGCCGCGCCGGTGGGCAGATCCCAAGCGGCGGAGGCGATCAACCCGAAGACGCTAACGGCGAAGCCTAGGCCCCAGCCGATCGCCAGCCTTCCGCCGACGGAATTCGTCAGCAGGGCGGCGACCGTCGCCGGGACTATCAGATACGAGAAGACGAGCAAAACGCCGGCGATGCGCACCGAGCTGGTCACGACCAGGCCGAACGAGGCGTAGAAGAGAAAGTCCCACCATCCGACGCGCCGTTTTTTTTCCACGGCGGCGTCGGGCCTGAACGAAATCTCCAGCAGCGGCCGGCGAAAGATCCAATGGAGCGCGCCGACGGCGCCGTACAAGAGCGCGAGCTCGCCGACCTCCCGCAGCGTGACGGTCAGGATACTGCCGACGAGGAGCTGCTTGATATACTCGGCGCCCTGCGGCGCGCGGTCCACCACCAGTACGGCGATCGCCGCTGAAACGGCATAGACGATGCCGATGATTGCTTCCTGCGGAATCGCCGACCGGCGCGTCCGGCTTACGGCGAAGAAAGATGCGCCGGCGAGCGTGAACGCGAGCGCGTACCAATAGGCGGCGTCGCTCTGGATCGTGTGGCCGGCGAGCAGCGCGACCGTGAGGCCGAGAGCCGCCACCTGGGCGAGCGCGAGGTCGACGAAGATGATGCCGCGGGCGAGGACGTGAAGGCCGAGATAGACGTGGATGCCGGCGAGGACGAGACAGGCCAGAAGCGGAATCCACAAGAATTCGAGCGCGGGCAGCATGACCCGGTTATCGCGCGGCGGCGGCCGTGAACCGTTTGATATCGACATCGAAGAGGCTCAGGTAATCGCCGGCCTCCGGGTCGCCTCCGACGGAAGGAATCAGGGTGACGGCGCGCGCGCCGCCGCGCGCGGCGACCTGATTCACGAGAGAGAAATTCGAGTACGGCTCGGCGACCACGATCTTAATCTGCGCTTCCTGCATCCGCCGGGTCAGCTCCGCTAGGTAAGAAGCCGACGGGGGCACGCCCGGCGTCGGCTCCACCGTGGCGACGATGTCGAGCCCGAAGCGCCGCGCGAAGTACGGCCAGCTTTCATGCGTGACGACGATCTTCACGCCGCGATGCGGTTCCATCGCCTTGAGCCAGCGTTTGATGCGCGCGTCGAGCTCGCCGGCGAAGCGCTTGCGGTTCGCCTCGAAATAAGCGCGATCGGCCGGATCGAGGCGCGCCAGCGCTTCGAGCATCGCCGCGGTGATCGGCCGGGCGTTTTCCGGATCGAGCCAATAGTGCGTGTTGCCGAACCCGTGGAGGTGAGCGCCCTTGTCCGCCCTGAAGCGCGGCGTTTCGGCCTGGAGCAGCTCGATGCCGCGTGAAGTGTCGAGATAGTTCGCGCTGCCCGGGGCGAAGCGCGGATCGCCGACGGCCGCAAGCACGCGGCCGAGCCAGGGCTCGTGGTCGAGGCCGATGCGCACGAGCAGAGCCGCATTTTTCATGCGCGCAAGCTGGCCGGGCTTCACCTC
>DATDFN010000308.1:0-5350 GCA_036522615.1 Binatia bacterium | reverse complement strand
GCGGTGGCCGACGAAGAGCACTCAGACCTGTTCGAGCCGATTTTTATGCGCTATATCGACAGCAAAGTCGCCGCTGAGGCCGCGCTCGCCGCGACCCGTGACTGCCTGGTGATCGATCGCGCCTTCCGCGGCGCGCTTGCGGACGCGATCGCCGACGCCGAATAAACTCAAGAACGGAACGGAGGAATCCATGGCTGAAGCAGCAGGAAAAACCGCGGCAGACGGAGTCAAAGAGCGCATCGCCTACAAATCGCCCTACGAGCAGTGGAAGGAATCCGAGGGTCTGCCGACGCTCCGCGGACTCTTTGTCAAAAATCTTTACGACATCGAGCTGACGCCGTGGCGATCGAGCGGCGACGGGCTGGCGACATTCATTAATCTCGAGGGCACCGGCGGCTTCAACGATTCGTACGTCGCGGAGATACCGCCGGGAAAATCGCTCAAGCCGCACCGGCATCTCTTCGAAGAGACGATTTATATCCTCAAAGGTCAGGGCGCGACTTCGGTATGGATCGATCCCGCGCGCAAGGAGACTTTCGAGTGGCAGGAAGGAAGCTACTTCTCGATCCCGATGAACGCCTGGCACGAGCATCACAATGTCTCCGGCCTCGATTCGGCGCGCTATATCGCGATGACGAGCGCGCCGCGGGTCATCGACACGTTCAACAATCATGAATTCGTCTTCGAGAACCCGTTCGTCTTCCGCGACCGGTACAACGCCGAGGAGGGCTACTTTAAAGAGAAAACGTCGGCGCAGCAGTGGTCGACGAACTTCGTCGCCGACGTGCGTGTATGTCAGACCTACTCCGGCGGCTTCGACCGCGGCGGCGGCGCGAAAAGCACCGTCTTCCGCATGGTCAACAACACGGTCAAATCGCACGTCTCGCTCTGGGGCGTCGGCGCGTACAAGAAGGCGCATCGCCATGGCCCCGGCATTCACGTGCTCATCATCAGGGGTCACGGCTATTCGCTCATGTGGCAGGAAGGCAAGACCATGGAGCGCGTCGAATGGGGGCCGGGAAGCGTCTTCGTGCCGCCGGAGATGTGGTTCCATCAACACTTCAACGGCAGCGCCGAGCCGGTCTTCTTTCTCGCCATCGGCTGGGGCAGCGACAAGCCCAAGGCGGGCGGCAAGGCGTACATCTATAAGAGCGTCAAAGAAGGCGGTGACCAGATCGAATACGAAGACGAAGACCCGAACATCCATGGCGAATTCGAGGAGCGCCTGAGAAAAGCCGGCGCCAAGTGTCAAATGGCATATCACCCGTTTTGCACAAGCCGGTAGGCATCTCTTTGTAAAGTCTTGTCATGCGCGCGCTTGCGTTGAAGATACTCATCGCGGTGAGCGTTATTTGCGCATCGACCTCTACCGCGCGGGCAAGCTCCGTCGAGGCGACACTAGAGGAGATCAACAAGCTCCCGCCGCAGGCGCGCCAGAAGCGCCTCGAAGAAGGCGCCCGCCGCGAGGGAGCCTTCGTACAGTATTCCGTCTCCAACGCCGAGCTGATCAACGCCTTCATCAAGGCGTTCACGGCGAAGTATCCCTTTATCAAATCGGACTTCTGGCGCGGCAGCGGCAACCAGCTCGTCTTTCGCACCTTCATGGAGCACCGCGCGGGCAAGCTCGCGGCGGACGTGATTTCAGTCGGCACCGAGAACGTCATCGCCATGAAGGATGCGGGCCTCTACGCGCGCTACCGGTCGCCGGAAAGCCAATTCTACCCTCCAGAGCAGTCGGACAAGGACGGTTATTTTGTCTCCGACAGCCTGGGACTCTCGACCATCGCCTACAACAACCGGCTGGTGAAAAAGGAGGAAGCGCCGAAGGGATATACCGACCTGCTCGATCCCAAATGGAAAGGCGGCCTCGCGATCGATCTGGAACCGGAGCGCGTGCTGATGGCGTGGCTGCTAGCGTGGGGCGAGTCGAAAACGCGGGACTTCGTGCAGAAGCTTTTAGCAAACGGCACGACGGTACGGCGCGGCCATACGCTCCAGGCGCAGCTCCTCTGCGCCGGCGAATTTAAAATCGCGGTCGAGATCTATCCCGACGCAATCCTCAGGATGAAACAGAACGGCTGCCCGGCGACAATCGTTTTCGGCAAACCGACCTCGGGCGTCGTGGGCGGCAACTACGCGATCTACGCCAATACCGCGCATCCGCACGCCGCTGCGTTGTTCGTCGATTTCGCGCTCTCCGCCGAAGGCGCGAAGGTTCTCGCGGCCACCGGCCGGGTGCAGCGCCGCAAAGGCATGAAGGCGCTTTACGAAGAGCTCTCCGACCTGGAGGGAAAAGGCGTGCCGCTGCTCATCGTCACGCCGCAGCAGACAGCCGAATTAACCACGCCGATGGACAAAATCATGAAGGAACTGTTAGTGAAATAAGGGCGAAGCATTCTGCGCACGTAAATCATGAGAAAGAAGGACTGAATCGATGGCGGTGATCGATGCCGACGCCCACGTCGTAGAGTGGGAAAAAACGTGGGATTACTTGAGTGAAGCAGAGCGGCCCTTCGCGCCGCACGTTATGCTGTTCAAAGATCCACAGCGTAGAGCCGAGGGCCGTGCGAAAGAGTACTGGATGATCGGCGGCCGGGTCTTTGCGAAAGACGCCAATATCGGCCACGACATCGCCCGAGAGAGGCGCGAGGCGGAGGATATCGAGGCTCGCATCGCGCACATGGACGAGCTCGGCGTGAACACGCAGGTGCTCTACCCTAGTCTGTTTTTGCGCATGCTGACGCCGCAGCCGCATGTGGATACGGCTCTCTGCAAGAGCTACAACCGGTGGCTGGCCGACATATGGAAGTCGGGCAACGGCCGCCTCCGCTGGGTGGTAATCCCGCCGCTTCACTACATCGACAAGGCGATCGAGGAGCTCAATTTCGGAAAACAGAACGGCGCCTGCGGCGTTTTCATCCGCGGCGTCGAAGGCGACAAGCTGCCGGTCGATCCCTACTTCTTTCCGATTTACGAAGAGGCGAGCCGACTTAATATGCCGATCTGCGTTCATGCGTCGCAGGGCAATCTCGAGATGTTCGACGTCCTGGGCCGCGGGGCGAGCCTTGGCCAATTCAAGTTCGGCCCGATCAATCTCTTCGGCACGCTCGTCACGAGCCGGCTACCGCAGATGTTTCCCGAACTCCGCTGGGCGTTCGTGGAGGTCAGCGCAGAGTGGCTGCCCTATGTCATGAACCACATCGAGATCGGCTATCGCCGGCAAGGCAAACGCTGGCCGGGAAAGGAACTGCTGAAAGAAAACCGCATCTACGTCGCCTGCCAGACGAGCGACGACCTACCTTACATCCTCAACCACGTCGGCGACGACAACCTGGTGATCGGCACCGACTACGGCCACAACGACACGGCATCGGAGATCAACGCGCTACGAAAGATCAAAGCTGACGGACAAATCTCCGCAGAGTCGATTGACAAGATTTTAGGCGATAACCCTTCAGCGCTTTACGGACTATAAACGTAACGGGGATTTGTAGGAGGCACTATGCCCACCATCGATGCCGACGCGCACGTGATCGAAACCGATCGCACATGGGAATATATGGAAGGCGCGGACGTCGAATTCAGGCCGCTGCTGGCTTCGCCCAGCGTCGACGGTAAGAAAGACTGGCTCATCGACGGCAAAATTTATTCGCGCGGCGGCAACGTCAACCGGCAGATCCCGGAAGCTTCGCGCGAGATGAAAGACATCGAGCTGCGGCTAAGGCATATGGACGAGCTCGGTATCGATATCCAGGTGCTCTATCCGTCGCTCTTTCTGCGGCCGTTGACGGCCCGCCCGGAGGTCGAGCGGGCGATATCGAGGAGCTACAACCGATGGCTGGCGGACATCTGGAGAAAAGGCGAGCGTCGCCTTCCCTGGGTCGCCGTGACGCCGATGATGAGCATCGACGCGGCGATCGCCGAGGCCCGGTTCGCGAAAGAAAACGGCGGATGCGGGTTATTCACGCGCGGACTGGTCGATAATCGGAGACTCAGCGACCCCTATTTTTTTCCGCTCTACGAAGAAGCCGAGAAGTTGGAGCTGCCGATCTGCGTTCATGCCTCGACGGGAAATTTCAATTGGGTCGACCTGTTCGCCGACGAAGGCGGCTTCTCGAAGTTCAAGCTTCCCGTCCTCTCGGCCTTTCACTCGCTGGTTTACGATGGCGTGCCGGATAAATTCCCGCAGCTAAGATTCGCGTTCATCGAGATCAGAGCGCAGTGGATTCCGTATCTGATGATCGATCTGCGCAAGCGCTTCCTGAAGCTAAACCGTCCGGTGGGTCCGGATCTGATGCGCGAGAATCGCCTGTACGTGACCTGCCAGACCGACGACGACCTGCCCTACGTCCTCAAGTATTCGGGCGAAGACAACATCGTCATCGGCTCCGACTACGGCCACGTCGATTCGGCGGCCGAGATCGATGCCCTGCGCAAGTTGAAGAACAGTGGCGAGATCGAGCCGCGCGTCATCGACAAGATTCTCTACGATAACTCCAAAGCGCTGTATGGACTCTAGCCGCGCCCGCGGCTCCATTCTCGCCGCGCTTCTCCTGTTCTTCGCGTTTTCCTCCGGTGCATCGGCAGAGAAAACGCGCATCGCCCCCTCCTCTCCCGGGCTATCGGCGTGGCCGATCCATCTCGCTGCGAAAGAGGGCTTCTTCGCCCGGGAAGGGTTGGACGTCGAAATCATCGTGATGCGCACTAACGTAGGCATCCTCGCGCTTACGACGGGCAGCATCGATTACACAACGGCGGGCGGCTCCGCGCTTCGCGCCGCGGTTAACGGCGCGCCGCTGAAGATGGTAGCCAACACGAACAACAAGGCGGATCTCTGGATCGTAGGCCAGAAAGATCTTCGTCGCATCGAAGATCTCAAGGGAAAAATCGTCGGCGTCGGAGGGAACCAGGGAACGCAATTCTACATGGTTTACGACATGCTCAAGCACTACGGCCTGGAAAAAGACGTGCAGATCGTCTCGACCGGCGACGTCGCCAACGGTTTCCTTACGCTGCAGCAAGGCGGACTCAGCGCCGTCGCGCTGACGCCGCCTTACAGCGTCATGGCCAAGCGTTCGGGCTTTAGAGAGCTCGCGCGCGCGGCGAATATTCTCGGCGCGTGGCCGACGACCGGACTCGTGGCCGCGCGAGAGAAGATCGAGAGAAATCCGGACAATGTGCGGCGCGCCGTAAAAGGGATGCTGCGCGCGGTCCATTTCGCGGTAGATCGCCGGACGGAGATGGTCCGGTTCATCTCCCGTCAGTACAAGCTCGAACCCGTGATCGCGGAGGAAGCCTATGACGCCGCCATGGAAACGCTGAATCCCACGCTGTCGCTGACGGATCAGGA
>DATDFN010000307.1:0-3333 GCA_036522615.1 Binatia bacterium | reverse complement strand
CTAATCGGCATGTGATGGATTGTATTACAACATGTTCATCGCCTTCAATACTGCCCGCTATGAATAAACGCCAGCGACGCGATCCGACGATCGATGCTCAGCGCTGCGCGACTGCTTGAATATCTCATTGACGCGAATCATGAAGTTATATTATAAGCCTTGGTCACATTCCTGCCGGCCTAAACCAAAAAGGAGGGTCTATGGCCAATCAGACGAAGGTCTCAGAAGAGAAAAGCTCAAAGGTCTCCCGGCGCAGCGTCCTCAAGGCCGCGATAGCCGCGGGCGGCGCGGCCGTGCTCGGCTTTCCTTCCATCGTCAAGGCCCAGGGGCCGATCACGATGCGCTGGCAAAGTACTTGGCCGACAAAGGATATCTTCCACGAGTTTGCCCTCGATTTCGCCAAAAAAGTGAACGAGATGACCGGCGGCGATCTCAAGATCGACGTGCTACCCTCCGGCGCCGTCGTCCCCGCCTTCGGCCTGCTCGACGCCGTATCCAAAGGCACTCTCGACGGTGGCCACGGCGTGCTCGCCTACCACTACGGCAAGCAGACCGCGCTCGCGCTTTGGGGATCGGGCCCCGTCTACGGCATGGACGCCAACATGGTGCTCTCGTGGCACAGGTACGGCGGCGGCAAGGAGCTGCTCGATAAGATCTACAAGTCCATCGGCGCCAACGTCGTGTCTTTCGTGTACGGCCCGATGCCGACACAGCCCCTCGGCTGGTTCAAGAAGCCGGTCACCAAGGCCGACGATTTCAAGGGCATGAAATACCGCACCGTCGGCCTTTCGATCGACGTCTTCCAGGGCATGGGCGCGGCTGTCAACGCTCTGCCGGGCTCGGAGATCGTGCCCGCGCTCGACCGCGGGCTCATCGAGGCCGCCGAGTTCAACAACGCCAGTTCGGACCGCGCTCTCGGCTTCCCGGATGTCTCGAAGGTCTGCATGCTGCAGAGCTTTCACCAGAACACCGAGCAATTCGAGATCCTGTTCAACAAGGGGAGATTCGACTCGCTGCCCGAGAAGATGAAGGCGATCATCGCCTACTCCGTCGACGCCGCCTCGGCGGACATGTCTTGGAAGGCGGTCGATCGCTACTCCAAGGACTACCTGGAGATGCAGACGAAGGACAAGGTGCGGTTCTACAAGACGCCGGACTCCATCCTTCAGAAGCAGCTCGACACGTTCGACGCCGCCGCAGCGAAGAAGGCGTCGGAAAACCCCTTGTTCAAGGAAGTCATGGAATCGCAGCGCCATTTCGCCGAGCGGGCGGTGAAATGGGATCTCGACACGAACGTGCAGAGGCGCATGGCCTATAACCATTACTTCGCCAAAGCGGGGGCCAAGCCCGCGGCCGCCCCGGCCGCTAAACCCGAAGCGCCTCCGGCGAAGGCGGAGAAAAAGGGATAGGTTCATGCCGGTCGCGCTCCACTTAGGCCGGTCATCCGCTTCTCAGCGGCTGGCCGGCCTTTTTTTTGGGTGCTAACGATGCAGAGCTTCTATCACACCATCGACGAGATCAGTTATTGGTCAGGCAAAGCGTCCGCGTGGCTGATCGTGGCGCTCACCTTCGTGGTCTCGGTCGAGGTCTTCAAGCGCTACATCCTGAACGCGCCTACCGCGTGGATCTTCGACGCCAACAACATGCTCTACGGCACGCTTTTCATGATGTGCGGCGCGTACACGCTCGCGCTCGCCGGTCATGTGCGCGCCGACTTCGTTTATATTTATTTTAAGCCGCGCACGCAGGCGGCCCTGGACCTCGCGCTTTATTTTCTCTTTTTCATGCCGGGTATCATCGGCCTGATCTACGCCGGCTACGGCTACGCCGCCGACTCGTGGCGGATCGGCGAGCACTCGACGGTGACGGCCGAGGGGCCGCCGATCTATCACTTCAAGACCGTGATCCCGATCGCCGGCGCGCTGGTTATGCTCCAGGGGCTGGCCGAGATCGCCCGCTGCATCGAATGCATCCGCACAGGCCAATGGCCGGTGCGGCTGGAAGACGTCGAGGAGATCGACGTCATCGACACGCAACTTGCGCACAGCGAGTACGTCGACGAGGAGTCGCGCCGCGTCGCGATGGAGGGCGCTAAGGCGATCGACGAAGCCGCGCGCCACCGCAGCGTCATGGAGGAAGGCGTGGTCCACGAGCTCGCGATCAAGGAAGACAAGGATCAAGAAAAAAAGCCATGAGCGATCCGGCACTCGGTCTCACCATGCTCGGGCTCATCGTGATCGCGATCATGATGGGCTTTCCGACGGCGTTCACGCTCATGGGACTGGGCATGATCTTCGGCTACATCGCCTTCTGGGCGCCGGACCAGCACTGGTGGCAGAACCACATCTTCGATCTCGTCGTCCAGCGCACCTACGGCGTCATGACGAACGACACGCTGCTGTCGATTCCGCTGTTCGTCTTCATGGGCTACATCATGGAGCGCGCGGCGCTCGTCGACCGCATGTTCCACGCGGTCCAGCTCGCATTCCGCCGCGTGCCCGCATCGCTCGCCGTGACGACGATGCTGGTCTCGGCGTTCTGGGGCATCGCTTCCGGCATCGTCGGCGCGGTCGTCGTGCTCATGGGCGTCATCTCCTTCCGGCCGATGCTCAAGGCCGGCTACGACGTCAAGCTCGCCTCGGGCGTGATCACCGCCGGCGGCACGCTCGGCATTCTGATCCCGCCGTCGGTCATGATCATCGTCTACGCGGCCGTCGCCGGCCAGTCGATCGTCAAGCTTTACGCCGCGGCGATGCTGCCGGGCTTTTTCCTGACCGGCCTCTATCTCATCTACATTCTCGGGTGGGCGATCTGGAATCCGAAGATCGCGCCGAGGCTCGCCGACGATCAATACCGCGTCGCGGTTCCCGAATGGCTCAAGCGCCTCGAGCGCGGCAAATCGCGCAGCATCGTCCCCGGATTGATTGCCGCGGCGTTCCGCCCCACGCTGGCAAAAGGCGCCGCGAGCTATGGCCTGATTCTGCAGGACATCGTCGCTCTTTCCGTGCCGCTCTTGCTCACCGTCGGCACCTTCGGCGCCGCGTGGTGGTACGTGCTCATCTACAACGCGCCGAGCGCGCAGGTCGTCTCGGCGCCGCCGCCGATCACCGCCGCGCCCGCGGCGGTTGCAATGCCGCAGGCGCCCGCGGCCGAAGCCGTGCCCGCCGATCAGCCGCTGGAAGAGCTCGGCGCGCCGGTGGCAGAGACGGCCGCAGCAGCGCCTAGCGCCGCTGAAGAAAAGCCGGAGGAGCTCAGCAGCGAGACACAGGCGCGGGTCGAAGGCGTCGGCGAGATACCGGCGCATTTCTTCCAGTGGTTCTGGGGACTGGCGGC
>DATDFN010000306.1:0-10028 GCA_036522615.1 Binatia bacterium | reverse complement strand
TGCGACCGTACTCCCCAGGCGGGGCACTTAATGCGTTAGCTGCGGCACCCAGGGGGTCAATACCCCGGACACCTAGTGCCCATCGTTTACAGCGTGGACTACCAGGGTATCTAATCCTGTTTGCTCCCCACGCTTTCGCGTTTTAGCGTCAGTATCCGACCAGAAGGCCGCCTTCGCCACCGGTGTTCCTCCCGATATCTACGCATTTCACCGCTACACCGGGAATTCCACCTTCCTCTTCGGTACTCTAGCCTGTCAGTTTCATGCGCACTTCCCCAGTTGAGCTGAGGGCTTTCACACATGACTTAACAGACCACCTACACGCCCTTTACGCCCAATGATTCCGAACAACGCTCGCACCCTCCGTATTACCGCGGCTGCTGGCACGGAGTTAGCCGGTGCTTCCTTTGAGGGTACCGTCACTCCCTGGGATTGTTCACCCCAGGGACATTCGTTCCCTCCGACAGGGCTTTACGACCCGAAGGCCTTCATCACCCACACGGCGTTGCTGCGTCAGGCTTTCGCCCATTGCGCAAGATTCCCCACTGCTGCCTCCCGTAGGAGTCTGGACCGTGTCTCAGTTCCAGTGTGGCTGGTCATCCTCTCAGACCAGCTAACCATCTTTGCCTTGGTAGGCCGTTACCCTACCAACTAGCTAATGGTGCGCAGGCCCATCTCTAAGTGATAGCTTGCATGCAGAGGCCACCTTTGACCCCGATCTCCGAAGAGACTGTGGTCTTATCTGGTATTAGCCCATCTTTCGACGGGTTATCCCGGTCTTAGAGGTAGGTTACCTACGTGTTACTCACCCGTGCGCCGCTTTACTCGGGGTATTGCTACCCCTTTCTCGCTCGACTTGCATGTGTTAGGCACGCCGCCAGCGTTCGTTCTGAGCCAGGATCAAACTCTCCAGTTAAACTTTTCAATTCCCCTTAACGGGTTAATTGACTGGATGAATGATAACTGCCTCGATGTTACTCGTTGGCTTTAACAGAAGCCCTAAACCGTCTTCCACTCGGTTTTGGCAAACCGAGTGAACGCTACTATTTAGTTTTCAAAGACCAGAGGAGAATGCCCGGAAGGCAAACACTAAACGTATGACAAACATCTCTGCTTGTCAAGATCATTTTCCAGAAATTTTAAGCAGATTTAAACCGGAATTTCCTGGACGAGACTTATATAAAGCTCGGCTAGCCGCGAGTCAAGGGTGATTGTTTCAAAGTCTCCAGAATTTTCGGGACTTCACTCCGCCGCCTCGGCGATACGCGTCTTTCCGACTTCTATTAGGCGGTGGCGGCCGCGCTGAAACTCGAAGTTGATATCGCTCACCGCCTGTCCGTCGACGCGCACGGCGCCCTGCGCGACGAGGCCACGCGCCTCGCGCTTGGAGCGCGCGAATTTTAGATCGACCAGCAACTGGCAGACACCGACGCGCTCGGGCGGCGAGAATTGCATTCGGACATTCTTCGGGATCTGGCGCTTTTGAAAACGGGTTTCAAAATACTCGCGCGCGGATTCTCCCGCCTTAGCACCATGAAAACGCGTGACGATCTCCTCGGCTAGAGCTTTCTTAAACTCCATCGGGTGCGCTTTGCCCTCCGCCACTTCGGCACGCGTCCGCTGAATGTCGGCGAGCGGCCGGTCGCTCAAGAGCTCGGCGTAGCGCCACATGAGATCGTCGGAGATCGACATCATCTTCCCGAAAATATCTTCCGGCGCTTCGTTGATGCCGATGTAGTTGCCCAGCGACTTGCTCATCTTGTTGATGCCGTCGGTTCCTTCCAGCAGCGGCATCGTGAGCACGACTTGCGGCTCCTGTCCGTATTCGCGCTGCAGCTCGCGGCCGACCAGCAGGTTGAAGCGCTGGTCCGTGCCGCCGAGCTCGACGTCGGCCTTCAGCGCGACGGAATCGTATCCCTGAATGAGCGGATAGAGAAACTCGTGGATCGTGATCGACTGCTGGCTTTGATAGCGGGTTTTGAAGTCATCTCGTTCGAGCATGCGCGCCACGGTATGCTTCGCGGCGAGTTCGATCAGAGCCACAGCGTTCATCTTCTCCATCCACCGGCTGTTGAGGTCGACGGCCGTTTTCTGGGGATCGAGAATCTTGAAGACCTGCTCTTTGTAGGTCGCAGCGTTTTTTTCGACCTCTTCGTGCGTCAGCGGCTTGCGCGTCTCGGACCGTCCCGTCGGATCGCCGATCATCCCCGTAAAGTCGCCGATTAGAAAAACAACTTCATGGCCGAGATCCTGGAACTGTTTCATTTTCTGGAGCAGCACCGTATGCCCGAGATGGAGATCGGGCGCGGTGGGATCGAAGCCGGCTTTGATCTTAAGCGGCTTTCCGCGCTCGAGTTTTTTTACCAACTCATCTTCGAGCAAAATCTCGACCGCGCCGCGGCGCAGCAGCTCGATCTGCTCGCGGGCGTTCTTCACGCGTCCTCCCGGTTCCAGGGTACGCGGATGCGCCGGATCTCGCGCGCCCTGCCGGAGTTCTCGTCGA
Organism: Binatia bacterium; assembly: GCA_036522615.1. Taxonomy (GTDB): domain Bacteria; phylum Desulfobacterota; class Binatia; order UBA9968; family UBA9968; genus JAJPJQ01. The sequence goes on along the minus strand of DATDFN010000306.1, from coordinate 7,525 downwards.
CGTCGGCGACGACGCCCTGTAGGACCACATTTTCTTTCGCCACTTCGAACTTCCGAGGGAGACCGGACATAAAGCCCTCGATCACGAGGTCCTTCTCGATACCGATCACGGAATCAAGCGGCCCGCACATGCCGAGGTCGGTGATGTAGGCCGTGCCGCCGGGGAGAATTCTTTCGTCGGCCGTCTGCACATGCGTATGCGTGCCGAAAACAACCGAGGCGCGGCCGTCGAGAAACCAACCCATGGCGATCTTCTCCGAAGTCGCCTCCGCATGCATGTCGACAATTACGACGCGCGAGTAGGAGCCATGCTCTTTGAGGATCGCTTCGGCCGCGCGAAATGGATCGTCGACGCTGTTCGGCATGAACACGCGGCCCTGGAGATTCATCACGAGAGCGCGGAGGCCGCGCTCGCCGCGCCACTCGACCCAGCCCTGCCCGGGCGCGCCCGCGGGATAATTGGCCGGCCGGATAAGGCGGCTACGGTTTTCTAGAAAGGGATAGATCTCTTTCTTTTTCCAAATGTGATTGCCCGACGTCAGCACGTGGACGCCGGCGGCAAGCATCTCCTCCGCGCTCTTGATGTCGACACCCATGCCGCCGGCGGAATTCTCTGCGTTCGCGATGGCCAGATCGATGCCTTCGCGCTTGACGATCTCCGGCACCAGGTCTCTGACGGCGCTGCGCCCCGGCCGCCCAACCACGTCGCCTAAAATCAAAATGCGCATACAAGTTTCTCGTTTCAGGCCTCAAGTTTCAGGTTGATCGCAGGCGAAACCCGAAACCCGGAACTCGAAACTATCTCGCGTACTCCACCGATCTGACCTCGCGGATCACCGTGACTTTGATCTGGCCCGGATAAGTCATCTCGGCCTCGATCTTCCGCGCGATCTCGCGCGCCATGCGCCCGGCATCCTCGTCGGTGATCGTGTCGTGCTGCACGATGATGCGGATCTCTCTGCCCGCCTGTACAGCGTACGATTTCTCCACGCCCGGGAACGCGTGGCAGATGCGCTCGAGCTCTTCGAGCCGGCGCACATAGGTCTCCAGCATCTCACGGCGCGCGCCCGGGCGGGCGCCGGAAAGCGCGTCGGCGGCGTCCACGAGCGGAGCTAAAATCGTTTCCGCCTTGACGTCCTCGTGATGCGCGGCGATCGCGTTCACAATCTTCGGCGACTCGCCGTATCTCCGCGCCAGCTCCGCGCCGATGATCGCGTGCGAGCCCTCGACCTCGTGGTCGACCGCCTTGCCGATGTCGTGCAGCAGCGCGGCACGCCGCGCCTGCTTCTCATTCAGCCCGAGCTCCGCCGCCATGTTCCCGCAGATGAACGCCGCTTCGATCGAATGAAGCAGGACGTTTTGCGCGTAGCTGTAGCGATATTTGAGACGCCCCAGCAATTTGATCAGCTCCGGATGGACGCCGTGTACGCCGACGTCGAAGATCGCCTTCTGTCCGGCTTCGCGTATGACCTCGTCGAGCTCCTGTTCCGACTTACGCACGACTTCCTCGATCCTGCCCGGATGGATGCGCCCGTCGGAGAGTAATTTGTCCAGCGTCATCTTGGCGATCTCGCGACGGATTGGATTGTGTCCCGAGATCACGACCGACTCGGGCGTGTCATCGACGATGAGATCGATGCCGGTCGCCGCCTCCAGCGCGCGGATGTTCCGCCCCTCGCGGCCGATGATGCGGCCCTTGACGTCGTCGCTCGGCAGCGGCACGACGGTCACCGTGCGCTCGGCGACGAAATCCCCCGCCAGACGCTCGATCGCGAGCGCGACGATCTTCTGGCCTTTGCGCACCGCCTCCTCGCGCGCTTCCTCTTCGATGACACGGATGCGCTTGGCGGATTCGTGCTTCGCCTCTTCGATCATCTGATCCATGATGCTGCGCTTGGCTTCTTCGTGCGTCATGCCGGCGACCCGCTCGATCTGCTGCCGCGCCTCGACGGCGAGGCGGTCGTACTCGGATTGTTTGTCCTCGGCGTTCTTCTCGCGTGTCTTAAGCGACTGCTCGCGTCGTTGGACCTCCGACTCTCGCTTTTCGATCGTCTCGATTCGCTTATCCAAACCCTCCTCTTTGCCAACCAGGCGCTTTTCCAGATTCTGCAGCTCTCTCCGCGTCTCGCGCAGTTCTTTCTCGAAGTCGAGCTTCGCCTGGACGTTTTGCTCTTTACCTTGGATCTCGGCCTCTTTCCTGATCGCGGCCGCTTCTTTTTTCGCCTCTTCAACGATGCGCCCGGCATTGGTGCGCGCCTGCTCGAGCTCGTTTTGCTGCTTCTTATTTCGGATCCACGAAATTGCAAGGAAAACGAGGGCTCCGATAATAAAGCCCGCGACTCCAGTTGTTAGGTATGCTTCCAATGTCAACACCCCCTTTTCATACTAAGAGTTTCCGGGACGCCGGATGCGCGCGGCCAGTCCCGGCAGTCGACAATCCTCCCTTCGGTAATGAGATATTGAACGCGGCGATCCCACGAATCGGTCGGGACGCGCTCCACTAATTGAAGTTCATAAGCCAAGCCGATTGTGCAAACGTTGTCGCCGAGCGATGCTATAGCTCGGTCGTACCATCCCTGGCCGCGGCCCAGACGCTCGCCTCGCACATCGAAGGCAACACCGGGGACAAAAACCGCTAACCCATCGGTTGTCGTTAGATATTCCGTTCCCGAGGGCTCGAGGATTCCGTAACGACCGCGGACAAAGCCGGCTCCGGGACGGCAGCGGATCCAACGTAACGCTCCGTCCGGTGCAAGGCTGGGATAAAATAATTCTTTGCCAGCGCCGAGTGCGTGATCTCGTACGAGATCGGTGGCTACTTCGCTGCCTGCGGCGCTGTAAAGCGCGACGGCTGGAGAATCGATGTAAAGAGGAAACGCTACGGCGTGGCTCTGGATCAGCCGGCTTTTCTGTTCTCTATCTGTCGCAGAAAGAGAATCACGCCGCTTAAGAGCAGCAGTCCGTATGCTAGCTTTTGTCTCCCCCATGAAAGCCAAGCCTCTCGGCGAAGCAGGCGGGGAGAACGGCAGGGAAGCGAGCTACGCTACGCGATCTATGGAAACAGCAGACACGTTAGGTCGAAACTCCTCGGAAGGCGGCTCTGTCCAACGCGATGTTGGAGAGCCTCTAATAATACATCCCGAGGGTTGATCAACTATTTGACAAAATTTGTCAATATCCACAGATGCCACGAATTCAAATCACGTAACGCCAACTACACAACTCTTTCGTCCACTCAGCGCCTGTTAAAAGTTCCCCCGCTCGTGCCGTGTCAACGAGCAACTTGAACCTGCTAACCAGGTGGATGCCATATTGCCGGTGTGGCCTTCCCTCATGAGGGGCATGACCGATTCGGCAAGGGACGGCTTCCCTTTTTTGTTTGTTGGTTAAAGTTGCCTCAGATGATCACGAACACAGCAGGGGAAAAGGATCATCCGGTTTTATCCCTCCTCAGTTAAGTTCGTCACTTTCTGTAACAAACGTTCGAGCCTCTGCGATACTGTCTCGTAATGGTCCTTTAATCGCTGGTATTCGTCGGCAATATTCAATGCTGCCAGCATCGCGATACTGGCTTTCGCCGACGGCCGGGTATTTTTTTGCACCTCTTGCATTTTCTTATCGACATAGCCGGCCACGTTTCGAACATAGCTTTCGTCGGCATCGGTCCGGAGCGTCAAACGTTCGCCCATAATCTCGACCTCGACCGCCCGCTTCATGCTATATCGAACTCCTCCAAATGCCCGAGAATTTTATCCAACCGCTCGCGAATCTCGTGGCGCTCACGCTCGAACTGCCTAATTTGTCCCCGAAGCTGATGCCACTCGGTTTCCCGCTGCTGGAGCTTCTTTTCCGCCTGCTCTTTTTCCCTTTTGATTTTCTCGTGTTTTTCGAGCAGCCGGGTTATTTTTGTTTCGAGTTCTTCGAGTGTTTCCATCGGAAGAAGTAATCAGACCGATCGCGAAAATAGTCTAAATTCATCACCGCGGGTTGTCAAGCTGATTTTAATCATTGAAAACCGCTATGTTACGAAAAAAACTGAATGTTGTAGATCCATCAAAAACCAACGGCGATCAGATTTGCGGCGGTAAACCTTTTCGGCCCGTTCGCGTCTAAGTTATTGTATTTAAGGGTTTTCGATGCCAAACGGGCATACGATGGCGCAACAGAGAATATCTTGTACCAAGGTTTGGGATAAAAAAGGCGCTTACTGGCCGCGCTGGAACAGCGACTACGAACGTCGTACACTCATACTCGGCCCGTGCGGCGCCTGATCGAGTAAATAAACGGGGTGCTTTATTAACCGTACTCTCGATTTGGTATTCGAGGCTCCCGCGGGTAGACGCGAGCGGAAATTGACCATGAGCACCCGGCCCGAGGAGCTCGGCGATGACACGCTAGTCGTTGCCGCCCAGCAAGGCGAGCGGCAGGCGTTCGAGATCCTGATCGAGCGGTATAAAGAAAAAGCGTATCGAATCGCGTTCGATTTCACGCGCGACCGGGAAGAGGCCAAGGATCTTTCGCAGGAAGCATTTTTGCAGGCCTTCAGCCACCTGAAGGGTTTCGACAGGCGCTCGAGTTTTTATACTTGGTTCTACCGTATCCTGGTCAATCTATGCCTCGATTACCGTCGTCGTAAGGCGAAGGTTTCCTGGGAATCGCTCGAAGAGCGCGTTGAAAAAGGCGACGCGTTTCCGAATCCCGGGCCGTCGCCCGTGGACGAGGCGATACGCGGGCAAATTTCGCAGCGAATCGGGGCGGCGCTCGCGACACTGCCGCCCAAACAGCGCGCCGTATTTCTTTTAAAGAATCATCAAGGGCTTTCGATAAGCGAAATCGCCGGCGTCATGAAATCTGCCGAAGGAACCATCAAAGTTCATCTTCATCGCGCGGTGATAGCTTTGAAGCAGCGATTAGCGGAAATGGCTTAGGAGAGCGGCTATGGCTCAAAAATACGCATGTAAAGATTTCGAGCAGGACTTGGTGCTTTATCACTACGGGGATTGCGTTGCGGCCGATAAGCAGCGCGTCGAATCCCATCTCGAGACCTGCGACGCATGCCGCGGCTTCCTACAGGAACTGAAGGCGTTCCTGCCATCGACGCTCGCCGTCGACGAACCGCCTACGGCATTTTGGCAGGACTACAGCCGCGAGATGCGGATCAAACTTTCCGATTACGAGGAAAATCGCAGCTGGTGGCGTTCCGTTGCCGCCTATTTACGCCCATGGCCGGTGCCGGCGCTTGCCGCCGCGGCGATTGTCGCAATCAGTGTCACGATGACGATGCGCTCGCCCGACACGCCGTCGGATCCTTCATACACCTACATGGCTTCGAACGCTGACTTTTTCAACTCGATGGATCTTCTCGATTCGATAGGGTTGCTCGAATCCGTAGAGCCGCAAGAGACGCAAAAAGGTGAAGCAGGCCCTCAAAATCTTTAGTCTCCTGTTGTTGCTCGCCGCGCCCGCCGCTTTATGGGCTCAGCCGCGCGAGCAATGGCGGCGTTATACGCCCGAGGAGAAGGCACAGGTCGAGCGCAACTACCAGCGCTGGCAAAGCCTGCCGCCCGGCGAGCGAGAGCGCCTCAGGAGAGAATGGGAGTACTGGCAGAAGCTGCCGCCTGATCGGCGCCAGCAATTAAGACAAAACTTCCAGGAGTTCCGCAACCTGCCGCCGCAGGAAGCCGAGCAGTGGCGTGAAAAATGGCGCGAGCGCGGCCTCTCGCCGGACGAAAAGCGCGCGCTGCGCGACCGCCTGAGAGGCGGCGGCAAAGACAATCGACGGTAAACTAATTCCTGCGAAACACGTCTAAGGAAATAAGAGAAAGAAAGGAGGCATGGCCGTGGTCAAAGCACTATTATTGGGCGTGGTTATGATGCTCCTGGTGCCGGCGGTAAGTCACGCCTATCCGTGGCGTGGGCCTTATCGATACTATCGCCCCTACGTTTACGCGCCCTACGTCTACTCGCCCTTTCCGTATTACGCACCTTATCCCTATTACTACGGATACCGGCCGTACTATTACGGATACTACAGACCATATCGGTATTGGTGGGGCTGGTAAGGAGGAGCAAACATGAAAAGGCTGCTGTTGGCCGTGTTGATGTTCGCCTTACTGGCGCCCCTGGCGGGTTGTGTAGTTTACCCCGCCGGTTATTACGGTTACCCGTACGGTTACTCCTACGGATACGGGTACGGAGCTTATGGTTACGGCTACCGACCGTATTACTATCCGTACCGTTATCCCTCGCCGTACTATTACCCCTATTGACCGACTGGACGAAAGGAGTTCGACGATGAAGAAAGTTTCTGCGCTGCTATTGGCAGCTGTCTTCGCCGCAGTGCTGCTGATTCCGGCCCAGAGCTTCGCCTATTGGCGGGGACCTTGCTGCGGCCCACGAGTCGTTTATCACGGATACGGATATCCGGGAGCCGCGATCGCTGCGGGAGTGCTGGGAGGCATAGCGACGGGGATCTTTCTCGGGGGCGTTTTGGCCCCGCCGCCGGTTGTCGCCGCGCCGGCTTATCCGCCACCGCCACCGCCTGCCCCCGGTAGCGCCTACGATTCCGGATATGCGGAAGGCTATCAGCAAGGCGTGGAGCGCGGGCAGGCCGAGCGTTACCGCCAGGGCCGCGACCGCGGCTATCAGGACGGTTACGAAGCTTCTCGTTCGGGCCGCTACTAAGGTTGACGCGGCGACGGCGCGCGCGCTGGGAGGAAAGGTGAAGAAGATTCTACTCGCGATCGGCTTTACGACTGCCCTTGTGATTTTGTCCGCTCCGGCGCGCGCCCAAGTGCCGTACGGGTACGACCCATACGGCGCTTACGTCGAAGTTCAACCCGATTATCCCCAAGCTTACGATCCCTATTATCAGCTGCACGTGATTCATTATCAGCTGTACCTCCAGCCCTACGGCTACTATTATTATCCTGGATATTATGCGGCGCCGCGGGTCGGTGTTCCCGCCGCACCGGTTGTCGCAGCGCCGGGCGTCGTCAGCCGGTCGGCTGCGCCGTTACGATCGGCGATTCCGGTGGTAAAACGCCGATAAGGAGATTTTATGACGCTCAAAAAAATCGTGCTTGCCGCCGGCTTCATCGCTGCCGCCGGTTTGTTCGCGCTCTCGACGGCCGTTGCCGATCCTGGCTTCGGACGGCCGGGGATGACGCATAGAATGGGCGCTCCGCTTTTCAGTCAACTGCAGTTATCGGATGCTCAGCGTTCCGACCTCAGAGATATTTTCACGCATAGCCGGGAGACGATGCGCCCCTTGATGCAGCAGCTGCGCGAAAAACAGACGGCCCTGAGACAATCGTCCGAGGGAAATTTCGACGAAGCCGCCGTGCGGGCTCAGGCCCAGGATATCGCCTCGATTCAAACTCAGATCATCGTCGAGCGGGCCCACATTCGCAGCCAGGTTCTCGGCCTCTTGACCGACGAGCAGAAGGCGCGCTTGAGCGAGCTGCGCGCCGAGCGCATGCAGCAGTTCCGCGAATGGCGTCGGCAGCACTCCGCCCCGTCGGAAC
>DATDFN010000305.1:0-18298 GCA_036522615.1 Binatia bacterium | reverse complement strand
CATCACCGCAGCCGATTGCCGCCGCGGCTCCCGCCCAAGCGCCGAAGCCGCGGCCCGCGGCGACCGCTCCGGTCCCGACGGCGCCGCCCGCCAGCGACAAGCCGCGCGAGGTTTCGATGCTGAACAACGGCCATGCGCAGGAGCTCAAGATTTTGATCGGCGAGCTCGCGCACGAACTTAAGAATCCCATGGTGACGGTGAAGACGTTCTCGCAGCTCCTGGGCGACCGCTTCGACGACCCGGCGTTCCGCGTCCGCTTTCAGCAGACCGTCAACGGCGACATCCAGCGCATGGACGATCTGCTGGAATCGCTGATCTCGTTCGCGCACTTCGGCCGGCCCGAGAAAGAAAAGGTGCTGGTTTATGAGCAGCTGAGGCGCGTCGAGGAAGAGCTGCTCTCGGAGCTCATCAAGCGCGAGACGGCGCTCCAGTGGGGCGAGCGGAGCGAAAAGGCCGCGACGTTCGTCGACAAAGCGCAGTTTCTTTTCGCCTTTAAAAATATCCTGGCGGCGGTCGTCGGCCAGGTGAGAGCCAAGAGCGAGATCCAGGTGGATATCGATGAGCGGGGCGGCGTCAGCATCCGCTATACGCGCGAGGCGCCGGGCGTCGGCGCCCTCGCCGAATACGTCGGCGCCGGAGCGCCCGCCCAGGGCGAAGAGGCGCTGCCGCTGCGCATGCTGCTCGCCAACATTCTACTCGAGCGAAACGGCGGCGGCGTCACCGTCAAACATTCCGAAGGCCAAAAATCGCTGGTTTCCGCCCAGCTTCCGATCGAAGACGCAAGGGGGTATGAACTGAAGCCATGAGTCAACCGTCGCTTTTAGTCGTCGACGACGAGATCGGTGTAAGGGAGTCGATCCGTCTGATCTTTAACAAGTCCCTGCGCCTCCACGAGGCGCGCTCCGGCGAAGAGGCGCTCCGGAAGGTGAAAGAGGAGACGCCCGACGTCATCCTGCTCGACATCATGATGCCGGGCTCCGACGGTCTCGAGACGCTGAGGAAGATCAAGGAGATTCATCCGGACGGGCAGGTGATCATGCTGACCGCGCTCAACACGGCGCGCACGGCGTTCACCGCGAAGGAGACCGGCGCCTTCGACTACGTCACCAAGCCGTTCGACGTCGACGAGCTCCGTTTGCGCGTCGATCGCGCGCTGGAAAAAAGCCATCTCGCGCGCGAGATCGAGCGCCTGCAGGAGGAAGTCGGGCGCAAGTACGGCATCGAGAACATCATCGGCAACTCCAGGTCGATGATGGAGATCTACAAGACCGTCAGCCTCGTGGCGAAGCGTAAAAGCACGGTGCTCATCACCGGAGAGAGCGGCACGGGCAAGGAGCTCATCGCGCGGGCGATCCACTATAACAGCGACCGGAGGAATAAAGCCTTCGTCGTGGTCAACTGCGCCGCGCTTCCCGACAGCCTGATCGAGAGCGAGCTGTTCGGCTATGAAAAAGGCGCGTTTACGAACGCTTACCAGAGAAAAATCGGGCACTTCGAATCCGCCAACGGCGGAACGCTGTTTCTCGACGAGATCGGCGAGCTCAATCTCGGGACGCAGTCGAAGCTCCTGCGCGCGATCGAAACCGAGACGTTCATCCGCCTCGGCGGCAACGAAGAGAGCAAGGTGGACGTGCGCATCATCGCCGCGAGCAATCGCGAGCTCGAGAAGCTCGCGCGCGACGGCGGCTTCCGCGCCGACCTCTTTTATCGCCTGAACGTCGTCTCGGTTTGCCTGCCCACGCTGCGCGAGCGCCGCGACGACATCCCGGTGCTGGTGGATCACTTCCTGAAGCTCAAGGCGCGCGAGAACGGGGTTGCGGCGAAGAAAATGACCGCCGATGTGATCGATCGCCTGGTGTCCTATTCCTGGCCGGGGAACGTCCGCGAGCTGGAAAACTTGATCGAGCGGTTGACGATATTGACCGCGAGCGACACCGTCGCGCTCGGCGATCTTCCGCTGGAGATGCGTTCGGGCCAGCCGGCCGCCGGCCCGCTTAAAGAAGAGGTTCTGGAAGGCTCGCGTCCGCTCGGCGAGGCGGTCGACGAGTTCGAGCGCGCCATCATTTTAAAGGCGCTCAAAAAGACCGGCTTCAACCAAACCAAGGCCGCCGCGCTGCTCGGAACGAGCCGCCGCGTCCTACGCTATCGTATGGAGAAGCTGCAGATCGCCGAAGACGGTCCGGCCGAGGAGGATTGCGCAAAGTTGTCCACTTAGAGCCAAGTTTGTTGTGGTTTGATCATCGCTGCGCCGTAATGCCCGCCTAGTGTGCTTCGCGCACCATTTCCTGCATTTATTTTTTCTTCAATATTTCAGTAGCTTATCGGCCTTGATTCCTCCGGGTCAAAGCCCGGCTTTCGGTGCTTTCATGGCATATCGCTTGCTCAGCAAGACAGGCCATGGAAGAACGTCCCAATATCCTCGTGGTCGACGACGAAATCGGCCCGCGGGAATCCCTCAAAGTCATTCTCAAGCCCTACTACAACGTCTACGCGGTCGAGAAACCGACCGAGGCGATCGCGATGCTCGAACAGATTCCGGTCGATCTCGTGACCCTCGATCTCAAGATGCCGGGCATGTCCGGCACCAAGGTGCTGGAGAAGATCAAGCAGCGTGATCCCGACATCGAGGCGATCATCATCACCGGCTACGGCTCCATGGACACCGCCATCGAGGGGCTGCGGCTCGGCGCGTTCGACTACATCTCCAAGCCGTTCGACGTCAATCACATCCTTACGCTGATCCGACGCGCACTCCAGCGGCGGCAGGCGAAAATGGAACTGAAAAACGTCAAATCGGAGTTTCTCGCCAACATCTCGCACGAGCTGCGCACGCCTCTCAGCGTCGTCATCGGCTTCGTGTCGATCCTGCTCGACCAGCTGCTGGGGCAGCTCACCGAGCAGCAGCAGAAGATCCTCGAGCGCGTCTACAAGAACTCCGGCGAGCTCCTGGAACTCGTCGACAACGTGCTGTTCTTGAGCTCGCTCAACGCGGGCGAGGTGACGCTCGCGGCCGAGCCTTTCGACGCGCGCGCGATGCTCGACGAATGCATCAACCGCTACGCGGCGCTCGTGAAAGACAAGGGCATCGCGCTGACGGTCGACGCGCCGGCCAAATTGCCTAGCATCGGCGATGCCGCCAAGACGGCGCGCGTCGCGCAAAACCTGCTGCACAACGCGATCAAGTTCACGCCGCCGGGCGGCAACATCGTCGTCAAGCTCCAGGAGGTGAGCGCGGAGAAGCGCTTGCAGTTCGATATCGTCGACAGCGGGCTCGGCATGCCCGAGCAGCACATCGAGCGGCTCTACGAGCCGTTTCAGCAGATGGACAGCTCGATCCGCCGGCAGTTCTCCGGTCTCGGGCTCGGCCTCACGGTCGCGCGCCGCCTGACCGATTTCCTGGGCGGCAGTCTGCAAATCACGAGCGGGCCGAACGCCGGCACGCACGTCGTCTTCAGCATTCCGCACGAAGTCGAGCGCGCGACCGCGGTCGCGCGCCATACGGTGTGAATATGATCCGAGAGAGCGCCATGAATACCATTCTCTTGGTCGACGACAATCCGGACAGCCGGGAGATTTTAAGATTCCGGTTGTGGGATGTCGGCAGCTTCAACATCGCCGTCGCCTCCAACGGGAGGGAGGCGCTCGAGGTGGGGTGGGTCGTCCGGCCGGACCTGATTTTTATGGATTTGCGTATGCCGATTATGGACGGCTACGAAGCGACGCGCGCGCTCCATCGAACCGATTGGGGAAAGAAAACTCCCGTGATCGCGGTTACGGCTTTTTATTCACGCGAGCAGTGGCGGAAGGCGCTGAGCGCCGGCTGCTGCGATTTTATCGTCTATCCGATCCGCGACTGCGGCGAGGTGGAAAGAAAAATTCACGATGTGCTCGAGCGGGACGCGGCGTAAGCGCCGCGCCCGTCTCAAACACCGGCGTTCAACGCCCGGGCAGGTAGACCGCCCCGTCCATCAAGAGTCTCGCCGTGCGCGCCAGCGCGGCCTTCGAGAGAATAAGCCCGCCGTTTTCCTTGCGCGTCTCGATCTCCACTTGAATGGTTCCGGAAGGATGGCCGATGCGCACCGCGGGCGGATTGTCCGGCTGCACGCGGCGATAGATCTCGTTGACGATCGTCCCCTCGACTTTCGCCGCCGCGCCCAGACAGACGGCGCCCGTGACGGCGTACGCCTTGTGCAGCTTTTGCAGCGCAGTCATGCGCGCGATGACATCGACGTCGCGGCTGTCGACCTTGCCTTTGGGCGCCTGGTAGGTCGTCGGCGGCGAGACGAGCGCGATCTTGGGCACGCCGGGGCTCTTTTGCGTCGCTTCTTCTTTCTTCGCGATGCCCATGATCTCGGCCACGACGGAACGGATCTCCTCGCATTTCTTGAGCAGAGGCTCATCGGCCGCGATCTGATCCGAGGTCGCGTCGTCTTTCATGCCCAAGTCGGTCGCGCGCACGAAGACGAACGGGTTCGCCGCGTCGACCATCGAGACCGTCAGAGTCCCGAGCGTGGGAAATTTGACGTCCTCTTTGACTTTGCCGGTGGGCAGCAGCTTGCCTGTTACGGAGCCCCCCGAGTCGAGGAAGTCGAGCAGGATTTTCGATCCCGAGCCGGGCACGCCGTCGATGCGGAAGTCGCCCTCGCTGTCGAACTCGCCGTTGACGACGGGGAACTCCCCGACGATGATCTTTTTCGTGTTGGTGTTGTAGATGCGCACCTTCGTTACCGGCTCGCGCGGCTCGATCAAGCCGCGCAGCAGGGCGAAAGGACCGACGGCGGCCGAAGTGTTGCCGCAGTTGCCGGTGTAGTCGATCACCGGGTCTCTGATGCCGACATAGCCGAAGGTGTAGTCGATGTCGGCGTCGCGCACTGACGGCGGTCCGATGTACGCGACCTTGCTGGTGAGCGGGTCGGCGCCGCCGAGACCGTCGATCTGCCGGAGGTCCGGACTGCCGAAGGCGGCGAGCACGGCCTCGTCTCTCGCTTTGCCGGCGCGCGGGAGATCTTTTTCGAGGAAAAAGATCGGCTTGCTCGTGCCGCCGCGGTAAATCGCGCAGGGAATCTTCATAATATTTCCTTATAGCCGATTTCAAACACAAATTCCATTTGCTGTCAGCTCCCGGGCTGCATGCCGTTGGCTTTGTAAACCGCGCCCGCTTCGGGCGAGGAGAGGTAGCGCAGCAGCGCCCGCGCCGCCTCGGGCTCTGTCGCGCGCGCGGATAAAAAGCCGACCAGCGCCGTTGGGGTCGAGATGTCGCGCGGCAGCGGTCCGACGACCTCGACGCCCGGCTCGCTGATGATTTCGCTGATGAACGTCAGCCCGTAATCGACTTCACCCTTCGCGAGCAGCGCCATCGCGCCCCGGCCGCCCTGGCCCAGCTTGATCTTGGGCTTCATCTGCTCGGCGATGCCGAGCTTTTGCAGCGTTTCGTTCATGCTTACGCCCGCGGCCGCGCCGCTCGCCGCGTTCGGGTAGGAGATCGCCTTCGCTGCCAGAAAGAGCCGCTTCACCGCATCGGCGGTCGAGATGTCCGGCTTCGGCGCGCCGGCGCGCACGGCGAGGCCGATCGAGACGGTCGCGAGCGGCGTTTCGCTTTGGAGCGCGACGTACCCGGACGCGATCACCGGATCGAGCGGCGGCTGCGCTACCGGAACGTCGAACGGCTCGCCCTTGACGATGCGCTCCTTCGTTCCGCCGCCCGAGCCGAACGTCGCCTTGACCTTGTGGCCTGTCGCCCGCTCGAAGGCGGGAAGCAGTTCTTCGAAAGCCGCCCGGATGCCGCCGGGGGCGATGAGCGTGATCTCGGCGCCGTATGCGGGAGGCGACGATGAAAGAAGCAGGGCGAGAGCCAATATCGAAAAAGAATTCTTCATTGCCGACGCAGCATCAGATAAAGGCCGAGCAGGATAAATGGCACGCTGTAGAGCTGTCCCGTATTTAAAAGCAAGCCGCGCTCGAACGGAACCTGATCCTCCTTGAAAAATTCGAGGACAAATCGCGCGCTGAAGCTGGCGGCCAAGGCCGCGCCCACAAGGCGTCCCGGGACGGCGGCGATACGGGTTTTCAGATAGCCGATGTAGAGCGCCGCGGCGATGATCGCGTAGGCGAGCGCCTCGTAGAGCATTACCGGGTGGCGGGGAAGATTATCGACGCGCAGGAACACGACCGCCCAGGGCGCGTCGGACGGCCGGCCGACGATCTCCGAGTTGAAGAAATTACCGATGCGAATGAAGCACGCCGCCGCCACGGCCGGAGCGCCGAGCCGGTCGGCGAGCTCGAGAAAGCCGATGTCGCGATATTTTCTGACATAGAGCCAGATCGCGATCAGCACGCCGGCGAAGCCGCCGTGGCTCGCCAGGCCGCCGTGCCAGATCGCCGGAATCTCCCAGGGGTGCGTGAAGTAGTATTGCGGCTCGTAGAGAAGAATATTGCCGAGCCGGGCGCCGATGATCGTGCCGAAGAAAATATAGGTGAAAAGATTCGAAAGGTTCGCCTCCGGACGCTTTTCGCGCCGGTAGATTCGTAGGAGGAGCAAATAGCCGCAGAGAAGACCCGAGGCGAAGGTCAGCCCGTACCAGCGCAGCGCGAGCGGGCCGAGCCGGACGAGTTCGGGATCGCCGTTCCAGACGAGATGCTCCAAGACGATTCCTTTTTCCCGAACATGCCTGCTTGCCGCGGCTTACGCTGCGGCTGAGCCGCGTCTACTACCGTCCGGTTTGTCCCTTCAGCGCCTGGATCTCGGCCTCGCTCCGCGGCGTCAGGACGGCGACCTTGCGCGCGCGCTCGTAGGGGATGACGACGCGGAGCGGCTGGCCTTCGCGCTCGAGGATCGAGATGTGGCGCGATTCCGTGCCGCGGGTCGGCAGATCGAACAGCGTCCACTGTCCTGTGAGCGCATCGTACTTGGCGACCTTGTCCGTGCTCCAGAGGTTGGTCCAAACGCCGTGGTTTTTATCCACGGCGATCTGGTACGGCTGGTCGGTCTCGGGATTCGGCAGCGGGACGAGCGTCGATTCCTTCGTGACAATGTTGATCTTCGCGAGCGTCCCGCCGAAGGAATTGCCGACGTAAACGTAATCGGCGTTTTTGTCCGCGCCCATGCGGCGCGGCGCCTGCGCCCAGGCGAACGGCGTATTGAAGTCCGGCGGCTGGAAGGTCTCGTACATCTTTTTCTGCTCCGCCGTCAGGTTCTCCATGACCTTCTTTTCCGGCGGCAGCTTGAACTCGGCGCTCTTGCCGGTCTTGACGTCGCTGTAATCGATCAAGTCCTGCGCCATGAGGAGCCACCAGCCGTTGCCCGCGCGGTCGGCGGCGAGGCCGTAGACGGTCGCGGTGCCGTGCTGATTCTTGTACGTCACCGATTTGAACTCGGTGAACTTTTCTTCCTTGATGTTGAAGCGGAGCGCCCCGTCCGGCGCGGTGACCCAGATGTTGCCGTTCAAATCGGCGTCGAGCGTGCCCGCGGTGCCGGACATCGGCTCCGGCGGAATATAGACGGTGATCTTCTCGGTCCTGGGATCGATCTTGGCCAGCCCGCCGCGGGCGCGCTGGACGTTGGAGCGGGTGTTGAACCAGAGGTTGCCGTGCTCGTCGCGCGTGATGCCGTGCGTGCCGGTGGCGATGCCGCGCTGGTCTTCGAGACGGAAATGCTTCACCTTGCCGGTTTTGCCGTCGATGCGCGCGACGGTGGTGTCGAGGCTCGTGTGCGCGTGGGTGATCCAGAGGTTGCCGTCGAGATCCATCTGCGCGTCGTGCGGTCCGGCGGCGTGATTCATGCTGGAGCCGGTGCCGAGCGACCAGTCGCTGCCGTCCATCGACATGGTGTGGCCCTGCTCCATCGGGAAATCGTATTCTTTGATGACGGCGCGCGCCGCTTCGCCCGACGGGCGCGGGCGGAGCTTGAACTTCATCGAGCTTTCGCCCGGCCCGCGCGCGCGAGTGAGATAGGCGGCGAGCTCCTTCTGATGAAACTCGATGTTCGGCGTCGACTTGTGCTCCGGCCCCTGGTAGACGCCGAGGACATTGACGTGCTTCATGAGGTCGAGAATCTTGTTCCAGCCCGCCTCATCGAAGCGGTGCTGCAGCGGGTAGCTCGCGCTGTGGCAGCCGGTGCAGTTCTTCCGCACCTGCGTCTTCATGCGGTAGTCCTCCGGCGTGTCGCCGGGCAGCGCGGCGAGAAACTCGTCGCCGGGCAGCTGGCGAATCCAGTCCTCTTTGTTAGCGATCGACTTGAGGACGAAGTCGCGTTTGGCTTTTTTCTGCAGATCGACGCTCGCTTCGGCCCGTTCGTAGGTGAGCGCCTGCGCCCAAACGCGGTATTTGCCGTTCGCCATCGGCGGAAAATAGTAGCCGCCGCTCGCGTCGGTGAAGACGCTGGTCGTGACCGGCGATCCCGCGGCTTTCGCCGAGACGGTCACGCCGCCCATCTTCTCGCCCGAGGAGCTTGTCACGGTGCCGGAGAGCAGCACGTCGGCGCATGCCGCCGAGGCGGCGAGGGCGAGAGCGGCCGCGAGGGCGAAGGCGGCGAACAGCGGCGAGCGTTTCATATCGGCCTCCTGGGTAGAAGCTCGTGCGTCATTGCATCGGCGTGGGCGCCTTCGTCGGCGCGCGCGCCGTCGGAATGTCCTGCGTGCCGCGCGGCAGCGTTTTCAAATACGCGGCGATCGCGGCGATCTGGTCCGGGCTATAGGTGTATTTGAATCCGGGCATGCGCGCCGATCCGTTGCTGATGATCTCGCGCATGTATTCTTCGTTGCCGCCGGTGCTGTCCTTGGAGAGCTCCGGGCCGAACATGCCGGAGATGAGCGTCGGCCGCGTGTGGCACACGCCGCACGACTGCTCGAAGAGGCGCCGGCCGAGCTGCTGCTGCGGGTTCAATGTCGGATGGCCGTGCTCGTCGGCGGCGAAGATCGTTTCCAGCGGTATGAGAAGAATAAGGACCATCCAGATGCCGGGCTTCATGAATAACTCCTCGTTGAGAAACTGCGGGCGCAATGAATTCGCCCCCACAAAGACATCTGAGACGCGAATAGTTCCGGTGTAGGGGCGTGATTTATCACGCCCGGTTTTTCATCCCGAAGATTTGCTTACCACCACCTCGTCGGTCTTGTCCACTTCCTTGAGCTTGACGCGGACTTCGCCGCCGGAGGAAACGGCGACCTTCTTGCCGACATAGTCGGCGGCGATCGGCAGCTCGCGCCCGCCGCGGTCGATCAGCACGGCGAGATGGATCGCCTTCGGCCGGCCGAAGTCGATCAGGTGATCGACGGCCGCGCGCACGGTGCGGCCGGTGTGGAGCACGTCGTCGACGAGGATGATGGTTTTATTCGCGATGTCGAAGGGAATGCGCGTGTTGTCGACTTTGCCTTCGGGCAGCAGCGTGTTGAGGTCGTCGCGGTAGAGCGTGATGTCCATCTCGCCGACGGGAATCTCCCGCCCGGCGAGCTTTTTGGCGATCGCGCCGAGCCGCCGCGCGAGATGAATCCCGCGCGTGCGGATGCCGATGAAGACGAGGTCGCCGGCGTGGTCGCGCGATTTCAGAATCTCGCGGCAGCAGCGCTCGAGCTGCTTCTGGATGTCCTGCGCGCCGAGGACGCGCGCCGGCTTTTTCTCAGCTTTCGGCATGGGCGGCGCGCACGATCGCCTCGAGCAGGATTTCCGCCCCGAGGCAGATCTCCCCGGGGTCGGTCCATTCGAGCGGGCTGTGGCTGATGCCTTTCTTGCTCGGCACGAAGATCATCCCCGCGGGCGCGATCTTGGCGATCTGCATCGCGTCGTGGCCCGCGCCCGACGGCATGACCTCGTAGGCGATCTTTTTTTCTTCGCAGATATCTTGAATGACGCCGATCAGGCCGGCGTCGAGGTCGACCGGCTCCTCGGAGCGGATCGGCAGAATCTCGACCTGCATATCGCGCTCGGCGGCGATCTCCTTCGCGCGCGCCTCGACGGCGCGGGCGACGCGGTCTTTTGCTTTTCCCGTGACGCTGCGGATGTCGACCGCGAGCTCGACTTTGCCGGGGATCGCGTTGATGACGCCGGGCTCGACCTTGATCGCGCCGACGGTGCCGACGACGCGGCCTTTTTCTATCGACGCGTTCGCGCGCGCCGCCTGCTCGACATAAGCGATAAGATTGGCCGCCGCCGCGAGCGCGTCCTTGCGCATTTCCATCGGCGTCGTTCCCGAGTGGTCGGCTTGTCCGGTGAAGATAATGCGCAAGCGCGTCGGCGCGGCGATCGCGGTCACGACGCCGATCTTCTTGCCTTTGGCTTCGAGCACCGGCCCCTGCTCGATGTGCAATTCCAGGTACGCTTTGATGGTTTTCGGATCGCGCTTTAGCGCGGGCAGGCTGTCGCGGTCGACGCCGAGGCCGGCGAGCACTTCGCCGAGCTTCGTGCCGCGCGCGTCGACGGCGTTGGTCAAGTCTTTCATCTTCACCTGGCCGGCGACGAGGCTCGAGCCCAGCGTCGAAAAGCCGAAGCGGCTCGACTCCTCGCCGACGAAGCAGACCGCTTCGACCGGGCAGGGGAGAGCGACGCCGCTTTCTTTCAGCGTGCGCACCGCTTCCAGAGCGCCGATGACGCCGACGGGCCCGTCGAATTTTCCGCCGTGGACGACGCTGTCGAGATGCGAGCCGGCGAGGACCGCCGGGCCGCCGGCCGCGCCTTCCAGGCGGCCGAAGATGTTGCCGATGCGGTCGACGTGGACCTTGAGCCCGGCCTGCGTCATCAGATGGACGAGGAGCTGCCGGCTCCGGAGCTCGGTCACGGAAAATACCAGCCGCGTCACCGAGCCGCGGTCGCCGATGCCGATGCGCGAGATCGCGTTCAAGTCGGCGAGCAGGCGTTCCTTGTTTATGGCGAGGCCCTGGTGGCGGGCGGCGGGCCTCTCTTTACGGTGGGGGAGATTCATCGGCGTCATTGTAACACAGGCGTTCTAAAATCTCTCCGACCCCCTGCAGCGCGGCCAAGGCCCTGGACCGTAGCGCCAGTGGTCACAGACCGAATAAGGAAACAAAAAACGCCGCGCGCTCCGGCAGAGTGAGATGGGATTTGATGTCCCAAAAATTGATCAGCGCAAAGAAGGTCCAAACACCGGCGATCTTGATGCCCCTGCGCGGAATCCCGGCCGCGGCGGGTTCCACTCCTCCCTGGCGTTGCTGCTGACGCAGCATGGAAAGAAAAATGCCGGTGGCGAGAAAGAAACAATACAGCAGCCGCGAGCTCATGTGGCGCCAGAGCTCCGCGAAGTTCGCCGCCAGCAAGTCGTCGGATTTGAGCACATGGTAGTACATGTTGCCCACGAATGCGGCGGCGAAGACGGCGGTCAGGATGCGCAGCTTGGGGCGGTTTTTGAAGTGCCGCAGGTAAATCGGATAGAAAAAAAACTCCGCCAACAACTCCTTGAAATAGTAATAGTACCGGTTCCAAAAATCCATGATCGTCTCCGCCAGCAGAGGTTTATAAGTATTGCGGAAGACATTGAACCCGAATAGGCGGAGCACCCCCACCCAGACGTGACCCTTCACCGCAAGTTGAATCGTTTCGCGCACGAGCTCCAGGTAGAGACTGGTCCAGGTGGTCAGCAGGGAGACATTCGCAGCGCCGTTAAGGATTGTCCGGAACCGGGGGATACCGAGCCTATGACTTCCGAGGAGTCCCGTCATGAAATTAACGCCGTCGCCATAAACATAGGCGTCCAGGAAACCGAGACAAAGGCGCAAGAGCTGCGCCAAAACCATGAGCTTAATTCCGGCTAGCAGCGATCGGGCGTACGCATCGCTCGTTTTAGCTTCGCACTGCGATAAATAATCGCGGCCCTTGCCGATCGGAACCGGCGTCGCTCCCCAGGCCGGCCAGAGATAAAAAAGATGGTCGAAAAACCCGCTGCTTTTTGCCTTTCCGCGTTGACCCGACAACAGAACATAGCCGCAGCGCCAGATCAAGAAAGGCAGGACCGTGAGACAGAGAAACAAGACCGTTCTCCAAACCTGTGCACCGCTCGTAAACCATACCAGCGCGAAAAGCGCCCATAAGGGGGCGTGAAGCGATAACTGCGGTCTGCGCCGGATCGTTTCCGGCAGAGAGCTAAAATGCGCGGCCGCAAGATACGACAAATAGAGGACGCTAAAGAGGATCGCGAGGGTCAAAACGGGGACGGGATACGGAAGGTCATGAGACCGGCCGGCACCGGTGCGGAACAC
Source organism: Binatia bacterium (assembly GCA_036522615.1). Classification (GTDB taxonomy): domain Bacteria; phylum Desulfobacterota; class Binatia; order UBA9968; family UBA9968; genus JAJPJQ01. The sequence goes on along the minus strand of DATDFN010000305.1, from coordinate 6,095 downwards.
GCCCGCTACGGCGGTCCCGATTCCGCCGATGGTCAACAGGATCCTGCGCCTCACCGGCGTCAGCCAGGCCAGAGCCGGATGCGCCCGAAGCCAGGCGATGAGGCTTTTGTTTTCGTGAAGCTGCGCTACGGAACGCCAGCTAGCGCGAATGATCTTGATCGCCATTACCTGTTTCGCGCTCGATGAGATCCAGAATGCCCTCGACCGTTTGCAGATCGCCTGGATCTATCCCCTTGTCGCTGAAATCGATCTTGTAGGCCTGCTCTAGATGAAAGACGATCTGTAACACCGCGAGCGAGTCGATGAGACCCGATTTGACGAGATTTTGATCCTCGGTATCTTGGATTTGCCGGCCCGGCCTCTGTATAGTGCGCAAAAATTTGATCAGGTCGGTTTTGCGTTGCTGTCGATCCATCTTTTGGCGCGCGCGCGAGAGCTCAACGACGACGGCTCACGGCACGTTTTCCTCGGAAATTTCGAGAATTTTGTTCAGATCCAACGGAGCGAGCTTTAGGCAACGATCCCGGACCTCGTTCCGGTTGATCTTGCCGCGCGGTGACCTGGGGATAGCGTCGAGGAGGTACCAGCGCAACGGTATTTTGTGCTGCGCCAGCCGCTGCTTCGTCCATTGGTAAAGCCGTCGAACCGTGCCGTCGCTGCACTCATCGAGAGCGACCGCGATTGCGACCTGTTGTCCATACAACGAGTCGTCGATTCCGAACGTGACGACGTCCCGCGTTCCCTCGAAGTTGCCGACGACGGCGTCGATATCGGCCGGGTAGATCTTCGTTCCGCCTTTGTTGATCTCTTCGTGTTCACGCCCGCTCAGGTAAAACAAACCGCGGTCGTCGCGCCAGCCGATGTCGCCGGTCAGCAGCCATCCATCGCGGACGGACTGCCGCGTGAGATCGTCGCGTTGGTAGTATCCCTTCATCAACGCCGGGGTCTTGATCCAAACATGCCCGGCTTCTCCGGCTCGGCATTCTTCTTCAGACTGTTCGGCGCTGTCGGGATCGGTGGTTTTGACAATCCGAATCGTTGCGCCCCACGGTTTGCCGATGAGCCCGTCTTCGGGGACAAAGCCGTCGATGTTCGTTCCCGCGGTCCAGCTTCCAGTTTCAGTGATTCCGTACGTATTGAGGACGTCCTCGGTTTCGCTCCAGCGCCGAATGTCTTTCCAGGTCGCAGCGGATAGTGGCGCCGAGCCGCAGTGAAGTCGCCGCAGCGTCCTTTCTTTCGGGGGTCGCGTTACCTTGAGCACGAGCGGCCAGAACGACGGCACCGAGGACAGCGCGGTGATTTTGTGTTCGTCGACGAGCTTTCCGAAGCGCATCAAAAGGTCGGGGTTGAACGGCTCCGATATAAAAAGGTCCGATCCGGAAAGCCACGGGAACAGAGAGTTGCAGATGAGGCCATGGCCGAAGTGCGTCGGCAACGCGCATAGGGTCCGAGCGTACGCCTCTACACCCAGGTTTTCCCGCAGCGCGTTCCAGCGGGCGCGCAGCGATCGATGCGTGTGCACCACGCCCTTGGGGCCGCCGGTCGAACCGGAAGTAAAGAGGATGATGGCGTCGTTGTCGAAGCTCACGGGATTCGAGGGCATCGCATTCTCGCCGCCGTCTCCAGCGCTGCGGCAATCGATGACCTCGGATCCCATAGCGGACATGACCGAGGCGGTCGAGGTGTCGGTCGTGTCATCCACGAGCGACAACCTGGGAGCGGCGAGCCGGGCCAGGTTCTCGATCTCATATGGGGTAAGGCGCGGGTCGACCGGCACGGCGCAGGCGCCGAGGCGCCAAATGGACAACAGGTCGGCAAAAAATTCCAGGCGATTGCCGTAATGAATGAAGACCCGGTCTGCGGCGGCAAGGCCTGCGCGCTTAAAGTGGCGCGTCCGCGCGTCAGCCCTGCGCAACACTTCCGAGCGATTCCACCGACGGCCGCTTACCGGTTCGATGAGATTACCCACTTGCAGATCAAGGAGCATAAAGTCGAGCTTGGGGTTTACTTTAACGCCGGACGTTATCAACGAATAAAGGGATCGGCAAGCGTGAAGCGATCGCAGCCTGATACCTTCGGCGACAAAGCCCGGACATTTTCTTGGAAAAGCCCTCGTCGTATGTTATACGCGTTGAAACTGAGGAGGCGGAATCGATGAGCGACGCGGGATATCGCATCGGCGAGATGCTTTTGGAGACGGGAGCGATCGCTTTTTACAAAGAGCGGCCGTTCGTGTTCGTCTCCGGTCGCATATCGCCGGTCTACATCGACTGCCGCCGGCTCCTCTCGTTCGCCGAGGAGCGCGAAGCGATCATCGCCGAGATGGCGCGCAAGGCCGAATCCGCGATCGGCCGCGAGGCGATCGACGTCGTCGCCGGCGGCGAGACCGCGGGAATCCCCTACGCCGCGCTCGTCGCGCAGAAGCTCAGCAAGCCGATGATCTACATCCGTAAGCAGCCCAAGGGCTACGGCGGCACGAAACAGATCGAGGGGATTCTCGAAGCGGACAAGCGCGTCCTGCTCGTCGAAGACCTCATCACCGACGGCATGAGCAAGCTCCGCTTCAACATCGGCATCCGCGCCGCGGGCTCGAAGATCACGCATTGCCTGTGCGTCTTCGAATACGGCTCGGACGACCTCGATCTGCATGAGGGGAAAAAGAACCTGGCCGAGCACGGCATCGAGTCGCATGCCCTCGCCAATTGGGACCACGTCCTGGCTGCCGGCCGCGGTAAAAAATATCTCAGCGACGACGCGACGCGGCAGATTCTCGATTTTCTCAAAGACCCCGAGAACTGGGGCCGCAAGATGGGATTCGTCTAAGAAAGTGTCCGGCATTCCAGACTATTCTGCAATCGAATCCGGCTAATCACGGTATCCGCTCCGGCAATTCCTTCTATCGATTCCGGTAAACACCCGCGGCACATTTCGCTTCCGCGTTTCTAATATATAGATGTGAGCCGCTCCGCGGAGGTCGATGCCATGCCCGCGATCGAGAAGGCCATCAACGACGCCCAATCCGAATTCGTTTCCCACGCGTCGCCCGCAGAGAACCTGCGGCTGCTGCTCGAAGGGGTGCGCGACTACGGCATGGTCATGATCGACCTCGAAGGTCGTGTAATCACCTGGAACGCCGGCGCCGAAAGCCTCTTTGGGTATGGCTCCGAGGAAATAATCGGCCATCATCTTTCTCGGGTCTATTTGGACAAGGATGGCGCGCTCGACTCCGAGATGGCGCGCGCCACGAAAGAGGGGACCTTCGAGACCGAAGGTTGGCGGGTGCGCAAGGACGGCTCGCGCTTCTTGGCGAGCGCTCTGACGACACCGCTCCGTGATCGTGGCGGGCGGGTGTTAGGCTTTCTCCGCATCACGCGCGACCTGACCGAGTCCAAGCGCGCCGAGGCGGCGCTCAAGCGCCAGGCGGCGCTCATCAATCTCGCGCTCGACGCGATCTTCGTCCACGACCTGGACCGGAAGATAATTTTTTGGAACCGGGGCGCGGAGGAGCTTTACGGGTGGAAAGAAGCGGAAGTCCTCGGGCGCTCGCCGCACGATCTGCTCGAGACCCAATTTCCCCGATCGTTGGAGGAGATCAGAGCCGAGCTTCTTGCCAAAGACCGCTGGGAGGGCGAGCTCGCGCACAAAACGCGGAGCGGACGGAGGGTCGACGTCATCAGCCGTTGGTCGCTGCAGCGGGACGAAAGCGGCGAGCCGATCGCAATCCTCGAAATCACCCGTGATATCACCGAGCGCAAGCGCGCTGAGGACGAGCTGAGGAAGCTCGCGGCGGAGCTGGAGCGCCGCGTCGCCCAGCGCACCGCCGAGCTCCGCGAGGCGAATGACGAGCTGGAGTCGTTCGCCTATTCCGTATCTCACGATCTCCGCGCGCCGCTGCGCGCGATGGGCGGACTCAGCCAAGCGCTTCTGGAAGACTACGGCGACCGGCTCGATGAGCTGGGAAAAGATTACGCCGAACACATCCGCGCCTCTGCCGAACACATGGACCGGCTGATCCTGGACCTCCTTGCCTACAGCCGCTTGAGCCGAGAGCGAATCCTCCTATCCCCAGTGCCGCTCGTTTCGGTCGCCGAGGAGGCGCTCAGGCAGCTCGACGCCGACATCCGCTGCAGCGGCGCGGCGATTGAGATCCAGACACCACTCCCCATCGCGCTGGCTCACCGTCAGACGCTCGTGCAGATGATCGCCAACCTGATTGGGAACGCGATCAAATTTGTTCCTCAGGGCGTCACGCCGTCCGTGCGCCTCCGCGCGGAGACCGAGGGCGAACGGGTTCGTCTTTGGGTCGAGGACAACGGCATCGGCGTCGCGCCGGAACATCATGAGCGGATCTTTAAGGTATTCGAGCGTCTGCATGGAATCGAGGCGTACCCGGGCACGGGCATCGGTCTGTCGATCGTGCGCAAGGGTGCGCAGCGCATGAACGGCGGCGCCGGTATCGAATCGACCCTAGGCGAGGGAAGCCGATTCTGGCTGGAATTGCAGCGCGCGCCTTAGCGAAAGCGAGGGGGCCATGGCAGCCAACAGCGCAACTATTTTGATTGTCGAGGACCGGCCCGCCGACGTGCTTCTAATCCGGCGCGCCTTTATGAAGGCGCAGATCGCCAATCCGCTGCAAGTGGTCCGGGACGGGGAGACCGCGGTTGCCTATCTTGCGGGGAGCGGCGCTTATGCCGATCGCCAGGCGCATCCGCTGCCGGCGCTGCTGCTCCTCGACTTGAAGCTGCCGCGGAAGTCCGGCCTGGAAGTGCTCATGTGGCTGCGCGCGCAGCCGGAAATCCGGCGCTTGCCGGTCGTCGTGCTCACATCCTCGAAGGAGACCACGGATGTGAACCGCGCCTATGAGCTGGGCGCCAACTCGTATTTGCTCAAGCCGGTGACGTTCGAGTCGCTGCTCGACATGATCAAGACGCTGAGGCTCTACTGGATCGAAATGAACGAGCTGCCGACGCTGTAAATGTATGTACGCCTCCATCCTCCTGATCGACGACAACCCGGAAGACAGAAAGCTCGCGATCCGCGAGCTTCAGCGCCGCCTGGCCGACGTCGAAATTATCGAGGTCGCCGACGCCGCCGGCTTCGACCGCGCGCTCGGCGCGGGGAACTTCGATCTGGTCATCACCGATTACCAATTGCGCTGGGGCAACGGGCTTTCGGTGCTCCGCGCCGTCAAGGAGCGGTATCCGTTTCGCCCGGTGATCTTTTTCACGGCGAGCGGAAACGAGGAGATCGCTGTCGAGGCGATGAAAGCGGGGCTCGACGACTACGTAACCAAGTCCGCGCGCCACTTCGGCCGCCTGCCGCTCGCCGCGCGCGCGGCGCTAGAGCTGCACGAGACCCGCATCGTGCTCCAGACGCTCTATCGCATGACCGCGGCGCTGAACCGCGCGACGACGCTCGAAGAAGTCTGCGATGTCGCGCTGTCCGCTGTGCATAGCGTGCTCAAGGTGAACCGCAGCGCGGTCCTTCTGGCCGACGACGATCATGAAAACGGGATGCGCTTCTGCGCGTGGCGCAACATTTCCGATGAGTTTCGTCACGCCCTAAACGGCTTCTCGCCGTGGCCGCAGGGCGAAGGTAGCCCGGCGCGTTTGATGATCACCGATCTGCTCCAGCGCACGGATTTTCCGCACCGCGGCGCCGCGCTCGCCGAAGGGTTGCGCTCCGTGGGCTTCATCCCGATCCTGCTACGCGACCAACTCGAGGGGATTTTTCTCGTCGCCTACAACTCGCCGCATTACTTCCGCGAAAGCGACGTGAACCTGGTGCAAAACATTGCGACCCACGTCGCGTTCGCCGTGGCGCGGATATGAACCCTGCGGCTACTTGTACAGCTCCTTGAAGAAGTCTTCCTTCTCCAGCTCGTTAAAAATCTCATAGTAACAGAAATCCTCGGCTGTTGTCCCCTCGAGGATTGGGCGTCACGCCGCCGGCGACGCAAAATTATTCTTGACAAAAAAGTTTCCTGCATAGTAGTTATTGCCGAAATTAAATCGCCCCGGATGGTAAGGCGGTCTTTGGCATGAAACGAAGATATATCTTTGGTGTAATTGTCTTTATCGGTGTCCTCCTCGCCG
>DATDFN010000304.1:0-2058 GCA_036522615.1 Binatia bacterium | reverse complement strand
TGATCGGTCATGAGCGGCGCGAGCATCTTGAGGCATTCGCCGCGCGTCACAGCGAGAAATCCCCCGCGAACAAGAGCGCCGACGGCCCGCGCAGCGCGTTCGCCGCGCGCACGGCGTTCTTGATTTTCGTCTCCAGGCCGTCGCCGCTCTCGATCAACTCGTGCGGGATCGCGAGCGCCTCGAGCACCGGGCGCGCGTAGGCGCCGATCGTCGAATAGAGAAAGCTGTTGCGCTGGTCCTGGAAGCCGCCGAGAAAACCGACGACGAGAAGCAGCGGCACGCCGAGCTGCTTCCCGACCGTCACGAGCGAATAGCAAGAAACGTAGATGCCGGTGCTCTCGATGTAGCAGGCGGCCTGTTTGCCACCGAGCGTGGCGCCCGCGGCGATCGTCACCGCCTCCTGCTCGCTCGAGACCGGCGCGAGCTGGAACGACGAATCTTCCCGCATCAGCGGCAATATCTGGCTGAGCCGCGTCTCGGGCAGGTAGCTGACGAAATTAACCCCAGCGTCGCTGAGGCCCGCGACGAGCCGCTTGGCGAGTTCCGGTTCCATAGGTTAGCGCGCCGACGACGGCTTATCCCGGATTATGCCTCGGGCAGCACGCCCGCTTCTTTGAGTTCCTTGAATAGCTGCTCGCGCGCCTCTTTCGGCATCGGCTGCGTCTCCCATTTCGGGAAGCGCTTGACCGCGAAGCCGCGCATGCGGAAAACCTCGCCGAGCGCCGTCCGCCCATAGCGGCGGAGCGCCGCGGCGACGAGCCGCGCGGCGGTGTTGACACGCTGCTGCAGGCCGACGGCCTGGTCGAATTTTTTTTCATCGAGCGCGCGCCAGAGGCTCACGGACAATTCCGGCAGGAAGCTCGTCGGCGGATTGATCATGCCGGCGACGCCGAACGGCACGAGGCCGAAGAGATCGGCGTTGCCGGTGAAGACCGAGACATCCGACGGAAAGAGCCGCACGTATTCGAGCAGCGCGCCCGCGCCGTAGGCGACCTTGATGCCGCGGATCATCGGGATCTGATCCTTCATCCGCTTGGCGAACTCCGGCGGCACGGAGATGCCGGAGTATTTCGGATTTTCGTAGATGTAGATCGGCAGGCTGACCGCCTGCGCGACCTGCTTGTAGTGCGCGACGATCTCGTATTCGCTGTGATCCGAATAATAATACGGCGGCACGACCCCGACCGCCGACGCGCCCTTTTCCGCCGCGTGGCGCGCGAGCTCGACGGTGCTCTCGCCGTCGGCGGTGCCGACGTGAACGATCACCGGAATCCGCCCGCGCGCTTCGCCGAGCGCAACTTCCGCGGCGCGCTTGCGCTCCGGCAACGACATCGCCGGCCCCTGACCCGACGAGCCGAGAACAAAAAGGCCCTGAACGGACGTTTTGACGTAGAAGTCGACGAGCTGGCGCATCACGCCCTCGTCGACTTTCTGCTTCTCGTCGAACGGGGTGATGAGCGGGATCAGGACACCCTTGACCATGAGATCCTCCTATCGCGCCGAAGCTTTGCGCACTCCGGTGAACGAGTCGAAATAAACGACCTCGGACGCTTTTTCTTTCGGCAGGACGCCTTTGGGACGCTGGCCTTTCTGCGCCGCCACGATCGCTTCGCGAATGATGCGGCGGAACATGATGACGCCCTTGTCCGAAGTCGCGAGACGCTCCTCGCGCTCGCCCAAGAGCCCCTGCGTCGACTGGCTCATGATGTCTTCCTGGCGCACGTTGCCCTTAAACGGCATGTACTTCCGGTTGTCGTACGCCTTCACTTCTTGCCTCGGCTCCTCGGCCGCGCGCATCGCTTTGAGCTTCTCGAAAAACTGCGGGTCGGAGCCGGTGTAGTAGTTCACCGTGTAGATCGTGAAGTGATCGTCGTCGTTGGGGGTGAGAAAAAGCACGTGCTCGCACTGCGAGCCCTCCGTCATCAGCTTCACGGCGTCGACTTTGGCATGAACGAATTCCGTGTCGCCGACCTGAATGATGCTCGGCAGCGCCAGGCTCATCGTATCGACGAACTCCGTCCCCGCGCTCGGACCGGGCTTCGTCATGACGACCTTGAA
>DATDFN010000303.1:0-3382 GCA_036522615.1 Binatia bacterium | reverse complement strand
GAACCAAGTCACTTGCATCTCTTCCAGAGAACGAAGAGAATCTGGCCGCACATTTAAAAGCGCTCGGCGCACCGCTAACGGGCAGTTCCCACAAAGGCCGCGCTTTTAGCCCTGAAGCTGTTGTTCTAGGAACCCTTCGTGCGCCATCAGCACGCATGTTAGAAGCTCTTCCAGGAGTTCTTTGTAAAAACGATATGAGGCATGCAAAGCTGCTGCAGCTCGCAGAACAACGTGGTTTAGTAAACCGCTTAGGCTTCGTCGTGGATGTCGCGTATCGTTTAGCTCAAGAAAACCGCTCGCGACGAACGGCCGAACTGCGTCGCTTATCCAAGGCATTATGGCTAAAGAGAGATAAAGATACTGAAGACTTTTTGACGAAAGAAATGCCGCAGGATTCTGAATTTCACACCTGGCTTAAGCGAAAAACTCCTCGGGAAGGAAAGAAATGGCGCGTTTACGGCGCTTATAGCATGGACCGCTTCCATGACGCAGCTCGATGAACCGTTTAAGACGCTTTATTTGACATTAGAAGAAGCCGAACCCACCATCACCGGACGGGTGGAAATCATTTTAATAGGTGGGGCAGCTATGCTTCTAGCCGAAGCGCGTCAGCGAGTCACGGACGATATAGATATACTGTCATCAAGTCGTGGAATCGAACAACTAAAGAAAGCCATCAAGCATCCGCTTCAGATAGTCCCCGAGAGCTTCCTCTGTTTGCACCCCGACTACCGCCAAGCTTGTGAATATGTTCGGAAGCTTTCTCTTCCGCCCAAGATTCGAGTCTATCGTCTCTCTCCTCTTGATCTAGCAATTTCGAAGCTATCGCGGTTTTTGGAGGTCGACATACAAGATATTGAAGCGATCCTCAAGAAAGAGAAGATCTCGAGGGCCAAACTCTTAAGGCGATATGCCACAGCTAGAGCATACTATACGAATCAAAAAGATATCGACTTCAACATGAAAATATTAATTAAGAAGTTTTATAAAGAAAATTTCGATCCCGACAAAGATCTGCCTAGACCTACCGGCGGGGCCTAAGTTTTACTCCAAGGTTCCCCCGCCCCTGAACGTCGCGCGGCTAGCGCCTGCGTCGAGATCGAGCCGCCGGCGATAAAAACCATCTCGAGCGCGATGCCCTGCTTGCGAAAAATGCCGGCGTCCTGCCCGAGGTAGAACGGCGCGGCGCCGTAAAAGCCGTTGAAGCCGACGCGCAGCGTCGTCACCTGCGCCGCAGACGGCGCGGCGGAGGAGCATAGTGCGAGGAGGATAAAAACGGCGGCGAGGGATTTCATGCCCCCTCCCTTCCGGCCAGTTCCTGGCATTGCAGTCAGCCTATTGTATGGGCGGAACCGAAGCAATGGTCGTTTTCAGCCGGCCGCGATACCGAAAAGGCACCGCCGGGCCGCCCGCGAACGAAAATAGTGCGTCACACTGCGACATACTGCGACATTTTTGCGAATATTTTTCTTGATTCGTTCTCGAATTAGGAGCATCCTAACAAGCATCGAAGAATAACTTTCTTCGATCACGCGGACGCAAAAGACCAGCCGGCCGCGGCGTCTCAAGCATCACAACCGACTTAATTAACGACATGCGCGCATCCTCTCTGCGAGCGCGCCGGGCATCCGGCGCGAGCGAAACGGCTTTGCACATGGACCTCACTATCGGAACCGTAGCCTTCGAATTTTTCTCGGCCGTCGTCGAGAACAGGGCGCGCGAGATCTGCGTCTACGGCCCGCGCGGCGAGGCGAAGACGCAGACGCTGCTGCTCGCGGCCGTGGCGCACGCCGAGCGCAATCAAGCGCTCGGCTACCCGACGCCGGTCAAGTGGATCGGCGTCACCGACACGCACCGCGCGCACGTCGTGAAGACGATCCCGTCGCTGCACGATCCGCTGTGGAACGGCGCGTGGCGCGTGTTCGACAGCGATCACTTAGCGGTTTTCTTCAGCGGCGAGACGGCGCTCGTCGCGATGGAGCTCTTCGGCGTCGAGGACCAGGGCGCGATCGATCGGCTGCGCATGGAGACGGTCGGCGTCTGGTTCGAGGAGCCGGTCGCCGTCGCCGTGCTGGATCAGAAAGGGATTTCCGAGACCGCGTGGATGACCGCGATCAGCTCGCAGCGCCTGCCGGCGTATTCGCATCCGGCGGTGATTACGACGAATTATCCCGACGAAGACCATTGGACCGTCAAGCGCTTTCATCCGCCGATGGCGCCGCCGCCTTATCTATTTCAAGACGGCGGGCGCATGGCGATCCGCATCCCGCGGGGAGACAGACGGGCCACGAGAAGCAGGACGACGAGCGGCATGCGCGGGCGATCGCGCATTACACGCGCCTCGAGCAGGACATCCTGCGGCGCGACCACATCGCCGCTTTGCTCGTCGAGATCCGCGACCGCCTGCCGGAACCCTAGCTAAAGAAACAGGAGGTTTTATGTCCGAAACGCTTTCAGGAAAAAAGACCTATATCATCGCGGCCGCGACTATCGCGTACGCGGTGCTGGGCTACTACACCGGCAATCTGGACTTCAACCGCGCCGTCGAAGTCGCGCTGAACGGCGCCGGCCTCGCCGCGCTGCGCGCCGGCGTCGCCAGGCAGTAGTCGCGTGCCCTGGGCCATCGCCGTCGCCGGTCTGCTGGCTTACGAAGTCGCCGCGCTCGCGCGCGGCTGGCCGACGCTCTCTCTCATGGTCTGGCGCGCCGTAAAGGCATGGCCGTTTCTTGGCTGGATCATCTCGCTCGTCGCCGGCGGGCTACTGGTTCACTTCGGCTGGCTGCCCGCCGGCTGCGATCCAACGAAAGGATTCTGAAATGAAAACATTTATGCTAACGGCTGCGCTCGCCGCGGGGGCGTCGGGCTGCGCCCTTCTGCTGCCGCCGAATCCTTATACCAAGGACGTCATCGAAGCTCTGGCTGCCGACGACGCGTCAGCCTGTGTGCGCGTCAATATCTCCGGCGGCGGAGCCGGCGCCGCGGTCGGCCCCGGCGTTATTCCCGCCGGCGGCTACGGCAGCGTGGGATTTACGCTCGGCCGCAGCGGGCAGAACGGGATGCAGGTCTACATCGGCGCGGACGGCTCGTGCCAGGTGCGCAGCGGCGACAAGGATTTCGTCACGCCTTCCGCTCCCCTTCAATCCCTCACGATGCACGGCCTCGGCGCGGGCGCGGTCGCGCCGACACCGGGCGTTCCGGAGACGACACCCGTCGACACGCCAAAGAAGACAGATGAGAAAAAATGAACGTTTGCTTAGATTACGAATCGTTCCGCTGCGTGTTTGCCGGAGCGGATTTGGTCAGAAGTTTTCTGTCGTTGAGATATTCGACCAGCACGAATCCGGCGATAATCACAAGCGGCAGAAACAAAATACTCGAATAAA
>DATDFN010000302.1:0-2662 GCA_036522615.1 Binatia bacterium | reverse complement strand
CCTTACGTTCCGCTCTGGTGGTGGCGCAACGTCGCCGTCATGCAGCCGACGCTGCGCGGCTTCGAGCTTTACCCCGACGGGAATCTGATTTCTTTGAGAAAGGTCAGCTTCGCGCCGCCCGCGGGATGAGGCGATTTCTGCTCCACCGCGTCCTGCTTCTACTGCCGACGCTCTTCGGAGCGGTCACGCTTGTCTTTATTTTGATCCACGTCGTTCCCGGCGATCCCGTCGAGGCGATGCTCGGCGAGACGGCATCGAGCGCCGACAAGGCCGCGCTCGCGCGCGAGCTGGGGCTCGACCAGCCCCTGCTCACCCAATACGTCCAATTCCTCGCCGGCCTGGCGCAAGGCGATCTCGGCCGCTCGCTCTACAACCAGGGATCGGTCTCCGGTCTCATCGCCGCGCGCATCCCGGCGACGCTTGAGCTTACGCTGGCCGCGATGGCGATCGCGCTGCTGATCGCCTTTCCGCTCGGCATCCTCGCCGCGACGCAGCGCGGCGCCGCCGCCGACCGCTTCGCACTCGTCTTTTCTTTGTTCGGCCTCGCGATACCGAATTTCTGGCTCGGCCCGCTGTTGATGATCGTTTTTTCCATCCAGCTCGGCTGGCTGCCGGTGTCGGGCCGCGGCGGCGCGGCGCACCTGCTGCTGCCGGCGCTGACGCTCGGCACCGCGATGGCGGCGATTCTCACGCGCATGATCCGCTCGGGCCTCATCGAGACGATCCACGAGGATTACATCCGCACCGCGCGCGCCAAAGGCCTCGACGAACGCCGCGTCTGGCTCAAACACGCGCTCAGGAATTCGCTTATCTCCGTCGTGACCATCGTAGGTCTCCAGTTCGGCGCGCTGCTCGCGGGCTCGATCGTGACGGAATCGATCTTCAGCTGGCCCGGCCTCGGTCGGCTCACGCTCCAGGCGATTCAGACGCGCGACTACCCGCTCGTGCAGGGCTGCGTGCTGGCGATCGCGTTCTCTTACCTCGCGGTAAATCTCGCGACGGACATCGTTTACCGCCTCATAGATCCGCGCATCTCCTATGAAGACTAGCCCGGCGCTCGCGCTCGGCGCGATTTTACTGACGGCGCTTATCTGCGCCGCGGCGCTGGCTCCCGCGATCGCGCCGTACACGCCTACCGAGCAGAGTCTCGACAACGATCTCGCCGGCTCGTCACGCGCCCACCTGCTCGGCACGGACAAGCTCGGCCGCGACGTGCTGAGCCGGACCGTCTATGGCGCGCGCATCTCGCTGGCCGTCGGCTTCACGACCGTGGCGCTCTCGCTCGTCATCGGCTTTTGGGTCGGCGCGCTCGCAGGATATTTCGGCGGCGGCGTCGACCAGTCGCTCATGCGGCTCGTCGACATTCTGATGGCCTTTCCAGGAATTCTGCTCGCCATCGCCTTTACCGCCGTGCTCGGTCCCGGGCTCGATCACGTTGTCCTGGCGCTCGGCTTGATCGGCTGGACCGGCTATGCGCGTCTCGTGCGCGGCGAGATCCTATCGTTGCGGGAAAAAGAGTTCGTGCACGCCGCCGCGGCGCTCGGCGGCTCGCCGCTCCGCGTCGTGCTGCGTCATCTGCTGCCGAACGTTCTGCCCGCGCTCCTGGTCCAGGCGACGTTCGGGGTCGCCGCCGCTATTATCGCCGAAGGCAGCCTGAGCTTTCTCGGGCTCGGCGCCGAGCCGCCGACGCCGTCGTGGGGCGCGATGCTGAACGAGGGCCGCCAGTTCATTCTGGTCGCGCCGCACCTCACGGCTTACCCCGGCCTCGCCATCACCGTCACCGTCCTCGCACTCAATCTCGCCGGCGACGGCCTCAGGGACCGGTTGGAGAAACGGGGCAAATAGTGATAGACGAATCTCATGAAACTTTACTCCTGCCGCACCTGACCGTACGCGCACAGGACAAGGATTGTCCTCGCGGAAAAAAAGCTGCCCTACGATCTCATCGAGGTCGACTTGAAAAACAAGCCGAAGGATCTCCTGGAGCTGAATCCGTACGGCAAAGTGCCGGTGCTGGTCGACGACGGCGACCCGGTTTACGAATCCAACATCATCAATCAGTATCTCGACGAGAAATTTCCCGACGTGCGTCTTCTGCCACAGGATTTAAAGCACCGCGCGCGCGTGCGCATCTGGATGGATTATTGCGACACGCGCCTCCACGCCGCCGCAAGCGACGTGATGCACGGTCCCGAGCCGGATAAGGCCAAAGAGCGCCTCAAGAAACATCTCGCCGTCGTCGAGCGGCAGCTCGACGGGCGCGAATACATCGACGGTCCCTACTCGCTCGCCGATATCGCCCTCATCCCCTTCTGCGTCCGCCGCGAGCGCTATCAATTCACCCTCGACGAATTCCCGCGGCTGCGCGGCTGGCTCGATCGCGTGCTCGCACGCCCCGCGGTCGCGTCGACGCTCTAAGCGATTGGAGTTCCATGACGGCCGGATCGAGAACCGAAAGAAGAAAGGCCGAGCGTCAGGCAAAAAAGGAGACCCGGGAAAAAGAGCGCCGCAAGCACCAGGCGGCCTCGATGGCGCAGAAAGCGCTTATCTTCGCCATCGGCGCGCTGCTCGTCGCCGGCGCCGGATACTGGGGCTACCGCCGCTGGAGCCAGGGCTCGCCGGGACAATTCGTCGCGAGCATGGGCAACCGGCACATAGCGCA
>DATDFN010000301.1:0-16675 GCA_036522615.1 Binatia bacterium | reverse complement strand
TACCGCGTCTGGCTGCCGCTGCCCAGTGTTCCTGAGTGTTGATTGGTGAGCGTTTTTCCATCGGGTGAGACGGTAATGCGCCCTTTGGAGCTGACGCGACCCTCGGGGATGTATTCTTTCACGGTGCCGCTCGGCAGATTGTAATAGAGCTGGCGCAAGGTCTCGTGCTGAAAGGTGTTGCAGTCGATCCGCGTCCAGCGCATCTGACGCGGATCGCCGCCTTTGGTGGGGTAGGGCTTCCCGTCGAACTCGACCGACCACATCTCCCACCGTCCCGCCAGGCGCGGGTCGCGGTCGTTGATGAACACTTCCGTGATTCCGTTATCTCCAAACGGAGCGATGATCATGATGCGCGGCTCGATGACGCCGTTGTTCCGGGTGATCTTCGATTTCTGAAGATTCAGTCGCCACGTTCCGATCAAAGGATTGCCGGCGCATTTGAGGTCCTCGGCCGCTGCCGCTGTCGGGGTCAATGCGAAGCCGACGAACAACATCGCGGCGACAGAGGCGCCGAAGAACCGAAAAATATGTGAACTCATCTTTTCCTCCCCAGTCGTGTGGGAAATAAACGGAGACAGCCTACTTTTTTACCACGAATAAACTAGCCTGTCCCTCTTTTTCGTTCCCTATCGCTACCTGAACACGGGCGACGGCAACCTCGTCGTGCTGCGCGTCGCGGCGGGGACCCGGAACAAGCCGAAGGCCGGCCAAGCGACACGTGCGACTCCAACGGGCGAGGAGATTCTCGGCGGCTCCGTGGAGAACAAGAGTCTCCCCCCGATCGAGGATACCAGCAGATTCTTCGCCGACTCCTCCGGCTGAAACACCGCGCGCATCGCGCGCCCACGTGATCTCGCAAAAAAAAGCCCGAGCGATTTCTCGCTCGGGCTTTTTTTGTCGCGTGCGTACTTTTACTTGACCTTGGGTTTCACCAACTTGCCGATCGGCTTGCCGACTGGCTGGCCGTCGCGCATCTGCACGTGGCCGCGGACGATCGTCGCGATCGGAGCGCCTTTGCACTTCCAGCCGTGCCAGGGACTCGGCTTGTTCTTGCTGTGGAGTTTGTTGACGTCGACCGTCGTCTCCTTGTTCATGTCGACGATGGTGAGGTCGCCGTCGGAGCCCAGGCGGATCGCGCCTTTCTGCGGATAGATCTGCCAGACCTTGGCCGGGTTCTCGGACGTGACCTTGGCGTAATGGTTGAGCGACATACGGCCTTTGTTCACTTCAGTGAGCATCACCGGCACCGCGGTCTCGACGCCGCAGAAGCCGGAGATGCAGTCCCAGATCGCCGGCTTGGTCATTTTGCCGTAGATGTCCGAGCCTTTCTCTTCGAGCGTATGGGGCGAGTGATCGGTCGCGATCATGTCGATGTAGCCGTTCAACAGACCGTCCCATAAGACCTCGCCGTGGTCGCGCGTGCGCACGGGCGGATTCATCTTGAGCAGCGAGCCGACCTTCTCCATGTCCTTCGGCTCGCGCAGCAGATAGTGCGGCCCGGTCTCGGCGGTCACTCGGAGGCCTTTGGCCTTCGCGTCGCGCACCATCCATGCCGCTTGCTTCGAGCTCATGTGATAGACGTGGAGCTTGGTCTTGAACATCTCCGCGAAAAACAGCGCGTGCGCGACCGATTCGGCCTCGCAGATGTCCGGGCGCGACTGCTCCCAGTACACCGGATCGTTCTTGCCCTCGGATTTCAATTTGTTGGTGTAGTACGCCATGATCTGGCGGTTCTCGGCGTGGATGCCGAGCGGCAGCCCCGACTTGGTGATGTTGGCGAAGGCTTCGAGGCACATGCCGTCGTCGGGAAAGGGGAGATTGCCGATCGTCTCGCCGAAGAAAATCTTGTAGCCGATGACGCCGGCCTCGGCCATCGGCAGGATGTCGTTCGCGTTGGTCTGCACGACCACGCCGTAGAAGGCGTAGTCGGTCAAGAACTTGCCTTCGGCGAGCTTGATCTTTTCCGTGACGTTCTTCGCGTCCGCCGTCGGCGGCTGGACGTTCGGCATATCCATAACCATCGTCACGCCGCCGCAGACCGCGGCGGTCGAGCCGGTCGTAAAGTCCTCCTTGTGGCCTAGACCCGGCTCGCGGAAGTGCACGTGGCCGTCGATGATGCCCGGCAAAATGTGATTGCCCTTGGCATCGATCTCCTCGTTGGCCTTCGGCAGGCTGTCGTCCGTGCCGATGGCGACGAACTTCCCGTCCTTGATCGCGACGCCGCCCTTGAAAGTCTCTTCCGGCGTCACGACCTGTCCGTTTTTAATGACTAGATCCGCGTTCATCTTGCTCCTTCCTCGCTGGGGTGCGCCAATAAAAAATGGAGGCGACGCTGTCCGCCTCCACCCTCTTGCATTCTCGTTTTATTACGTATAAAAGTCCCGATTCGAAAGGAACCTATCCGAACGTCAGCGCCTTGTCAAGAAACGGGATTCGTCCTTGAACTACGCTTTTGTCGGTGGAAATATCATACAAGATACGATCTATAAGAAGAAGGTAGCCTATTTTATTTTCACAATGAGTTTTAGGAGGTAAGCATGGCGGTTAAGCTACAATCGGTCGGGCTTCGGATGGAGTACTACCAGCCGCGGACGGGCGGCCGGCTCCTGGCGCTCGAAAACGTGAATCTGTCGGTGGATGAAGGTGAATTCGTCACCATCGTCGGACCGTCGGGTTGCGGCAAGACGACGTTCATCAACATCGCCGACGGTCTTTTGAAACCGACCGGCGGCAAGATCATGCTGGACGGGCAAGAAGTCAAAGGTCCGGGCATGGACCGCGCGATGGTCTTTCAGGACGCCTGCCTTCTGCCGTGGCGCACAGTGTTGAAGAACGTGCTGTTCGGCCTGGAATGCCGCGGACGCGGCAACGGCGCCGAGGATAGGGACCGCGCGCTCAAGTTCATCAAGCTCGTCGGCCTCTCGGGCTTCGAGGATCACTACCCGCACGAGCTCTCCGGCGGTATGCAGCAGCGCTGCAACCTCGCGCGCGCGCTGACGGTCGATCCCGAGGTCCTGATTATGGATGAGCCGTTCGCGGCGCTCGACGCGCAGACCCGCGAGATCATGCAGCTGGAATTGCTCCGCATCTGGCGCGAAGCGAAAAAGACCGTGATGTTCATCACGCACCAGATCAACGAAGCGATCTACCTGGCCGACCGGGTGATCACCTTCTGTGCGCGCCCAGGCCGTGTAAAGGACACGCTGAAGATCGATCTGCCGCGCCCGCGCCCGCTGGCCGTGAAGCGCAGCAAGCAGTTCCTCGAATATGAGGATTACCTCTGGAACCAGATCGAGGAAGAGGTGCGCAAGACGATGGTGGCCGACCAGCTCGTCCACGATATTAACACCGGGGCGTAGGCGGTGTAACGCACCACGGACCGTATACTCTGCGGAAGAGCCCGGCGCCGCGCGTCCAAACGCGCCAGCCGGGCTTTTCCGCACGCAAAGACACATTAGGCGTGCGATTCCTGTAGAGCGTCTTAGACGAAAAGGTTGATGGGACGTTTCATTAACGCCCAGACAGTGATCCTGCTGGGCTGCTCGCTGTTCGTGCTCTATCTCGCGGGCATTCCGCTCGTCATGCTGCTTTACGGCAGCATCCGGAGCGCGCCCATCGGGGAGCCGGGCGCCGCCTATACCATCCAGAATTACATCAAGGCCTACTTCGACCGCGAATTTTATCTGCTGTTTTGGAACTCGATAAAATACGCGCTCGGCACCTGCCTTTTGTCGTTCGTTATCGGCACGTTTCTCGCCTGGGTCAACGAGCGGACCAACACGCCGTTCAAGAAGCTCTTCATGGTGATGGCGCTGATTCCCTTCATCATCCCGGGAATCCTGAGTACGATCGCCTGGATCCTGCTGCTGAGCCCGAAAATCGGCCTCATCAATCTCGTCGTCAAAGGCGCGCTCGGGCTGGAATCCGCGCCCTTCAACATCTATTCGATGGGCGGCATGGTCTGGGCCGAGGCGATCCACCTCTACCCGCTGGTGTTTCTGCTGATGTCCGCTTCGTTCCGCAACATGGACACGTCGCTCGAGGAGGCGGCGCTCACCGCGGGATCGAGCACCTTCACGACGCTCAGGCGCGTAACGTTGCCGCTCATGCGACCGGCGATGTTCGGTGTGCTGCTGGTCATGTTCGTGCGCGGCATCGAGGCCTTCGAGGTGCCGGCGCTCGTCGGTGTGCCGGCGAAGATTTCCGTTTTCACGACGAAGATCTTTCTCGCCATCCACCAGTTTCCGTCCGATTTCGGCCTTGCCGGCGCCTATGCGGTTACGCTCCTCATTATCAGCGGCGGCGGCGTAATGATTTATCAAAGAGTCACGCGCCGGACGGAACGATTCGCGACGGTGACCGGCAAAGGCTATCGCCCCCGCGTCATCGACCTCGGCCCGTGGAAATGGGTCACCTGCTTCATCGCTTTCTTCATCTTTCTGCTGGCCGTGATCATGCCCGTCTTCATCCTGCTCTGGTCGTCTTTCATCCCGTTTTACGGCATCCCGTCGCGGGAGCTGCTCGCGAAGGTCACGCTGGCCAACTACCATTATGTCCTGACCTATCCGCTGGCGCTGACGGCGTTCAAAAACAGCTTTTTGCTCTCCGTCGGATCGGCGACGCTGGTCATGCTGCTGACTTCGGTCATCGCCTGGATCACGGTCAAATCGAAAATCCCGGGGCGCGTTTTTCTGGATAACCTAACGTTCATCCCGATCGCGATGCCCGGCATCGTGCTCGGCGTGAGCCTGATTTGGGTCTACCTGACGCTGCCGATCCCGATCTACGGCACGATCTGGGTTTTGCTGCTCGCCTACATCACGAAGTTCATGCCCTACGGCATCCGCAGCGCCTCGGCGACGATGATCCAGATCAACAAGGAGCTCGAAGAGGCCTCGATGACGAGCGGCGGGACCTGGTTTCAGACGTTCCGGAAAATCATTCTGCCGCTGTTGATGCCGGGATTCGTCGCCGGCTGGATTTACATCAGCATCATCTCGCTGCGCGAGCTTTCGACCTCGATTTTGCTGTACTCGTACAACAGCACGGTGCTTTCGATCATGGCTTTCGATCTTTGGGAAGGCGGCCAGTACACATACGTGTGCGCGCTGGGCGTCTTGATGGTGCTGTTGCTGGTGATCATGGCCTATGTCGCGCGGCGGCTGGGCGCGCGCATCGGCATCGCCGAATAGTTTTCCGCCGGCGGGCGCAAGCGAAGGGCCCGCGAGATTGGCGCGCGCTTACCGCGCGTGATAGAAGGAGTGGCAGCGGAAGCTGTTATAAATCAGGGGGTTCAATGGCAGAGAAGAATTTCATGGTGCGAATCCAGAACCTGGAAAAATTTTTCGGCGAGGATCGCGAGCGCGTTCACGTTTTGAAAGGTGTGTCGCTCGACATTCCGGAAGGCTCTCTCTACACTTTTCTCGGACCGTCCGGCTGCGGCAAGACGACGACGCTCCGCTGCGTCGCCGGCCTCGAGCGCCCCGATATCGGCAGCATCAGCATCGGCGGCAAGACGGTCTTCTCCGCCGCCGAGCGCGTTTACGTGCCGACGAACCGAAGGCCGATCGGCATGGTGTTTCAATCCTACGCTATTTGGCCGCACATGACGGTGTTCGAAAATGTCGCCTATCCGCTGACAATCCACCGGATCAATAAAGCCGATATCAAAAAGCGCGTCGCCGATGTGCTCAAGATCGTCGGCCTGCAAGGCCTCGAAGACCGCCCGGCGCCGAAGCTCTCCGGCGGCCAGCAGCAGCGCGTCGCTTTCGCGCGCGCTCTCGTCAACGAGCCGAAGGTCATGCTGCTCGACGAGCCACTTTCGAACCTCGACGCCAAGCTTCGCGAGCAGATGCGCTTCGAGATCAAGGCGCTGCAGCGGCGCGTCAACATCACGACGATCTACGTCACGCACGATCAGGGCGAGGCGCTCGCGATCTCCGATCAGATCGCTGTCATGCACGCCGGCAAATTGATCGAGGTCGGCAATCCCCATCAGCTCTACTCGCGCCCGAAGCGCAGGTTCACGGCCACGTTCCTCGGCCTTACGAATCTCATTCCCGGCAAGGTCGTCGAGCTCGGCGGCGACTCCAAGCCGGGACGGCTCGAGACTTCGAAGGGGATTTTCAATTTCATCCCTGCCGCAGGCCTCACGGCAGGCAGCGCGGCGGTCCTGTCAATCCGCCCCGAGCATATCGAAGTAATGAAACAGAAACCGCAGGTCAGCGAGAATGTTCTTGAAGGCAGCGTCAAAGAGGCGATCTTCATGGGCGACGCTTACCACTGCCAGATCGCCGTCGGCGACTCGGTGCTCCGCGTCCACACGCATCCGTTCCTCACGATGAACCCAGGCGACAAGGTTTATCTCCATCTCGACCCGCAGAGCTGCAACGGCTTGCCGGCGGAAGACACCGAAGGGATGGACGAATCGGCTTTGGGAGCGTAATATAAGGGGCGGCGCTTTTGCTTTTTCGGCGCCCGCCTGCTAGCTCAAAAGCTGAGACCACAAAAGGAGAAGAATATGACCGCTCTAGAAGCGAGAAAAATGGCCGAGGACCAGATCAAGGCCGGCCGCACGCCGAGCTATACCGATCTCAGAGACTGGATCGAGATCGTCGACAGCATCGGCGAGCTGCGCAAGGTCGACGGCGCCGATTGGAATCTGGAGATGGGCACGCTCGCCGAGCTGCTCGCGACCGAGAGCAAGGGTCCCGTGCCCGCGGTGCTCTTCGACAACATCAAAGGCTACCCGAAAGGCTACCGCACGCTCTTCGCGCAAAACGCCTCGTTCAAGCGCATGGCGCTGAACCTCGGTCTGCCGATGGACCTCGCCAATCTCGATTTGGTCAAGGCCTTTCGCCATAAGCTCAACGAGCACAAGCCGATCCCGCACAAAATCGTTAAGAAAGGGCCGATCCTCGAAAATGTTCTCAAAGGCAACGACGTCGATCTGTTGAAATTCCCCGTGCCCTTCATGCACGAGCTCGACGGCGGCCGCTTCATCGGCACGGCGTGTCTCGTCATCACGAAGGACCCGGACGAGGGCTGGGTCAACTTCGGCGCCTACCGCGGCATGGTCCACGACAAAGGCAGCATGGGTCTCTACATCTCGCCCGGCAAGCACGGCTCGATCCAGCGGCGCAAATGGTTCGAGAAGGGCAAGCCCTGCCCGGTCATCATCTGCGTCGGCCAGGACCCGGTGCTGTTCATGGTCTCGGGCAACGAGATCGACTACGGCGTGTCGGAATTCGACTATGCCGGCGGTCTCAAGGGCGCGCCGATCGAAGTTTGCGAGGGCGAGGTCACAGGCCTGCCGTTTCCCGCGCAGGCGGAGATCGTCATCGAGGGCTTCATGAAGCCCGACGACGTCAAGACCGAAGGTCCCTTCGGCGAATGGACCGGCTATTACGCCAGCTCGTCACGCCCCGAGCCCGTGCTCCGCGTCGAGCGCATCTATCACCGCAACGACCCGATTCTCTGCTGCGCGCGTCCAGGCCGTCCGCCCTCGGATTATTCCATCGCCAAGTGCATGGTGAAATCGGCGCTCATCTGGGAGCAGGTCGAGAAGGCCGGCGTGCCGGATGTGCGCGGCGTCTGGTGCCACGAAGCCGGCGGCGGCAGGCTGCTCAACATTATTTCCATCAAGCAGCGCTACCCCGGCCACGCGCGCCAGGCAATGCTCGCCGCCTCGCAAGTTCACGCCGGCGCCTATCTCGGCCGCTACGTCATCGTGGTTGACGAAGACATCGATCCGACCAAGACCTTCGACGTCCTCTGGGCGCTCGCTTCGCGCTCCGATCCGGCGGAGTCGATCGAGATCCTCCGCCGCTGCTGGAGCGGCCCGCTCGATCCGCGCATCCAGCCCGGGAAGAAGGGCTTCAACTCCCGCGCGGTGATCGATGCGTGCCGGCCGTTCGAATGGATGAAGGACTTTCCGCCGGTCGCGGAATCGAGTCCCGAGCTCAAGGAAAAAATCCGCCAGAAATGGAAGAAGATGCTGGAAGGGCAGAATTAGCCCCAGCTGTCTCGATTCAAAGGCCCGGCGCCTCAGGCGACCGGGCCTTTTTTTGTCTGTCTCTACCGACTTGCCCTATCTGGACAAACCCCCGGTTTCTCCATATTGGGTATTGCGCGGGCATCTATAAACCTTTTAACCTTTAACCCATGGAGGCGGAGTTTATGGAACATCCAGTCAGCCTTAAAGCTTACCTGGCGTGGAGTCTTGTCCTCGCGCTCGTGGCCTTCGGCTGCAGTGCGTCGAACGGAGGTGGCGGCGAAGGGCGGCGAGCCGAGGCGGCGCGATCGGAAGCTAAAGGACAGGCGGTCAAGGTCACGCTGTCCGGCGACAAGCAAGTGCCGCCCGTGCAGACAAAAGCCACTGGCAGCGGCACGATCACCGTGGGACAGGATAAATCCGTCAGCGGCAGTGTCACAACCAAAGGTGTGGACGGGACCGCGGCGCATATTCACGACGGCCCTGCAGATAAGACCGGTCCGGTAATCATCCCACTAACGAAGAACGGCGACACATGGTCAGTACCGCCGGGAGCGAAGCTTACCGACGAGCAGTACAAGGATTTCCAGGCCGGTAACCTTTACGTCAACGTGCACAGCGCGGCGAACAAAGGCGGTGAGATCCGCGGGCAACTTACGCCCGGCAAGTAGATATCAAGCGAACACAAAAGGCCCGGCGCCTCAGGCGACCGGGCCTTCTTATTTGACTCGCATGAGGCCCGTCCAAGTGTTATGTATTAATTTATGGCTAGCGAAACATTCAAAAAACGACAGAAAGAGCTAGCGCGGCAAAACAAGCAGAAAGAGAAGGCCCTGCGCCGCCAGCAGCGGAAGGAAGAAAAGGCCAATCGCCCACCGGTCCATGACGGCGAAGATCCGGATCTCGCCGGAATCGTTCCGGGTCCGCAGCCGCGCGACTGGTAAGAGGCCTTAACGCTCTGCTGATCTGTTCGGAGCCATATCTGCTCTCGGCCGAACCCGCGTCCGGCCGCACGTGAACACCTTCGTTTGCGCCTCTTGTCTCGCTTTGTTACTTTGCTCGCATGCCGCAGAAAGAAATGAAGTACGTCGGGCGCAGCATCGCGCGCGTCGACGCCGTCGATAAGGTCACCGGCAGGGCAAAATTCACCGGCGACCTGAACATGCCGGGAATGCTGCACGGAAAAATTCTCCGCAGCCCTTTTCCGCATGCGCGCATCCGCGGCATCGACGCATCGAAGGCCGAGGCGCTTCCCGGCGTCGCCGCGGTCCTTACGTCCAAAGACATTCACGACACGCAGCCGATCTACAGCGGCCGGCCGGTGATCGCACTCGATAAGGCGCGCTACATCGGCGAGCCGGTTGCCGCCGTGGCGGCGGAGGATATCCGCACCGCTGAGGACGCGCTCGCGCTCATCCACGTCGACTACGAAGAGCTGCCGGTCGCCGCGGGCATCGACGCCGCGATCGCCGAGGGCGCGCCGCTCGTCCATGACGATGCGCCGGGAAACATCTGCGGCCACGAGCGCGTCGAGAAAGGCGACATCCGGCAGGGCTTCGCCGAGTCGGAGGAGATTTTCGAGGACACGTTCACGTTCCCGATGGTGTATCACTACGCGCTCGAGCCGCATTCGGTGATCGCGCAGTGGACCGATGAGGGCGTCACGGTCTATTCGTCGTCGCAGCACCCGTTCCAGGTGCGCGGCGACATAGCGAAAATATTCGGCCTTCGTCCGACGCAGGTGCGCATGGTCATCCCTTTTTTAGGCGGCGGCTTCGGCAGCAAGTCGTACACGAAATTCGAGCCGCTGGTGGTGGCGCTCGCGCGCAAGGCGAGGCGGCCGGTGAAGATCGTCAACTCCGTGGCCGAATCGATGCTCACGGTGCGGCGCCACGGCGCGCGCGTGCGGCTTAAAACCGGCGTCAAGCGCGACGGGACGATCGTCGCGCGCGAGGCGGAGATTTATCTCGACACCGGCGGCTACGCCGATAACGGCCCGCAGGTGGCGACGCGCGCCGCGACGCGCGTGCTCGGGCCGTATCGCATTCCGCACATCCGGACCGACGCCTCCGCGGTTTACACCAACAAGAGCTCGGCCGGCTCGTTTCGCGCGATCGGCGCGCCGCAGGTGATCTTCGCCTCGGAATCGCACCTCGACATGATCGCCGAGCGTTTGGGAATCGATCCGGCGGAGCTGAGACTCAAGAATTTTCTCAAGAAAGGCGAGGAGCTGCGCCCGAAGCTGCGCGGCATGGACGCCGATCTGCCGTCCAGTCTGAAAACGCTGGTGCGCGCGAGCGAGTGGCGGCGCCGCTCGAAGAAAAAGGGCGCTGCAATGGGGCTCGCCTGCGGCGCGACCAACGCCGGCGCGACGCCGGTCTCGGTGGCGATGGTGCGGCTTCTCCCCGACGGCACCCTTGTAGCGTACGCGGGCAGCACCGAGATGGGGCAGGGCGTGCGCACCGTGCTGTCGCAGATCATTGCCGAAGAGCTCCATCTACCCATTGAGGCGATCCAGGTCGGCGGCGCGGATACGAAAGTCACGCCGTACGACGCATCAACCGGGTCGAGCCGCTCGACCACGCTGATGGGCACGGCGATCCAGCGCGCGGCGCGCGATTTAAAGCAGCAGCTGCTGAAGATCGGCGCCGAGGCGCTGCGCGTGAAGCCCGGTCAGATACAGCTTCTCGACGGCGCGATGGTCGCCGGCGAGATGCGCCTGACGTTCAAAGAGGCGGTCGAGCGCCGCTTCGGCGGCGGCGGCGAATTGATCGGCCATGGGGACGTCGGGCCCGAGATCACGGGCTCGCTGCCGGTCTTTTGGGAGATCGGCATGGGCAGCGCGGAGCTGGCTGTCGATAAAGAAACCGGCGAGATCGCCCTCACGCGTTACGTCTCGGTCGCCGATGTCGGCAAGGCGATACACCCCGAGGGCTGCGTCGGGCAAGAAGAGGGCGCGTCGATGATGGGCATCGGCCATACGCTCTTCGAGCAGATGATCTATGAGGACGGGCAGCTCGTCACCGCGGGATTGATCGATTATCGCGTGCCCCGCTTCGCCGACGTACCGGCGGAGTTCGAAACTGTTCTCGTAGAAAACGAAGACGGGCCGGGCCCGCACGGCGCGCGCGGCATGGGCGAGGGCGGCCTTGTCGCCGTCGCCCCGGCGATCACGAGCGCGCTCGCGCGCGGCTACGGCGTCCGCATCCGCGATCTGCCGCTTACTCCCGAGCGCGTCTGGCGCGCTTTAAAAGCAAAGTAGCTCCGTTTCACCCGCCCGCCTACTTACCCGAAGCGCCTCGGTGTTTCTCCGCCCTTTTTTCCGTTCTCTTCAGGTGAAAGCCTTATCTCAACGAATGTTTTTCCAGCGTCTTTCGGGGTTTTTACACCATTGTTCCGCCTGGTGCCGCGCTTTATTCTACACATGTAAAAAGGCGCACAGCGGGCGCCCCAGACGAGATATTCTTGCCCGTGGCGAACCAGACAATCACTTCCTCGATGGAACCGCGCGCTCTCGGCAGTCATTGCTTTCCGGACCTGTTCGAACGGCAGGTCCGGCGGACACCCGAAGCCGAGGCTGTCGTTTATCGCGACGAGCGACTTAACTACCGGCAACTCGACGAACGCGCCAATCAGGTCGCGCATTTTCTTCGCGCGAGCGGCGTCGGCCCGGAAACGCTCGTCGGCATATGCATGGAGCGCTCGCCCGAGATGATGGCGGCGCTGCTCGGCATCCTGAAGGCCGGCGGCGCCTATCTGCCGCTCGATGCATCGTATCCCGCCGATCGCCTGGCCTACATGATGGAGGACGCGAAGGCGCCGGTCATTCTCTCGCAGCAGCGTCTTGTCGAAAAAATTTCCGCGGCGGGAAAAGTGGTCGCCGTGGACGAACAGTGGCCCCAAATCGCGAAGCACGGCACGGACAGCGTTAATAGCGGCGTCAAGCAGGAAAACCTCGCCTACGTGATCTACACCTCGGGCTCGACGGGAAAACCGAAGGGCGTGATGATCCATCACCGCGGGCTCGCCAACTATCTTTTGTGGGCAAGCCGCTTCTATCGGATGTGGGAAGGGACCGGATCGCTGGTCCATTCGCCCATCGGCTTCGATCTCACGATCACGACGCTCTTTGGGCCGCTGATGGTCGGGCAGCGCGTTACGCTGCTGCCGGAGGGTCTCGGATTGGACGAGCTCGCGGCGGCGCTGGGCTCCGGAAAAGATTTCAGCGTCGTCAAGATCACCCCGACGCACCTGGAGGCGCTCGCGCACATGCTGCCGGAGGGCGAGCTGGCCGGCCGCGTGCGCGTGCTCGTCATCGGCGGCGAGATGCTCCGCTGGGAGCACATCGAAAGATGGCGCCGGCATGCGCCCGAGACGCGCCTCGTCAACGAATACGGTCCGACGGAGACGGTGGTCGGCTGCTGCATTTACGAGGCGCGCGATAGAGTCGCGGCCGGCTCCGTGCCGATCGGCGTCGCGATCGACAACATGCAGATGCACGTTTTCGACGCCGAGCTCCACCCGGTGAAGCCCGGAGCGACGGGAGAAATTTATATCGGCGGCGTAGGCGTCGCCCGCGGTTATCTCAATCAGCCGGAGACGACGGCGGCGAAATTCGTCTCCGTCGCGCTCGGCGGCGGCGCGCCGCCGCGCCTGTATAAGACAGGCGACCTCGCGCGCGCTCTGCCCGACGGCAATCTCGAATATCTCGGCCGCACGGACCACCAGGTGAAAATCCGCGGCTATCGCATCGAGCTGGGCGAGATCGAAGTCGCGCTTGCGCGCCATCCGACGGTGCGCGACTGCGTCGTTCTCGCGCGCGAGGACGGCGGCGACAAGCGGCTGGTGGCCTATGTCGTCGGGTGGAATAACCGCTTGCCCGCGGCCGACGCGCTCAGGGCCCATTTGCACCAGCAGCTTCCCGCGTACATGGTTCCGGTCGCTTTCGTGACGCTGGCTGCCTTTCCCCTGACGGTAAACGGCAAGATCGATCGTGACGCGCTGCCCGCGCCGGAGCAGCGGCGTCCTCCGGATTGGGCTTTCAAGGCGCCTACCGACACGCTGGAAATCCAGCTCGCCGGAATATGGGAAGAGATACTGGACGTACGGCCGATCGGTACAACGGAAAGTTTTTTCGATCTCGGCGGCGATTCGCTCAAAGCCGTCCTCATGGCCGCGAAAGTGGAGGAAGTGCGCGGCCGCCACATCCCGCCTGCGATGCTGCTCGAGGAAAATACGATCGAGAAGCTCGCGCGCGCGATTCACCGCCTCGACCTCGAGCCGCACGACCAAACGCTGGTCGCGGTGCAGGCGAAGGGGGAGCGACCTCCCCTTTATCTCGTGCCCGGGATCGGCGGTATGGTCTTGGGGCTTTCCTATCTCGCCCAGCGCCTGGGAACGGATCAGCCGCTCTACGGACTGCAGGCGCGCGGCGTCAAGGACGACGAAAGCCCGTGCGGCTCGATCGAAGATATGGCCGCGTACTACATCGATGCCATCCGCGAAGCGCGGCCGCAGGGACCGTACTTCATCGGCGGCTACTCCTTCGGCGGCATCGTCGCCTTCGAAATCGCGCGACAGCTCCGCGCCGCGGGACAATCCGTCGGCCTGCTCGCAATTCTCGATACCGAGGCGCCGGGTCCTCAATCGTTCGACATCAAAGGTTTCGTCCAGAATTTTCCCTACTGGCTGACGGATTTCGTTCTGAGCCGCCATCCGCGCCGTGTTTTTTTCGATGCCTTTGTCAAGACCAAAAACCTCTTTAAAAAATCTATCGACAAAATCGGCCAACCGCTCGGCTTCAACGCGCTGCCGAAAAAAATCGAGGACGAAGTCGAAATGCCCGAGCATTGGCCCGAGCGCTATCGACGCGTGATCGAAACGCACTACGCGGCTCTGCTCGGTTACGAGCCGGCTCAATATCCCGGCCGCATCACCCTCTTTCGCACGAAGGCGCAGCCGCTGTTTCGCGCGCACCCCGACAACGGATGGGGACGCCTCGCCCAAGGCGGTGTGGAAATCCACCGCATCGCCGGCCTTCACGCGAATTTCATGCAGGAACCTTATGTCGCCTCGCTCGCGGGGCAGCTGGGGGCGGTGTTAGAGAAAGCCCGTATGCCGTCGAATCTTCACCAGCAGCCGCTGCCGCATGTTTCCGATGTCCGTAGCGAGTCTTTCGGTTACCGCCTGCCTTCGATCCTTCGGCCCGTTCCGCGCTTCGTTCAGGCGCTGATCACCGCGATATTCCGCGTCGAGCTTTAGCACAGCCCCGCCCACTGAGTTCGTCGCTTGCCCGAAACCGGCCTCCTCTGATAGGAGTCGGCGATAGGAAATTGTCATGGCCGTATCGCGGATTGTCTCCGACCTCAGGAAAAAAGTCGCGCTCTCGTGCCGCATTGTGGGCAACCAGGGTCTCACGCGCGGCGCGCTGGGCCACGTGAGCGCGCGCATTCCCGGCACCGACCGCGTTCTCATCAAAGGCAAGGGCGTGAACGAAGAGGCGGTCGAGTTCGCGACCGAGCGCGATATCATCACCGTCGATCTCGACGGCCGCGTGCTGGATAAAGGGCGCGGCCTCGAAGCGCCGAACGAGAGCGCAATGCATCTCGCGGTCTACCGCAAGCGCCCCGAGGTGATGAGCGTCATTCATACGCATCCCGATTGGATCGTCGCCCTCACCGCGTGCGACAAACCGCTCCTTCCGATCTATGCCGCCTACAGTCCCGCCGGGATGAAGCTCGCCGTCGAAGGCATTCCGATCTATCCGCGCAGCGTCACGATCATCAACCGGGAGCTCGCGGACGATTTCATGCAGACCATGGGGGAGAAGAAGGCATGCCTGCTCGCCGGCCACGGCATGACCGTCGCCGGCAGCAGCGTCGAGGAGGCGACGGCGACGAGCCTCCACCTCTACGAGCTTGCGCGCGTCAACGCGATGGCGTACAGCATCGGCCAGCCGAAGCCGATCTCTGAGGCCGATATCTTCGAATATCGCCGCCGGGCCGAGCGCAGTGCGGGCCGGCAGACCGAATCGTCGACGCGATTCATGTCCGAGTGGCGCTACCAGCTGAAGCTGCTCGCCAAGCGGCGCTGAGCACTACACAAAACTACACAGCGAGGCGCCATCACTACACAATAGGCGACAACTATTTATGGCTGAACGAATCGTTTCGATGCACGCCGCTTACAAAAGCGGCAAAGAGATCGTCGACGGCTTTTTATCCCGGCCTAACGATTCCGCTCCACGGCCGGCGATCGTGCTGATCCACGGCTATCGCGGCGTCGACGACGGCCAGCGCGCCGTGACGCGGCGCTTCGCCCAGGAGGGGTTCGTCTGTCTGTCGCCCGATTTATTTCACGGCAAGCTCTTTTCGACGCCGGAATCGTGCGCGTTCGCGAAAACGTCGCTCGACGTCCGGCGCGCGACCGAAAAGATCGTCGACAGCGTGCCGTATTTACGCAAGCTACCGTTCGTCGGTCAGAAGAAGATCGCCGTGCTGGGCTTCTGCATGGGCGGCGGCCTCGCGCTTTACACGCTGGCGAAATCGCGCAGCTTCGCCGCCGGCGTGATCTATTATCAGAGCCTTTTCCCCGATCCCGAAGAACTGAGAACGATTCGCGCGCCGCTTCAGTGCCACTACGGCACCGAGGACGCGAACACGACGCCCGCCGAGATCGAGATGTTCCGCGCGGCGCTCGACCGCTACGGCAAGAAGTACGAGATTCACATGTACGAGGGCGCCCGCCACGCCTTTCTCAATAACCCGTCGGGAAAGATCGAAGCGAACAGGAAAGCGGCGGAGCAATCCGTCGCGCGCACTGCGAAGTGGCTGAAAAAAGCTCTCGCGTAGACTACTTGAACGTGCCGCGCACGAAGCAGCTCTCCAGCGGCAGCTCTTTCCGCATGAGCCCCTGCTCGATCTGATAGCGGTTGAGCGCCTGGAGCGTGCGCTTCTCGATGTCGCCGAGCACGCACTCGTAGGGGTCTTCGCCGACGACGGCGGCTTCTTTCTCGTAACCCTCGATTTCCTCGCGCTTCATGTACTTCGGCGCGGCGCGCTTCGCCGCGCGAAACGCCTCGACCAGCTTCGCCGGCAGGTCGGGATATTTTTCCGCGGCCTCTTCTTTCATCGCGATCAAATGAATGATTGGATAAAGCCGCGTGCGCTTGATCCAGCGGATCGCGTCGTCGGTGTCGTCGAACAGCGGTTTGACGCCGGCGAACTCGCCCATAGCTTTCGGCAGCGTGCCGCCGCCGAAGATGCCGAAGTAGCCCATGTCGCCGGCGACGAGCGCGGCGTGGAGCACGCCTTCGCTGACTAGGCGCGAGAGCACCGCCTTTTCCTGGCCGAACGGCGTCGGCGGCTCAAGGCGCTCGACTTTCACCGGCAGGTCCTGGCCGATGAAGACCTCTTTGCCCGAGACGTACCAGGTCATATCGGTCGTCTTGAGACCGTGCTCGTCGAGCAGGTAGCCGCGCTCCCACACGACCGCGGTCGCGCCGTAGCGGAAGCAGCCGATCTTCTTGCCTTTCAAGTCGGCGGGCGAGGAGAGATTTCCCTCGCGATAAAAAATATTCCGCTGGCGCGGGCCGCGCTCGAAGAAGATCGGCAGCGCGACGAACGGCTTGCCTTTCTCGCGCGTGCGCATAAACGTCGCGGCGGAGTATTCGCCGACATCGTA
>DATDFN010000300.1:0-2019 GCA_036522615.1 Binatia bacterium | reverse complement strand
ATCTGGCTCGCGCTGTTGAAGATCGTCGCGATGTCGCTCACGATCTCCTCGGGCGGCTCGGGCGGCGTCTTCGGCCCCAACGTCTACATCGGCGGCATGCTCGGCGCGTGGGTCGCCTACGAGGCCGACCGCTGGATTCCCGGCGTCGGCTTCATGCCGCCGGCCTTCGCCGTCGTCGGCATGGCGGCGGTCTTCGCCGGCACGGCGCGCGTGCCGGTCGCGACGATGGTGATGGTCGCCGAGATGACCGGCGGCTACGGCCTCATCGTGCCGTCGATGCTCGCGACCGCGCTCGCCTTCGTCGTCCAGCGCACGATCGCGTCGCGCCTCCGCTACCCGCGGCTCTACGAGGCGCAGGTGGAGTTCCGCACCGATTCGCCGACGCACCACGAGCAGATGCTGCGCGCCGCCTTCTCCGTCCTCGAAGCCGGTCCGCTCGTGAACCTCCACAATGTGACGTTTCCGCACCTCGTCTCGCTCTTGCGCCACGGCACGCCGATTCCGATCCACAACGGCCAGGGCTTTCTCACCTCGCTCGCCGTCGGCGAAAAATCGCCGCTCGCCGGGCGCACCGTCGCCGAGATGTCGGAGATGTATCCCGAGATGGTCGCCGCCGCCGTCATCCGCGGCCGCCAGGTGCTCTACCCGCGCGGCGCCACGCGCCTGGAAACGGGCGATCAGCTCCTCGTCGTCGCGGGAAAAGATGTGAAAATCGAAGCGCTAAAGGAGGCGGAGGAGGAGCGGACGGCATGAAGCCGGCGCGCCGGCCGGGGGGCTCGACCGGCGGCGCCGGCTTGAGCGGACGCGAAGCGCGCGGCTATTCGATCCGCACCTGCTTGTGTTTTTTCTTCGCCTCCTCGGTCTTCGGGATGTGGATCTCAAGGACGCCGTTCTTGAAGGAGGCCTTCGCCCTGTCGCTCTCGACATCGGCGGGCAGCTCGACGGTGCGGAAAAATGCGCCGTAGGAGCGCTCGGCGCGGTAGAAGTTTTTCTCCTGGGTCTCCTGCTCCTGCTTCTTCTCGCCCTTGATCGTGAGCTGGTGATCGATGACGTTCACCTCGATGTCGTTCTTTTCCAGGCCGGGAAGCTCGGCCTTCGCCACGACCTCGTCCTTCTCTTCGTAGACGTCGATGGCCGGCGCCGTCGCGCGCGGCCACCAGCCGCCGAAGGGGCCGGAAAGCCGGCGGCCGAAAAAGTCCTCCAGCGTGCGCTCGAAGTCGCTCTCCCACGCGGTCGGCCCCGGAAACGGGCGCCACGGGGCGATCTCTTTTCTGCTCTCTTGCTTGGCCACGGTAATTCTCCTTTCTAAAATGGAAATTTCAAGTCGATGGAAAAATAGACCCGCGCGGCGGCGCGCCGTCCTCCTTCTCAACATTTATGGGGAATCTACCTTCTAGGTAGGTCTTCCGGAGCCGAGTTTGAATCGGGGGAAGCCCCGATATCGCCGAAAAAATTTCCCCGACGAATGTAAACGAGGCGGGAATAGCGCCGCGTCACGCGCGCGGCGCGCGGCTTATTCACTTCGATTTCAATGCGCTGGCGAAGCGGATGCCGAAGCCGTCGGGGTCGGCGATGGTGAAGTCTCTCAGGCCGTAGTAGCGATCGGCGATCGGTATAATCACCTCCGCGCCGAGCTTTTGCGCCCGCGCCCAAGACGCATCCACGTCCGGCACCATCACGCGCACGTTCGCGCGCGGAAACTTCGGCCGCGGCGGCGCCTCGGCGCCCGCCGCGTCGCGGAACGCCGACAGCTCGGCGAGAAACAAACGGTGCTCCTCCCACGTCAGCTCCACGAAATCGCCGCCGTCGCGCAGCAGCGCAAAGCCCAAGTCGATATAGAAGCGCACCGAGCGCTTGATGTCCGCGACCAGGATCTCTGTGACGAGCTGCTCGGTGGGGTCGATGTAGCGGGGCATGGGGTTGTCTAGGCGATCTGGACGCAAGTTCAAGGATGAACGGTCTGTAAGAACCATTCGGTCGGCAGCTCTCTTCCCACGCCCTGCTTTTTCGCCCGCTCGT
>DATDFN010000299.1:0-32477 GCA_036522615.1 Binatia bacterium | reverse complement strand
GCCTTCGCGCTTTGCGAGGGCGATGTATTCGATGACGCGGTTTTTCGCCGCGGGCTCGATCACCGGCCCGATATTGTGGCGCGGATCTTTGGTCGGTCCGATCTTCAGGCTCTTCGCCGCCTCGATCAGCCGCTCGAGCAGGCGGTCGTGCACCGCTTCGACGAGGATGAGCCGCGACGCGGCGGAGCATTTCTGTCCCTGATAGCCGAAGGCGGAGTCGATGATCGCCGCGATCGCCTCGTCGAGATCGGCGTCGGCGTCGACGATGATCGCGTTCTTGCCGCCCATCTCGCAGATCACGCGCTTGACGTGGTCCTGGCCGGGACGGACTACGCTCGCCTCGCGGAGAATTTCCAGGCCGACGTCGCGCGAGCCGGTAAACGCGATCACGTGAACCGCGGGGTCGCGCACGAGGCGCGCGCCGGTCTCGCCGCCGCCCTGAACGAGCTGGCAGGCGAGCGGCGGCAGGCCGGCCGCGCGCAGGATGTCGACGAGATGGTAGCCCATGACCGGCGACTGCTCGGCGGGCTTGAGGATCGCGCAGTTGCCCGCGGCGAGCGCCGCGGCGGTCATGCCGGTCGGAATCGCGAGCGGAAAATTCCACGGTGCGATCACGGCGGCGACGCCGCGCGGCTCGTATTGATAGATATTGCTCTCGCCCGCGAGCCGCTGCATCGCGCGCGGCTCGGCCAGGCGGATCATCTCGCGGCCGTAGTATTCGAGATAGTCGATCGCTTCGATGACGTCGGCGTCGGCCTCGCGCCAGCCTTTGCCGACCTCGAAGACCTCCCAGGCGGCGAGCTCGGCGCGCCGCTCGCGCATGACCGCCGCCGCCCGGAAGAGCTTCTCCGCGCGCTCGCGCGCCGGCGTCGCGCGCCAGCTCGGAAAAAATTCCCGCGCGGCGGAAATCGCGTCGTCGACATCTTTGGATGTCGCCGCGAACGCGCGTCCGACGATCTCCGCCGGCGCGGCGGGGTCCACCGAATCGATCCGGGCGTCGCTCTTGCGCTCGTCGCCGGCGATCCATAGAGGAAATTCGCCGCCGAGGCGGCCTTCGACTTCCTCCAGCGCGGCGGCGAAGCGCGCCCGATCCTCGTGGCGCGAAAAGTTGAGCGGCGGCTCGTTGACGAAACCGCCGCGCGCCGCGCGCGGCTGCGGTGGCGATTTCGGCGCGGGCGCCGCGATGAGCGCGTCGATGTCTTTGCCGTCCGCGTAGGTCTGGCGCAGGAACGAGGTGTTGGAAGTGTTCTCCATCAGGCGGCGGATCAGATACGCCATGCCGGGGAGCAGCTCGCCGACGGGCACATAGACGCGCACGCGCCGGCCGCTCTGCACGAGCGCGCGGCGCACCGGCTCGGCCATGCCGAAGAGCATCTGGATCTCGTAGCCGTTTTCCGGCACGCCGAGAGCGCGCGCGGTGGCGATCGCGTGCGCGACGCTGCGCAGATTGTGGCTGCCGAACGCGGCGTCGATCACGTCGTAGTTCTCCAGCAGCAGCCGGCTGAGCCGCTCGTACGCCGCGTCCGTCGCGGCCTTTTCCGTAAAAACCGGCGCCGGCCAGCTTTTCTGCTCGGCCCAGGCGATCTCGCTGTCCCAGTACGCGCCTTTGACGAGGCGCACGCCGATGCGCCGCCCGCGCTCCTTCGCCCAGCGGATCAGATGCTGCAGATCCTTCTCGCAGTCGCGGAGATAAGCCTGCATCGCGATCGCGGCGGCGGGCGCGCGGCGGAATTCCTCCTCTTCGAGCAGCGCGCGGAAGATCGCGAGCGTAAGGTCTTTGTACGCGTACTGCTCCATGTCGACCGTGAGCGCGACGTCGAGCGCCGCCGCTTCGCGGAAGAGTCTGCACAGCCGCTCTTTGACGCTTTTCTCCGTGTCGGGATCGAGCGGATCGAAGCGCGCGCACAGCGCCGAGAGCTTGACGGACAGATTCACGCGCGCGAGCGGCCCATGCGGGCCGGCGTCGATCTGCGGGATCGCATTCCATCTGCGGCTCGCGGCGGCGAGGCGCCGCATCAAATCGAGGTAGCGGCGTTCCATCTTATCCGCCTCCGATTCGCTCACCGTCGCCTCGCCGACGACGTCGAGCGTGAAGGCCGCGGGCTCGGCGCGCAGCGCTTCCAGCACCGGCAGCAGCGCTTCGCTGTCCTCCTCGGCGATGAAGCGGCGCGCGAGGCGCACGACGTTGTGGCGCACGAGCGGCGCGACCAGCGTGCCCGCGTGGAGCGCCTGGGCGAGAAAGACGAGGCCGCCGAGCGCGTGGTCGACGCGCGCGAAATACTCGCGCAGGTGGCGGCCGATCTCGGACGCGGAATCGAGGCTCGGCAGCACGTCGACGAAGCGGAAGAGCGCCGCGCGCAGCGACTCGTCGGCGAGCGAGCTGTCGATCATGCGGCCGATCCAGTCCTGCGGCTCGAACAGCGAGGGCTTGTGCGCCGACGCCTCGCGGTAGAGAGTGCGCGCGAGCTCGCGCGTTTCGGCCTCGATATTTTCTGCCGGCGCCATTCCTATCATCATAGTACGTTCGCCGGACGGATTCGAGATTGCGTTTCGCGCGCCGCGGTTGATCGCACGGCAGTATTGCCATAGCCTATCGCCGTGGACATAGAGAATCTCGCGATCAGCGGTATGGCGCACGACGGGAACTTGCTTTGGCTCGCCGCGCCGGACGAGCGCCTCGTCGCCGCGCACGATCCCGAGAGCGGGAAAACAGAAGCGCGATTAAGCTACGCGCACGAAGTGTGGGACGTGTGTCCCGCGGAGGACGGCGCGTGGCTTCTCACCGCCGGCGGCAAGCTCGACCGCCAGATCGTTTTCTGGTCGTTTCGCGAGGAGCGCGAGACGCAAAGCTACGGCTGCCCGGACGGCGCCGGCTCGGGGCTCGCGCTGTACGACGAGAAGCTCTGGCTGCCGCACCGCCACAACCGGAAGCTCTTCTGCATCGATCCGAAAAGCGGCAAGACCAACTGGGTCGTGCGCACGCAGCGCGAGACCTTCAGCCCGGCCGCGTACCGGAACGAGCTTTGGCTCGTCGAATCCGACCCCGGGCCGCTGGCGCACTGGAGCGATCCGCGCCACGCGCGGTATTTCTTCGCGCGCTACGATCCGGCGCGCGAGACCATCATCGAGCGCGTGCCGGTGCCGTTCGCGCCGCGCTGCATGGCGCCGGAAGGGCCGCATTTCTGGTACGCCGAGCTCGAGAAAAAGGGAATCGCGCGGGCAGCGAAGAAGCGCGGCTGAGCCGCGTCAGATGTCCACCTCGACCCCGGCTTTCTTTTCCAGCGCCTTGCGATAGACGAGCGCCGCCGTCGCGACGTCCTGCACCGCGATGCCGACGGATTTATACAGCGTGATATCGGACGAGCTTGTCCGGCCGGGCTTTTTCCCGGCGAGCACCTCGCCGATCTCCGCCGAGGCGTCGCCGGCCTGAATCGCGCCCTCTTTGATCGCCAGCAGCACGTCGCCGCATTCCGCCATGATCGCGTCGCGCGAATCGACGAAGAGGCGCGCGGCCTTGAGCGTCGCCGCGTCGAGCTCGCGGAGATCGGGCCGGTGCGAGCCGACGGCGTTGATGTGCGCGCCGGGCTTGAGCCACGCGCGGTCGAGGACCGGCGTGGGCGCGCTCGTCGCGGTCACAACGAGATCGGCGCCGCGCACGGCCGCTTCCGCCGACGGCGCGGGCTCGATCGGCAGCTTCACGAGCGGCTCCAGCTCGTCCTTGACTGTGCGCGCGCTCGCGCCCGACGGGCTGTAGATTTTTATCTTTGCGATTTTTCTCACGCGCGCGAGCGCCGCGATATGCGAGCGCGCCTGTACGCCGGCGCCGAGAATTCCGAGCACCGGAGTGTCGGGATTCGCGAGCGCCTTCGTCGCCGCCGCCGACGCGCACGCGGTGCGGATCGCGGTGATGTAAGTGCCGTCCATGATCGCCGCGAGCTTGCCGGTCTCGGCGCTGTAGAGATGGATCGTCCCGAGAATGGCCGGCAGGCCGCGGGCCGGATTGTCCTTGAAGAACGTCACGACCTTCATGCCGAGCGCGCGCTCGGCCCAGAGATACGCCGGCATCGTCGTGATGCGCCCACCGATCTCCGGCAGCGGCACGACCTGGCGCACCGGCATGACCGCGCCGCCGGTGGAGAATTCCGCGTGCGCGCTTTCCAGCGCGGCGATCAGCTCGTCGATCTCGACGAGGCGGCGAACTGCGGCTTCCGATAAGACGAGCATGCGTCGGTCATAGCACACGCGCCGAAAAAAGTGCTAGCCTGGGATTTTCACAATGGAGGATGGAAATGGCGCAGCATAAACATGTCGTCCGGCTCGCGGATGTCGCGCTGGATGATCTCAAAGGCCCGGAAGGGTCGCCGTTCGGCGGCAAGCGGCAGCGCGTCGGCGCTGCGGTCGGCGCGGCGAAGTTGGGCTACAGCGTCTTCACCGTGCCGCCGGGGAAAGCCGCGTTCCCGTTCCACGCGCACCACGCGAACGAGGAGATGATCTATATCTTCGAGGGCGAGGGGACGCTGCGCATCGGCGCCGACGCGACGCCGGTCGCGGCGGGCATGTTCATCGCATTCCCGCCCGGCGACGCGACGCCGCATCAGCTCGTCAACACCGGCGCGCGCGAGCTCAAATATCTCTGCGTCAGCACGATGGAGTATCCGGACATTACCGAATACCCCGACGGCAAGAAGATCGGCGCGCTCACCTGCCCGCCCGGCGGCGGGACATTCCGCGCGTTTTACCGCAAGGCGGACGACGTGCCCTATTATGAGGGGGAAGACGGCGGCGCGGTGGAGCGCGTCGCCGGGAAGAAATAATCTATTCGATCTGCTTTTCCTGCTCGCGGCGCTCGGCGTCGCGCTTCTGCGACTCGCCGATCTTATCTTTCGCGCCCTGGTATAGGCGGAAGTCGCTCGTGATCGCGTCGCGCACCGCCTCCTTCGCCTTGTCTTCCTTCGGCGCGTCCTTGCACGCCGAGACGGCGAAGACGAAAAGCAAAACGAAAAGTATTTTCACAGGCATTTTTTAAGTTCCTCGGCGGCGATCGCGCCCGCGCGGAGAATTTTTACCTCGGCGCCGCTAATCTCCGCGACCGTCGACGCCGCCTGGCCCGTGAGCGCGCCGCCGTCGAGATAGACTCCGATCCTGGCTTCGAAATAGGCGCGCGCCGCTTCAATACACCGCGCGGGCTCCCGCCCGGATGGATTGGCGCTCGTCGCGGTGAGCGGCCGGCCGAGCTCGCGCGCGAGGCGCGCCGCCGTGGGATGGCTGGAGACGCGCGCGCCGATCTTGCCCTCGGCATTGACGAGCGGCGCGGGGATGCCGGTCTTTGCAGGAAGAACGAGCGTCAGCGGGCCGGGCCAGAAGCGCGCGATGAGTTTCTCAGCCGCGGGCGGAATCTCGCTCACGATCTGCGCGAGCATCGCGCGGTCGGCGACAATCACCGCGATCGGGCTCGCGGCGCCGCGGCCCTTGAGCGCCGTGACGCGCTCGACCGCTCCCGCGTCGAGCGCGTTCGCGCCGAGGCCGTAGAAAGTCTCGGTCGGGAAGACGACCGCTTCGCCGCGGCGGAGCGCGGCAAGCGCGGCGGCGAAGCTGTCAGCGCTTGGCTCTTGCACTCTGGAGCTTTTTGTCCTTTTCCAGCACGCCCGCGGTCATCTCCTGCTTGAAGCGCGCGAGCTTCTCCGCGAGCGCGGGATCTTTGCGCGCGAGAATCTCGGCGGCGAAAATGCCGGCGTTGGTCGCGCCCGCCTTGCCGATCGCCATCGTCGCGACCGGGATGCCGCCGGGCATCTGCACGGTCGCGAGCAGCGCGTCGAGGCCCTTGAGAGCGGAGGAATCGATCGGCACGCCGATCACCGGCAGCGTCGTGTGCGCCGCGATGACGCCGGCGAGGTGCGCCGCCGCGCCCGCGCCGACGATGATCGCCTCCAGCCCGCGCTCGATCGCCGATTCGGCGTATTTCTGCGTCTCGTGCGGCGTGCGGTGCGCCGACAGGATGCGCGTCTCGTACGGAATGCCGAAGGCGGCGAGGCGCTTCTCGGCCTCGGCCATGATGTCGAGGTCGGAATCGCTGCCCATCAAAATGCCCACTTTGGGCTTGTCTGCCATATCGTGTCTCCTCAATTTTAAGTTTCGAGTCGCGAGTTTCAGGTTCGGAGAGATCCTTCACTTCGTTCAGGATGACAGAAGCCGTCGTCCCTGTTGTCATTCTGAGCGGAGCGAAGAATCTCTCCGGTCCGAGAAACCTGAAAGCAATGCTTTTTTCGCGATGTCCCTCCGGTAATGCATGCCTTCCCAATGGATCTCCGCGGCCGCGCGGTAGGCTTCCGCGGCGGCGGCGGCGATGTCGCGGCCGCGCGCCGTGACGCCGAGCACGCGCCCGCCGCTGGTGAGCCACCGGCCGTCTTTTTTCACCGTGCCCGCATGAAAGACGGCGCCGCTCTGCCAGTCTTTCAAGCGCTCGAGGCCGCGAATCTCTTTGCCTTTAACGTAGTCGCCGGGATAGCCGCCGGAGGTCAGCACGACGCAGACCGCGGGATCGTCGTGCCACTCGGCCTCCACTTTATCCAATCGGCCTTCGATGGTCGCCTCGATCAGCGGCACGAGGTCGCTTTTCAGCCGCACCATCAGCGGCTGGCACTCGGGGTCGCCGAAGCGCGCGTTGAATTCCAAAACCTTCGGCCCGTCGGCCGTCAGCATCAGGCCGGCGTAGAGCGTGCCGCGGTAGACGATGCCGCGCTTCTTGAGGCCGGCGAGCAGCGGCTTGAGAATCTCATCCATGATGCGCCGGTGGATCGCCGGCGTTACGATCGGCGCGGGCGAGTAGGCGCCCATGCCGCCGGTGTTCGGCCCTTGGTCGTTGTCGAAGACGCGCTTGTGGTCCTGCGACGAGGCGAGCGGCAGGATGCGCTCACCGTCGGTGAGCACGATAAAGCTCGCTTCCTCGCCTTCGAGAAATTCCTCGACGACGACCTTGTCGCCGG
Source organism: Binatia bacterium (assembly GCA_036522615.1). Lineage (GTDB taxonomy): Bacteria > Desulfobacterota > Binatia > UBA9968 > UBA9968 > JAJPJQ01. The sequence goes on along the minus strand of DATDFN010000299.1, from coordinate 25,494 downwards.
CCGCGCCGAAGACTCTGCGCGTCAGCACGTCGTCGATCGCCGCTTCCGCCTCGGCGCGCGACGCGCAGATGAGCACGCCCTTTCCCGCGGCGAGGCCGTCGGCCTTGATCACATACGGCGCCTTGAGCTCACCCAGATATTTCTTCGCCGCCGCCGCGTCGGAAAACGTCGCGAACGCCGCGGTCGGGATTTTATTCTCGCGCAACATCTCTTTCGCGAACGCCTTGCTGCCTTCGAGCCGCGCGGCCTCGCGTCCCGGCGCGAAAATTTTAAGGCCGCGCTGCTGGAAGAGCTCGGCGATTCCGAGCGTGAGCGGCAGCTCGGGACCGACCACCGTCAGATCGACGCGGTTTTTCTCCGCGAACGCGGCGAGCTTCTCGATGTCGTCGACCGCGATCGGCACGAGCTCGGCGCTCTCGCCGATGCCGTCGTTGCCCGGCGCGACGAATATTTTCTCGACGCGCGGGCTCTGCCGCAGCTTCCAAACGAGCGCGTGCTCGCGCCCGCCGCCGCCGATGACGAGGATTTTCATACAACGAAATCCGGTGAAGGCTCATGTCGAGACTAGCCGCTCATGCGACGCGATGTCAATCGCGCGCGCGCCGATGTGGCACGCGGTCGGGCTTTCCGTTAGATTGCTTCTCATTCGCGCATGAAGGTTCTATTCGTCAACGCGCTCTACGAGCCGAACGTCCGCGGCGGCGCGGAAATAGCGATTCAACATCTCGCGGAAGCGCTCGCCGTACGCGGCAATGAGATCGTCGTAGCGAGCACCGTGGGCGACGAACGGGAGAGCGTGCGCACCATTCGGGGCGTGAAGGTATTTTATCTGCCGATCGCGAATCTTCACTGGCCATTCGATGGGATCCGGCGCTCGTCCGCGCGGCGCAAGCTCTGGCATCTACTCGACATCTATAACCCCGGGATGAAGAGCCGGCTGCGGCGGTGCATCCGTGAGGAGCGTCCCGACATTGTTCACACGAGCAATCTTCAGGGCATTTCCGTCGCGGCCTGGCGCGCCGCGCGCGAGGAGAAAATTCCCGTCGTGCATACGCTGCAGGATTATTATCTGACGTGCGGCCGGTGCACGCGCTATCACAACGGCCGCACGTGTGAGCGGACCTGTGTTGAATGTTTGCCGTTGTTGATCGCGCGCCGCCGCGCCTCGGCCTCGGTCGCGGCCGTCGTCGGCATAAGCCGGTATATTCTCGACCATCATCAGCGGCAGGGGCTGTTTCCCGCGGCGAGCTTCAGCGACGTGATCGCACACGACACCCCTGTCGTCGCGGCAAGCCATGGCGCGCGAGCGGCCGACGCCCCGCTTACGTTCGGATACCTGGGCCGGTTGGTGCCCGAAAAGGGGGTCGAGCGGCTGCTCGACGCTTTCGCGAAGCGAAACGGGGAAGGCTGGCGTTTATTGATCGCCGGCGCCGGCGACGAGCGCTACGAACGCAAGCTGCGCCGCAAGCACGCGGCGGCGCGATCCCCCAGCGCGGTTCAGTTTCTCGGCTGGATCGATTCGGCGGAATTTTTTCGCCGAATCGACGTTCTCGTGCTGCCCTCTCTGTGGGAAGAGCCGCTTGCCCGCGTCATTCTGGAAGCTAACGCTCACGGTATCCCCGTGATCGGCTCTGCCCGCGGCGGCGGTCCGGAGATGATCGATCACGGCGTCACCGGCCTATTGTTCGAGCCGAACGAGGCCGCCTCGCTCGACGCGGCCGTGGACAGGCTGCTCAACGATCCCGCGCTCGTCGGAGACCTTGGGGCGAAAGCACACCGCCGCGCCGCAGGTTATGCGGTCGAGCGCATCGTCGAAAAATATTTAAGCGTGTATCGCAGGCTGCTTGGCGCGATCGACTGACGATCGTCAGAGGCCCATCGGTCCAATGATGGGCCGGCCGTCCGCATCTTCGAGGCGGACGCCGACAAGCCCCGCGAGCGTCGGCGCGATATCCGTGACCGAAACGGGCTGGCTCAAGCGCATCGGGTGAAACGGCGCGCCGTGGCCGATGAATAAGCCGCGGTCGCGGTGGTCGCCGCTCCGCCAGTTGAGCTCCGGCACTTTCACCCGGCCGATCCGCGGCGAATGGATTTCCCGGACCTCTTCCTCGCGCCGCCACAGCGCCACGATATCCGGCAGATCGTCCACGCACGGCCCCGAGTAGACATCGGCCATGATGTGAACCTCTTTGACGACGGGCTTGCCGCTCCCGGCGTTGACGAGCGCCAGAAGCTCGCGGCGCAGCTCTTCGCACACGCGGCGATATTCGTCGCCGCGCTGCACAAGTCCGCTTTTCTCCCGGCCGATGACGTTGATCCGAATCGCTCCCGCATGCGGGCTGTATTGAATCGCGAAGAAGCGCCGCGCGGCGCGGCCGGGAGCCAGCATCGATTGTCGGAGCCGCGGCAGCAGCCGCGCCTTTAGTTGTTTGAAGGGAGCCGAGGCGCGCAGCGTCGGCGGGAGCGCATACCAGGCGCGCTTCAACAGCCGGAAGCGGCCGCCCGCCCGCGATCCCGGATCGGCGTGGAGCCGCTGCAAAATCTCGTCGAAAACGATCGATTCGTCGCGATAGAGCGGCCCCATCCCATGGCTCGCCAAAACTACCGTGACGGCATCGCGCCCCGCGGCGTCGAGCAGCCGCGCGAGCGCGTCGTCGAACATTTGATAGATCGTTTTCAACGGATCGCCGATCTCGGCTGCCAGCGCCGCATCGTGCCGCGGATGCGCCGGGTCGTGCAGATGCCAGGATTGATGGCCGATGCAATGGGCTTCGGAGAAGCAGGTCGCGAAGAAATCCCAGTTCTCTTGAGCGAGGTAATGGAGCGAGATATCGATTTTGTTCTTGACCCGCGCGCGCAGGGAATTCAGCAAAGCTTTATGCCCGATGATCTGCACGTCGCGGTCGCAGTGGTCCGGCGCTGGGCGGCCGAAGCGGTTCTCCAGGTCTGCGATTATGCCGGCGGGAAAAGCGCGGCAGGTGTCGTTGGTGGAATCGTGCGTGCTCCAATTGACGACCTGAATGCCGTTGAGCGGCGCTACCAGCGGCGCATCCGGCAGATCCAGGACCGCGACGCGTCGGCCGGCGCGGCTCAAATTCTCCCAGAAGGCTGTGCCTTTCTGTTGCGCCGGCAGGAAGTCGGCGTCCATATATTCGCCGCGCGGGACCTGTCGGGGATAAAAATAACCGTTACGGCCCGGCGATAGGCCGGTGTTGAACGAGGGCCAGACCGCGCCGCCGTATAAACCGGGTGGATTTTTCGTGGGCCCGAACGTTGAGCGCTGAAGCAGAGCGCGAAAAGTGGGGAGAATTCCCGCCTCGGCCCATTCGCCGAGCAGCTTGCTGTCGAGCCCGTCGAAACCGATGAATAAGACGCGCGCGGGCAAGCCGGATTTTCCTTATAAGTTAGTGCCTGAAGTGTCGCATGCCGGTCAGCACCATCGCCATGCCGTACTGATCGGCGACCGCGACGACCTCGTTGTCCTTGATCGAGCCGCCGGGCTGGATGACCGCCTTCGCGCCGGCCTTGGCCGCCTCTTCGACGCCGTCGGGGAAGGGGAAAAAGGCGTCGGAGGCTACGACGGAGCCATTGAGGTCGAGGCCGTGCGTCGCCGCGCGCATGACGGCGAGCTTGACCGAATCGACGCGGCTCATCTGCCCCGCGCCGACGCCCAAGACCTGGTCGGCGGAGGTGAAGACGATCGCATTCGACTTCACGTGGCGGCAGACGCGCCAGCCGAAGTCCATCGCGCGCAGCTCGTCTTCCGTCGGCGGGCGCTTGCTCGCGACCTTGCACTGGCGCACGTCGACCGTGCCGAGATCCCAGTCCTGCACGAGAAATCCTCCGCGCACGCGCCGGAGATCGTAGCCGCCCGGCGCGTCGCCGCTCAGGTCGAGCTCCAAGAGGCGAATATTGAGCAGCCGCTTCGCCGAAGAGAGCACCTGCTTCGCCTCCGGCGTGAACGACGGCGCGAGGACGATTTCGAGGAAGATGTCCTTCATCTCGAGCGCGGTCTCCTCGTCGACCGGACGGTTGACCGCGATCACGCCGCCGAAGATCGATACCGGGTCCGACGCCTTCGCCTTGCGAAAGGAATCGGCGAGCGAGACTTTGGAGGTCGCGACGCCGCACGGGTTGTTGTGCTTGATCGCGACCGTCGCGATGTCCTTGAATTCGAGAATCACGCGCAGCGCGGCGTCGGCGTCGAGGATGTTATTATAGGACAGCTCTTTTCCCTGAAACTGCTTCGCGCGGGCGATCGACGGCCCGCGCCCTTCGCCGCTCGCATAGAACGCCGCGCTTTGGTGCGGGTTCTCGCCGTAGCGGAGGTCCTGGATTTTGCCGAACTGCAGGCTCAGCGTCCGGCCGAAGCGGCCGGGCTTTTTCTCGGCGTCGAGCGCGTCGAGATAATTCGCGATCGCGCCGTCGTAATGCGCGGTGTGGCGGAACGCCTTTTGCGCGAGCGCGAAGCGCGTCTCCTCCGAGAGCGCGCCCTTCTCGCGCAGCTCGCCGAGAATATTTTCGTAATCCGCCGGATCGACGACGACGCCCACGTGCGCGAAGTTTTTCGCGGCGGCGCGCACCATCGACGGCCCGCCGATGTCGATGTTCTCGACGATGTCGTGAAACGGCGCGCCGCGCGCGACCGTCTGCTGGAACGGATAGAGGTTGACCACGACCAGATCGATCGGGCCGATGCCGTGGGCTTTCATCTGCGCGACGTGCTCGGCGTTGTCGCGGAGGGACAGGATGCCGCCGTGGACTTTGGGATGGAGCGTCTTCACGCGCCCGTCCATCATCTCCGGAAAGCCGGTGATCTCGGATACGTCTTTGACCGCGATCTTCTCCTGGCGCAGCAGCGACGCGGTGCCGCCGGTGGAGACGATTTCCACGCCGAGCGCGGCAAGCCCGCGCGCGAACGCCGCCAATCCATCCTTATTCGAGACGCTGATGAGCGCCCGCTCGATCTTGCCCACGCTCTCTGTTCCTCCTTGATGCGCTAAGAATTTACCTGGACGCGCGGAACCCGCGCGCTTACCGACGTGAGGACCTCGTATGAAATGGTTTCGGCCCAGCCGGCGACTTCGTCGGCGGAAATATTTTCCGCGCCCTGCCGGCCGATGAGAACGACTTCGTCTCCCTGGACCACTCCCGCTATATCGGTAACATCGATCATAGTCAAATCCATGCTGATTCTGCCCGCCACCGGCGCGCGCTTGCCGCGCACCAGCACCGCGCCGCGGTTGGAAAGCAGCCGGTGGTAGCCGTCGGCGTAGCCGATCGGCAGGGCGGCGATGCGGCTTTTTCGCTTGGCGGTGAAGGTGCGGCCGTAGCCGACGCTCGCGCCCGCGGCCAATTCTTTCACCTGCATGATGCGCGTGTGCCACGAAAGCACGGGCTTGAGCTCGACCTTCTGCGCCAGCGCCGGCCCGGGGCAGCAGCCGTAGAGCATGATGCCGGGGCGCACCATCGTGCCGTGCGCGTCCGGCACGCCGATCACGCCGCCGCTGTTCGCGAGATGAATCTCGGACGGCGCGAGGCCGGCGGCGCGGAGGCGCTTCTCGACGGCGCGAAAATTCTCGATCTGCGCCTTCGAATACGTCCCGTCGGCGCTCTCGGAGTGCGCGAGCTGCGAGAACATGCCTTCGAGCCGCAGCGCCTTCAGCTTCGCGACCTCAGGCAGCCACGCGTCGATGTCTGAATGCAGCAGGCCGAGCCGCCCCATGCCGCTGTCGATCTTCAAATGGAATTTGAGCGACGCGCCGCGCTTCTGGAGCAGTTTCTCCAGCGCGGCCATCGTCTGGACGTCGCTCAGCGCCGGAATGAGATCGTACTTTAAAAATTCGTCGAGCTGCTCCGGGCAGATCGCGGTGAGCACGAGCAGCGGCGCGCGGATGCCGGCGGCGCGGAGCTCGATCGCTTCTTCGACCGTGGCGACGCCGAAGGCGTCCGAGCCGGCGTCGGTGAGCGCGCGCGCGCAGGCGACCGCGCCGTGGCCGTAGGCGTTCGCCTTGACGACCGAGAGGACTTTGACGCGCGGACCGACGAGCTTTTTGACCTGGTTGAAGTTCCAGCGGAGCGCTGCGAGATCGATGGTGCAGTAAGTGGGTCGGCCTTTAGGCGGGGTGGACATTTCTCACGAGACTTTGGACCCGGCGGCAATCGCCTTCTCGGGCGACAAAACGACGATGCGCTCGCCGTCGCTGGCCGCGAGCACCATCCCCTGGCTCTCGATGCCGCGGAGCACCGCCGGCTCGAGATTCGCCACCACCACGACTTGCTTTCCCACCAGCTCCTCCGGCTGGTAGTGCGCGCGGATGCCGGCCACGATCTGGCGCTCTTCGGTGCCGAGATCGACCTTCAGCACCAGCAGCCGGTCCGCGTTGGGATGCGCCTCCGCGCTCTTCACCACGCCGACGCGGAGCTCCAGCTTTCTGAATTCTTCGATGTTGATCATGTGGTGCCTTTCGGATGCAAAGATAGCAAAAAGAGGGGGGTAAAGACAGGGAAAGCGCATTGACGCCCGCGGCGTCCTCGTGTATCTTCATTGTATATACCTAACCGGGGAGGAAAGAATGCGCGTTCGAGTTCAAAAGTGGGGGAATAGTTTGGCGGTGAGAATCCCCAAGCCTCTGGCCGAAGACGCCGAGGTAAAACAAGGCACGATTTTAAATCTGGCCGTTTCCGACGGCCGGGTTATTGCGACGCCCGTGGAGTCGCGAAAGTGGTCGCTCAAGCAGCTGCTGGCGCGGGTGAACAAAAACAACCTGCACGCCGAAGCCGACTTCGGCCGCCCCGTCGGACGTGAGATCTGGTAATGGCGCGCCGGTACGTCCCCGCGCGCGGCGACGTCGTCTGGATAACATTCAACCCTCAGGCCGGCCACGAACAGGCCGGCAGGCGGCCGGCGCTTGTCCTCTCGCCGTCGTCTTACAACAGCAAAGTCGGGCTGGCGATCCTGTGCCCGGTAACGAGCCAGGTTAAAGGATACCCTTTCGAGGTGGCGATCCCTCCGGGATCGAAGCTCGCCGGCGTGATTCTCGCCGATCAGGTGAAAAGCCTCGATTGGCGCGTCCGGCGCGCCGAATTCATCTGCAAGCTGCCGCAGGAAACCATGGGCGAAGTTACCGGCAAACTCGCGACGCTCATTTGACGGGCAGAAGGACTCTCGACGGCTTTTCTCGCTTAATTCGAGATCGACGACAACGACTGGATCGAACGCCCGGATTAGTGTCTCCCCTCCCTTGACCCCCTCTTCACAAGCGGGCTACATTCCTGACGCGGGGAGGGCGATCCTTATGATGAAACGATTCTTATTGCTTCCGGCGGCCTTCGCTTTTCTCTTCTCCGGCGCGGCGTACGCGGCCGACCCGGCCGCGGCGCAGAAGGAAGGGCGGCTTGTCGTCTACTCCTCGACCGATTCGGCGAGCGCCGAGCCGCTGCTGCAGGACTTCAAGAGCCAGTATCCGGGAATTCAGGTCGAGTACACCGACTTCAACACGACCGAGATTTACAACCGCTTCGTCGCCGAGGCGGCCTCCGGCTCCGGCACGGCCGACTTTCTCTGGAGCTCGGCGATGGACCTGCAGCTCCAGCTCGTACAGAACGGGAGCGCCCAAGCCTACGCTTCGAGCGAGGTGCAGCATCTGCCCAAATGGGCGGTGTGGCAGAACCAGGCTTACGCCACGACCTTCGAGCCGGTCACGATGACCTACAACAAGCGGCTCCTGCCGCAGGACGCGGTGCCGTCGAGCCACGCCGACCTCGCGCGGCTTCTGAAGGAAAAAGCCGCCGTCTATAAGGGCAAGCTCGCGACCTTCGATCCGGAGAAAAGCGGCGTCGGCTTCTTGATGATGACACAGGACTTGAAAGTCTTCCCGGCTTTCTGGGACCTGGCGAAGGCGATGGGCGGCGTCGACGTGAAGGTTTACACGAGCACCGGCGCGATGCTGGAGAAAGTAAGCTCCGGCGAGCACACGATGGCCTACAACATCATCGGCTCCTACGGCCTCCTGCGCCAGCAGAAAGACCCGTCGATCGGCATCGTCTTTCCCAAGGATTATCTCCTCACCTTCTCGCGAATCGCGTTTATCCCGAAGGGCGCGCGCCACCCCAACGCCGGCAAGCTGTTCCTCGACTACCTTCTTTCCAAGCGCGCGCAGACGATCATGGCGAACAAGGCGCTGATCTACGCGCTGCGCGACGACGTGGAGGGGCAGGCGACGGCGGCGAACCTGACCAAGGAGATGGGGAAGGCACTGAAGCCGATCGAGGTCGGCCCCGATCTCTTGACCGCGCTCGATAAAACCAAGCGGCTCGATTTTCTCAAGCGCTGGCAGGAAGCGCTCAAGCGGTAGAATTTTCGATTGCCGATTTCCGATTTTCGATTAGAGGAGTTCCGTCATCCAAAAATCTAAAATCGAAAATCTAAAATGAAATTAAAAGTACCGCGCCTGGTGGCGGGGGTGGGAGTGACCCTGGCGGTCGTCGCGCCGCTGGGACTGCTCGTCTACCAGAGCTTTCTCTCCGCGCCGTTCTTCGACCCGCAGGCGACGCTCGGCCTTGAAGCCTACCAGTACATTTTCACTAGCGGAGACTTTCACCGGGCGTTTTTAAGCTCGTTTGCGGTCTCACTCGGGATGACGGCGATCGCGCTGCCGCTGGGCAGCCTGCTCGGTTTTCTCGTCGCCCGGACGGATTTGCCGGGTAAGAAATGGCTCGAGCCGTGGCTGCTCGTGCCGGTCTTTCTCTCGCCGGTCGTGCTCGCGTTCGGCTTCGTCGTCGCCGTCGGGCCGGTCGGTTTTTTCTCGCTCTGGGCCAAGGCGCTCGTCGGCAGCGTGCCGTGGAACCTCTACTCGCTTGTGGGCCTCATCGTCATCGCGGGCCTGACACACGTGCCGCACGTGTTCATTTATGTCTCGGCCGCGCTCCGCGGGCTCGACCCGGCGGTCGAGGAAGCGGCGCGCGTGACCGGCGCGGGCCCGTGGAGGATCGCCTTCAGCGTGAGCCTGCCGCTCGTAAGACCCGCGATCCTCTTCAGCGGCGCGCTCGTGTTTCTCTTGGGCTTCGAGCTCTTCGGCCTGCCGCTCGTGCTCGGCGATCCCGCGGGCCTGCTCGTGCTCACGACGTATTTATATAAGCTTACGAATCTCCTCGGCGTGCCGTCGTATCAGTTGATGGCGGTGGTCGCCGTCTCGATCGTCGCCATCACGTTTCCGCTGGTCTATTTCCAGCGGCGCATGATCGGCGCGGCCGCGCGCTACGCCGTGATCGGCGGCAAAGGGCGGGCGTTCCGGCCGCTCGCGCTCGGGCCGCTCCGCTGGCCCATGCTGGCGCTCGTGATTCTATGGCTCTTGAGCGTCGTGGCGCTCCCGCTCGCGGGCATCGCGTTGAGGTCGGTGGTCAGAAACTGGGGCGAGGGAGTCGTCTTGAGCGAGGTGCTGACGCTCGATCACTTCCGCGAGCTCTTGCAATACCCCAATCTCGTCCGCGGCATCGCCAACACGCTTGCGATCGGCGCGCTGGGCGGCGTGCTTGCCGTCGCGATCTACGCGCTGATCGCGCTCAGCGCGCACCGCGCGAAAGGCATCTGGCCCGCATGGCTCGATTATCTGTCGCTCGTGCCGCGCGCGCTGCCGGGGCTCGTCGTCGGCCTCGCGTTTTTCTGGCTCTTTCTCTTCGTCAAGCCGATCGCGCCGCTGCGGACGACGCTAGTGAGCCTTTGGCTCGCCTACAGCGTCGTCTGGCTCGCCTACGGCCTCAAGCTCATCACCGCGACGCTGATGCAGGTCGCGCCCGATCTCGAAGACGCCGCGCGCGTGACCGGCGCCGGGCCCGCAAAAATCGCGCGCGACGTGACGCTGCCGCTCATCCGCTTCGGCCTGATCGGCAGCTGGCTCTTGATCTTCATGATGTTCGTGCGCGAGTACTCGACCGGCGTTTATCTTCTCGGCCCCGGCACGGAAGTGATCGGCTCGCTGATCGTCTCGCTGTGGGGCACGGGCGCGCTCGATCTCATTTCGGCGTTGTCGGTCGTGGAAGTCGTCATCGTCGGCGCGGCGCTCCTCGCCGCGCTGCGCCTGGGGGTGCGCCTCGATGCCTGAACTCGTAGCGGAAGATATCGCGAAGCGGCTCGGCGAGAACGAAATTCTCCGCGGCGTGTCGCTCCAGCTCGAGCGCGGAGACATCCTCGCGCTCTTGGGGCCGTCGGGAAGCGGCAAGACGACGCTGCTCCGCTCCGTCGCGGGATTGGAGCGGCCCGACCGCGGGCGCATCGCGATCGGCGGCAAGAGCGTCTTCGACGCGGACGCCGATCTGGAGATTCCCGCCGAGCGCCGCGGCTTGGGCCTTGTCTTTCAATCCTACGCTGTGTGGCCGCACCGCACCGTTTTCGAGAACGTCGCCTACGGTCTCAAGCTCCGGCGCATGGCGAGTGGGGAGATCAAAACCAAAGTCGAAGGGATGCTCGCCCGCCTCGGGCTTAAAAACCTGGCCGCGCGCTATCCGCACCAGCTATCGGGGGGGCAGCAGCAGCGCGTCGCGCTCGCCCGCGCGCTCGCCTACGGCCCGCCGGTGCTGCTGCTCGACGAGCCGCTCTCGAACCTCGACGCCAAGCTGCGCGAGGAGGCGCGCCACTGGATCCGCCAGATCATCAAAGAGACGCATTCCGCCGCGCTCTACGTGACGCACGACCAGACCGAGGCGCTGGCGATCGCCGACCGCATCATGGTGCTCGACCAGGGCGTGGTCCAGCAGGAAGGAACGCCGGAGGCGATCTATGCCCGGCCGGCGAGCGGCTTCGTCGCCGAATTCATGGGCAGCAACAACCGCGTCGCCTGCACGATCGCCGAGAGCGACGGCCGCCGCGGGCGCATCGCCGGCGAGGGCTGGAGCCTTTGGGGCGAGCTCCGCGGAGCGAAAAAAGCCGGCGCGGCGGCGGTCGGCGTCGTCCGCGTCGAGTCGCTGCGCCTCGCCGACGGCGGCGGCGACAATCGCGTCAAGATGCCGCTCAAGTCGGCGTCGTATCTCGGCGAGCGCTGGGAATATCTGTTCGCGCTGCCGGGCCTCGAGCTGCGCGTCTGGGGCGAGCGCGCGCTCCCGGCCGGCGAATACTGGATCGCCGTGCCGGCGGACGCGCTTTGGCTATTCTAAATCGCTCGGCTAAGCTGGTGCGGAATGGAGATCGATATTCCTCCGCCGTCGCAGAGACAATTGATCGAGCTCGCGCGCGCGGCGCTGGAAGATTTCGTCTGCGACATCGAGGGCGCCACGATCGCCGTCGACGATCCCTATCTGTTGAGTAAAGAATACGGCGCGTTCGTTAGTCTCCACCGCGGCACAGAGCTGCGCGGCTGCATCGGCAACTGCTTTCCGACCGCGCCGCTCTATGAGACGGTGATCGAGATGACCGAAGCCGCGGCGTCGCGCGACCGGCGCGTCGCGGCGATCGCGCCGAGCGAGCTCGCGCAGATTCACATCGAGATCTCGGTGCTGAGCCCGCTGGTCAAAGCGGAGGATCCGCCGGCGCTGGAAATCGGGCGGCACGGACTCTATATCTCGAACGGAGCCAGGCGCGGCGTGCTGCTGCCGCAGGTCGCCACGCAATACGGCTGGGACATGAAAAAATTCCTGCAGCAGACGTGCGTGAAGGCGGGGCTGCCGAAAGACGCCTGGGAGCGGCCGGAGACGGAAATCCGCGTCTTTACGACGCTGATTATCGACGAGTCGTGATGCGACGGCGGACTTTTCTTGGACTGACGACGCTTCTGCTCCTGCTGCCCCGGCGGCTCGTGCAGGCGTTCTGCAATCCGTCGCTGGTCGAGCTGTTCGACAGAGAGCGCGCGCTCGTCCAGGCGCGCGGCGGGCGCGCGACGCCGAAGCTCGGCAGCTACTTCGTCCAGTGGTTCGGCCATTCGAGCTTCCTGATCCAGTCCGGCAGCGAGACGCGCGTCGTCACCGACCCGAATCTCGACGTCACTCCCGGCATTCGCGCCGACGCGGTGACGGTGAGCAACGACCATATCACGCACAACAACGTCGGCGCGGTGTCGGGCGACCCGGTCATCCTCCGCGGCATCACGCTGCGCCAGACGTGGAACCCGATACGGACGAACGTCAAAGATATCGCCATCGTGAACATCCCGAGCCAGCGCGGACCGGCGTGGGGCTCGATCGCCAACTCGATCTTCATCTACGAGATGGGGAGCCTTTGCATCGCGCACCTGGGCAACCTGGGCCATCTGCTCACGCCCGAGCAGGAAAAAGTTTTGAACCGCGTCGACGTCCTCATGATTCCGATCGACGCGATGACCAACCTCGGCTTCGAGGATGTGCTGCGCGTGATCGAGCAGGTGAAGCCGCCGATCGTCATTCCGATGCATTACGACGTCGAGCGCCAGGCCGAGCTTTTCGCCGGTTTCGCCAAGGCGAAATATCCCGTCAAGCGCCTGAACGACTCCAAGCTCGTGCTGAGCCGCCCGACGTTGCCTGCCTCGACCGAAGTTCTCGTTCTCAAGCATCCGCCCTCGCCTTTTTCGATCGAATGAAAACGGGAATTTCGCGCCGCCGCGATTTACTTCACCGGGCATCGATGGTATATAGTTGAGGTTTTCGCTCGCGCCGGAAGGACTTTACCGTGGCTCTCATCGATGTCGACTTCTTTCGCCGCCTGCTAAACGATCGCAGGCTGGAGCTTCTGAACGAGGCGGAGAAAACCGTCGACGGCATGGACGGCGACGAGAACTTCCCCGACCCGACCGACCGCGCATCCCTGGAGTCGAACCGCAATTTCATCCTCCGCATCCGCGACCGCGAGCGCAAGCTCATCGCCAAGATCGACGAAGCGCTGCGGCGCCTGGAGGACGGGAGCTACGGCGTGTGCGAAGAGTGCGGCGAGATGATCGGCACGGCGCGTCTCAAAGCGCGTCCCGTGACGACGCTCTGCATCGATTGCAAATCGGCGCAGGAAGTCGGCGAGCGGAAGAACCGGTTCGTTTGAGATGGCGATAAAAGTCAAAAAGGCGGTCATCCCCGTCGCCGGTCTCGGCACGCGGCTTTTGCCGGCTACTAAGACCGTGCCGAAAGAGATGCTGCCGATCGTGGACACGCCTTCGATCCAGTATGTCGTCGAAGAGGCGTTCGACTCGGGCTTGACGGAGATGATCTTCGTCACGGCGCGCGGCAAGGACAGCCTCGAGGATCATTTCGATTTTGCGCCGGAGCTGGAGCAGGTGCTGGAGCAGCGCGGCAACACCGAGATGCTGGAGAAGCTCCAGTCGCTCTCCACGATGATCGACATCGTCTCCGTGCGACAAAAAAAACCTTTGGGGCTCGGCCATGCGGTGCTTTCCGCGCGGAACCTCGTCGGCAACGAGCCTTTCGCGGTCCTCTTGTCCGACGACGTAGTCGACGATCCAGTGCCCTGCGTCCGCCAGCTATTGAATGTTTACGAGTCCAAGGGCGAATCCGTTGTCGCGCTGAGGCGCGTGGCGCGGCCGGACGTCAAGCGCTACGGCATCATTCAAGGCCGCGAGATCGGTTCGCGCACGCACGAGATCGAGGCGATGGTCGAAAAACCGGATCCCAAGGACGCGCCCTCGGAGCTGGCGATCGTGGGGCGCTATGTGCTGCACCCGGATATCTTCGATTGTCTCGCGCGCGTGAAGCCGGGAAAGGGCGGCGAGATCCAGTTGACCGACGCGATGGCGGATCTCAACCGGCAGAGAAAATTTTACGGCTACGAGTTCACCGGCGAGCATTACGACATCGGCGACAAGCTCGGCTTCGTGCGCGCGACCGTCGCCTTCGCGCTCAAGCGCCCGGATCTCGCGGGGCCGCTGAAAGAGTTTTTGCGCACGATCGTTTGAACGCAATTCTCATGGGGCAGTAGCTCAGCTGGGAGAGCGCCGCGTTCGCAACGCGGAGGCCGTGGGTTCGACTCCCATCTGCTCCACCAACTTCCCGCATGAAGAACTCCTGGTTCCGGAGGCCCGCCTTCGGGGCCGGAGTTCTTCGCGTTTTAGCGCCGCCGGTTCACCTCGCGTTGCCGTCTGTTTTCATATAGGTTCGAAAGAGGCCGCTATATGGATGAGAACGCTCAGCGCTTGCCGCGCGATCCCATCGTCGGCCGCTATCGGCTGCTCATCGAGGTGGCGGAAGCGATCTTGCGGCACGGCGACCTGCCGTCCCTGCTCCACGATCTTGCGGCGCGCTTGCGGCAGGTCGTGAGCTTTCAGTCGCTCTGGCTCGTCCTGCACGACGCCGAGCGCAACACGATGCGCATGCACATTCTTGAGACGGCGGATCGAACCGACCGCGACGTTCACGAGCGCGCTATCGACGACTCGCCGAGCGGTCTCGTCTGGCAGACTCAGGAGTCGATGGTTGTCTCGGACCTCGACGACGAGAGCCGCTACCCCAAATCGGTGGACTTTTTAAAGGGGCTTAAGATCCGGTCGTTTTGCGTGGTGCCGCTGACGACCGCGCACAGCCGGTTGGGAACGATCGGTTTCGGCAGCATAACCCGCAACGCCTATGCGCCGGAGGACGTCGAGTTCCTCGAGCAGGTCGGGCGGCAGGTCGCCGTCGCCATCGACAATACGCTGCGCCACGAGGATGCGCGGGCGCTGCACAGCCAGGTGCAGCACGAGCGCGACTTGCTGCGTTCTCTCCTGAGCCTGAACAATCGGATCGTGACGCAGCTCGATCTGACGGAGCTCTTGAAGACGATCTCGACGAACCTCCGTCTGGTGATGCATTGCGACAGCGTGTTCGTTTCGCTGCCCGACCCCGCGAGCCAAAAGATGAGAGTCCACGCGGTCGACTTCCCCGGCGGCAAGGGGCTGATTCACGAGGAGCGGCTCATGTCGATGGAGGGCGTGAATGGGACGGTGTTTCGCACCGGCAAGCCGTGGAACGGCAATGTTCAGATTCTGGACGCGTCGCAGCCGGGTGCGAGGCTGGTGGCTGCCGAGGGCATTAAGTTCCTGTGTGCAATGCCGCTCGTCAGCCGCGACCGAACCCTAGGTGTTTTGAGCGTGGGCAGGAAGGACGATATTGCCTTTTCCGACGATGATTGCGATTTCCTGATGCAAGTCGCGGGTCAAGTCGCGCTCGCCGTCGACAACGCGCTGGAGCACGGCGAGCTGACCGCGTCGAAAGAGCGGCTGCAAGAGCAAAAGCTTTACCTCCAGGAAGAAATTCGCAGCGAGCATAATTTCGAAGAGATCATCGGCCAGAGCCGTGTTCTCAAGCACGCGCTCGCCCAAGTCGAGACGGTGGCGCCGACCGATTCGACGGTGCTTATCCTGGGAGAGACGGGCACCGGAAAAGAGCTGGTTGCCCGGGCGATTCACAACTTGAGCTCCCGGCGCGATCAGACGTTCGTGAAAGTGAACTGCGCCGCGATTCCGCTGGGACTGCTCGAAAGCGAGCTCTTTGGCCATGAGCGCGGAGCGTTCACGGGAGCGATCACGCAAAGAATCGGCCGCTTCGAACTGGCGCATCGCGGCACGCTCTTCCTCGACGAGATCGGCGACATTCCTCCCGAGCTCCAGCCCAAGCTGCTCCGCGTCCTGCAAGAGCAGGAATTCGAGCGACTGGGCAGCACGAAGACGATTCGGGTCGACGTCCGGCTCGTTGCGGCGACGAGTCGCGACCTTCCGGACATGGTGAAGGAGAATAAATTCCGCAGCGACCTCTATTATCGCTTGAACGTCTTTCCGATTTCCGTGCCTGCGCTGCGCGAGCGGCCCGAGGATATTCCGCTTCTCGTGCGTCATTTCGCCGAAAAATACGCGCGGAGCATGAACAGGCGCATCGACACGATCCCCGCCGCCGCGATGTCCGCGCTCACGCGCTACGCATGGCCCGGAAACGTTCGAGAGCTGCAGAACATTATCGAGCGGGCCGTGATCATCACGTCCGGCGATGAGCTTAAAATCCCGCTGGACGATGTAAAGCAGAGCGCGCCAAGCTATCCGTCCACGACGGTCACACTGGAAGACGCCGAGCGCGAGCACATTCTCCGCGTGCTGCGCGAAACCGATTGGAGAATTGGCGGCCCCGCAGGCGCGGCGGCGCGGCTCGGCATGAAGCGGACCACTCTTCAATACCGCCTGAAACGGCTCGGCATCACCAACTCTCGGTGAAGCCGGGCGTTTCGGCAGCTGCCAAATAACCGGCACTTCTTTTTCGTCACCGTCCAACGGAACGTGGGCGGGCGAAGTCGTTAAGTCTTTTCTGCGCAAGCATTTTATCGCTTGCGCATCTCCTTGGCATAAGCATTGCTCCACATTCTTTGCATCAAGCGAAGGAGGTAGCGCAAATGCAAAATGCAAATGTTCTTGTGGCGGGTCTGATGCTCGCCGGCAGTTTTCTCGTAAAGGCGCCGCTTACGGCGGCGGACAATGTGGTTGTCCAGGAGCAGCTTGCACCTGGAGACTACTGTCACATGAAGTTTCCGGCGATCGATCCGGAGACTCTCGGCACGAGTCAGCCGCGCCTTTCCAGCGGAGACGTGATCGACTTCTACGGTCCGTGCGACGAAAGCCCTACCGGCGCCGACCAGGTGCACGAGCAAAAAGACGACGATTTTCTCAGTCGGCAGCGCGACTGAGAATGGCCCAAGAGGCGGGAGGAGGAATAGCCTCCTCCCGCCTCTTAGAATTAAACCGGATCGAACGAGGTGAAAAAATGGAATTCATAAAAATCCGCGGCGGCATTGATCGCCGCGTCTCCCGCGTCGGATTAGGAACGTGGGCGATCGGCGGCTGGATGTGGGGAGGATCCGACGAAAAAAATTCGATTAAGACGATTCTGACGGCGTTCGAGCGCGGCATCAACCTCCTGGATACGGCGCCCGCTTACGGTATGGGCCTCGCGGAAACCATCGTCGGGAAAGCGGTCGCCGATTACGGCAGAAGAGACGAAATCGTCATCGCGACTAAGGTGGGTCTGGAATGGACGGCCGACGGCTCGGTGCGCAGGAACTCCGGAGCGGGCCGCATCGCCGAAGAAATCGAGAATTCGCTGAAGCGCCTGCGCACCGATTACATCGATATTTACCAGGTGCACTGGCCGGATCCGCTCGTCCCGGTGCAGGAGACCGCCGCGGCGCTCAACCGGCTTTACCGCCAGGGAAAGATTCGCGCGATCGGCGTCAGCAACTATTCCGTCAAACAGATGACTTTGTTCCGTGAGGCGGCGCCGCTGCACACCGCTCAGCCGCCGTATAATTTGTTCGAGCGCGGCGTCGAAAAAAACGTATTGCCATATTGCCGCGGCAACGGGATTTCCACTCTGGCGTACGGCGCGCTCTGCCGCGGCCTGCTAAGCGGCAGAATGCGGGCCGACACGAAATTTGCCGGCGACGACATCCGCGGCGTCGATCCGAAATTTCGGTCAAGCCGGTACATCCAGTATCTAAGCGCCGTCGCGCGCCTCGATCGATTCGCCCGCGAGAACTACGGCAGGGAGGTGATCCATCTCGCCGTGCGCTGGCTGCTCGATCAGCCGGGCGTCAGCGTCGCGCTTTGGGGCGCGCGCCGTCCCGACCAGTTGGCGCCGGTCGACGAAGTTATGGGTTGGTTCCTCGATCAGGCGGCGTTGGACGCGATCGACAAGATCGTCGCCGAATCCGTCGCCGATCCGGTCGGCCCGGAATTCATGGCTCCTCCCGCGCGCGACGCCGCCGGCGATGGAGCGAGCGCGTTGCCGACCTAGGCAAAATCGGCCATGTGGATCGTCAGCCTCGCGCTCCGCAATCCTATAAAATCTCGCCGCGTCCGGCGCCAGGGACGAATCCAAGGACATAAGTCGAAACTCCCAGTCTGAAGTAGCCCTTCATTAAATCCTTTGACCGCAGCATTCGCTGCATCAAAAACATCTGCAATCGTATTCCTGACGCGGCGGCGAGCGGCCGTCGAATGCGGGCGCTCGCCCGCCTGCGCGATGTTGCGCGCCCACATTCATTTTTTCGTTCGCCGATTGCGCAGAGCTGCGCGTCATGAGGGAGAGTCGGTCGGCAATTGGGCAGCTGCCGAATATCGGGCAGTCATGCTTCGTCAGATGGACCCGCCGCGATCGTTTTCTTCGCTGAACGCAGGGATTTTTTTATGAGCGTGCCGTGGCACGGTCGTTGCTCTCTCCTATTGTCATCGATGGCGAAAGGAGGTGACTGAAATGAAAAATACAAAGACATTGTTCGCGGCATTGCTTCTCACTGGTCTCGCGCTGAATGGAACGGCGTTCGCGCAAGACGCGATGACGCAGGACGCGCTTACGGCCGGAGCTTATTGCCATACCAAGTTTCCGGCGATCGAGGCGCGGACGTTGACGAACGATCAGCCGGTTGTGAAAAACGCCGGTACCGGCGATCTCGTCGATTTCTACGGCCCCTGCGACGAGAACCCGGCCGGCGCCGATCAGGTTCAAGAGCAGCGGCTCGAAGACCAGTTCCGGAAGCAGATCGGCAACGAGTAAAGAGGCGAGAGCGGCGGAGCAGGAACGTGTTTTCTGCTCCGCCGCTCGCTGCGATTTGCGAGAGTTCGAAGCGAAGGAAAATGAATAGACAGACAAGAGATGACGGTTATGAGAGCGAGATTGATTATATTACTGACGGCGATCGCATTCGTTTTAAGTTTCGTCACGGGATGCGATTGCCTCGGCGCGACGAGTTACGATCGGCCGGCTTGCGAAAAATACCACACATACTGGCCGCACCCCGGTCCCTACGATGATTAGGTTTCCACACATGATCGCCCAGCAGCAACTCCACTTTCTTCTGACGGACGCCGTTCCTTCGCGACGGAACGGTTCGCTGCCGCCAAAGAACGAGACTATCCGTGAGGATCGAACCATAGTTCTTAAGACCGAGCATTTGACCCGGGTGGTTTTCGGCAAACGTTTGGTCGATGACATCACGATAGCGATCGAGAAAGGTGAGGTGGTGGCGGTCGTAGGACCCAGCGGCTCGGGAAAATCTTCCTTTCTTCGCCTGTTGAACCGCCTCGACGAGCCGACGACGGGGACGGTTTATCTGGAGGGCGCCGACTATCGGCGGCTTGCGCCGCGCGAGCTCAGGCGGCGCGTCGGCATGGTGACGCAAATCCCGTATTTATTTCCCGGCACCGTGGCCGACAATCTTCGCTACGGCCCGCGCCAGCGCGGTGAGGATCTTTCCGAAGACATCATCGCGGCCCTTCTCGATCAGGTCGGTCTCGCGCATCGCTCGGAGAGCGACGTCGCCAACCTTTCGGGCGGCGAGGCGCAGCGGGTCTCGCTCGCGCGCGCGATCGCCAACGGGCCGGCGGTGCTTTTGATGGACGAGCCGACCTCGGCGCTGGACGAAGAATCGAAACTGGAAGTCGAAGCGCTCATCTTAAAAGTGGTGCGCCAGAACGCATTGACGTGCGTAATCGTCTCGCACGATCCGGCGCAAGCGGCGCGGATGGCAAGCCGTATCGCAGTGATCAAGGGCGGGCGGCTGGAAAAAATCGAATCGACCGCGGAGATCGGACATGTTGCAAGATTTCTTTCATAACCAGTGGGCGCTCGGCGCCGCTCAAGCGGCCGCCAGCGCGCTCCTGGTGCTGGCCGTCATGCTATTGGCGCGCCGGCGCAAAATTCATCTCGAGCGCGAGATGATCGTCGCGCTCGTTCGCGGCCTGGTCCAGATCGTCGCCGTCGGCTCGGTTTTTATCGTGCTTCTCCGACGCCCTGCATGGACCGGCATGGCGCTGCTCGCCGGGATGATCGTCGCCGCCGCCCGGATCTCCGCCGGCCGCGCAAAAGGAATTCCCGGCACGTTCCCCGTATCGCTCTATGCGATGGCAGCGGGCTCGGGCTGCGTCATCGTGCTTACGATGTTGGCAGGCGTAATCGATACGACCATAACCTCGCTCGTCCCGCTCGGCAGCATGCTCATCTATAACGCCATGAACGCGAACTCGCTGACGCTTAACCGCTTCCGCGCGGAAGTGGAGTCGCACTTCGGCCTCATCGAGACCGCGCTGGCGTTGGGCGCGGATTCGAAAGACGCGGTAGCGCCGTACTCGGCGGTGTCGTTCCGGACCAGCCTGATCCCCGCTGTCGACTCGCTCAAGTCGCTGGGCATCGTCTGGATACCCGGATTGATGGGCGGCATGCTGCTGGCGGGCACGGACCCGATCTATGCCGCCGTCTACCAGTTCGTAACGATAGCGATGATTCTTTCGTCGTCGGGATTGACGTCGCTCGTGAGCAGCGTTCTCATCCGGACGCGCGCCTTCTCGCCCGCCGATCAACTCATTCTCCGCCCGGGGGCCTCTGCTCCGGTCGGCGCGCTGTCCGCGCCGCCCAATAATCGCTGAGTATCTTCCGGCCGAGACATCGGGCGTCCGGTTTCGCGCGGGTGCGGGACGCTTGACACGCGCAACAGCGGGTTTACCGTATAGTTACTGAACGGGCGTTCAGCGGCGCCTGTCGGAGGGCCGGAGGACGGGCAGGAGGATAGGAAATGGCACGAAAAAACTTAGTCGCCGCGCTTAGGCGCTGCTTGCGCAAGCGCTTTCTCATCGCCTTCGCCGCGGCGGCCGTCGCGGGGCTTGTGATTTACAGCCTCATGGCGCGGACCGGCGGCGGCGATACGCGGCCGGCGCGGCAGCAAAACGCGGCGGCGCGCGCCGTCCCGGTGGTGACGGCGCCGGCGACGACCGGCGAGATGAATGTCTACCTTACGGCGCTCGGGACGGTGACGCCGCTCAACATGGTGACCGTCAAGAGCCGCGTCGACGGCCAGCTCATGCGCGTGCTTTTCCGCGAAGGCCAGACGGTCAACAGCGGCGACCTCCTGGCCGAAATCGATCCGCGCCCGTTCCAGGTGCAGCTCGAGCAGGCCCAGGGGCAGATGGCCCACGACGAGGCTCTGCTCAAAAACGCCCAGCTCGATCTCGTACGCTACCAGACGCTCTTCGAGCAGGATTCCGTCGCGAAGCAGCAGCTCGACACCCAGGCGGCGCTGGTGCGGCAGTATGAAGCCCAGCTCAAAGTCGATCAGGGCCTGATCGACAACGCGCGGCTCCAGCTCACGTATAGCCGCATCACTGCGCCGCTCGCCGGCAGGGTCGGGCTCCGCCTCGTCGACCCGGGCAACATCGTCCACGCGAGCGACGCCAACGGGCTTCTCGTCATCACGCAGACCGATCCGATTGCGGTGATCTTCGCCATTTCCGAGGACAATCTCGGGCGCGTGCAGCAGCAGATGCAGGGGCGCAAGCTCTCCGCCGAAGCCTACGACCGCGATCTGAAAAAACGCCTCGCCACGGGCTTTCTCATGACGATCGATAATCAGATCGATCAGACCACCGGGACGGTGAAGTTCAAGGCGGTCTTTCCCAACCCCAACGGCGCGCTGTTTCCGAACCAGTTCGTCAACGCGCGTCTCCTCGTCGATACGATCCACGACGCGATTTTAGTGCCGTCGGCGGCGATCCAGCACAGCCCGCAATCGGCCTATGTCTTCGTCGTCAAGAATGACAACACGGTCGAGGCGCGGAATGTGGCGGTCACGGGGAGCGAAGGCGAACAGACCGCGGTCGGCCGCGGCCTCGCGGCCGGCGAGATCGTCGTCACCGACGGCGTCGACAAGCTCCAGCCGGGCTCGAAGATCGCGCGCGGGCCGCAGACCACCGCCTCGTAATCGGAGGTCGTCATGAATCCGTCACGCCCGTTTATCCTCCGACCGATCGCGACCTCGCTGCTGATGGCGGCGATCCTGCTGGTCGGAGCGGTGGCGTACAAGCGGCTGCCGGTCTCGGCGCTGCCGCAGGTCGATTATCCCACGATCCAGGTGGTGACGTTCTATCCCGGCGCGGGGCCGGACGTGATGGCGTCGTCGATCACGGCGCCGCTGGAGCGGCAGTTCGGCCAGCTCGCCGGTCTCAATCAAATGACCTCGACCAGCTCCGAAGGCAGCTCGGTCGTCACGCTTCAGTTCTCGCTCGACTTGAACATCGACGTGGCCGAGCAGGAGGTCCAGGCCGCGATCAACGCGGCGCAGACGTTCCTGCCCACCGACCTGCCCAATCCGCCGATTTACAGCAAGACCAATCCAGCGGACGCGCCGATCTTGACCCTTGCGCTGACGTCGAAGACGCTGCCGCTCTCGCGCGTCGAAGACCTGGCCGACACGCGCCTGGCGCAGAAAATCTCGCAGCTCTCCGGCGTCGGCCTCGTGAGCATCAGCGGCGGGCAGAAGCCGGCGGTGCGCATTCAGGTCAATCCAACCGTGCTCTCTTCCTACGGCATCACGCTCGAAGACGTGCGCACGGCGATTCAGCAGGCGAACGTCAACCAGCCGAAGGGCAATTTCGACGGCCCGCACCGCGCCTTCACGATCGCGGCCAACGATCAGCTGCTCTCGAGCGAGCAGTACCGCCCGCTCGTCGTCGCCTACCGGAACGGCGCGCCCGTGCGTCTGTCGGACGTGGCGAACGTCATCGACGACGTCGAGAACGTCAAGCAGGCGGCGTGGATGAACACGGCGCCCGCGGTCATCGTCAATATTCAGCGGCAGCCGGGGGCGAATATCATCACGGTCGTCGATCGCATCAAGAGCCTGCTGCCGCAGCTCAGGAGCTCGCTGCCGTCGTCGGTCGAGCTTTCGATCTTGACCGACCGGACGACGACGATCCGCGCCTCCGTCAGCGACGTGCAGTTCGAGCTGATGCTCACCGTCGCCCTCGTCGTGCTTGTTATCTTTCTTTTTCTCCGCACGCTCGCCGCGACGGTCATCCCGAGCATCGCCGTGCCGCTCTCGATCGTCGGCACGTTCGGCGCGATGTATCTGCTCGGCTACAGCCTCAACAACCTCTCGCTCATGGCGCTCACGATCTCGACCGGCTTCGTCGTCGACGACGCGATCGTCATGATCGAGAACATCATGCGCTACATCGAGGAGGGCGATAGCCCGCTCGACGCGGCGCTCAAAGGCTCCGCGCAGATCGGCTTCACGATCGTCTCGCTGACCGTCTCGCTCATCGCCGTGCTGATTCCGCTCCTCTTCATGGGCGAGATCGTCGGGCGGCTTTTTCGCGAGTTCGCGGTGACGCTCGCCGTCACGATTCTCGTCTCGGCGGTCGTCTCGCTAACTTTGACGCCGGTCATGTGCGCGAAGCTGCTGCGCCACAAGAGAGAATCCGAGCAGAGCCGCTTCTACCGCGCGTCGGATAGAATGTTTCAAAATATCATCGCGTTCTACGGCCGGACGCTCAACTGGGTGCTGGAGCGCCAGACCGCGACGCTCTGGGTGGCGGCGGCGACGCTCATCTGCACCGTCCTGCTCTACATTTTCATCCCGAAGGGATTTTTTCCCGTGCAGGACACCGGCGTGATCCTCGGCATCTCCGAGGCGCCGCAGAGCATCTCGTTTACCGGCATGGCCGACCGGCAGCAGGCGCTCGGCCGCGTCATTCTTCAGGACCCCGCGGTCGCAAGTCTCAGCTCTTTCATCGGCGTCGACGGCACGAATACCACGATCAACAGCGGCCGCATCCAGATCAACTTGAAGCCGATCGAGGAGCGCCGCATCTCCGCCAGCGACGTGATCAGGCGACTTCAGCCGAAGCTCGCCGGGGTCGATGGGATCACGCTTTTCATGCAGCCGGTGCAGGACCTGACGGTCGAGGATCGGGTCAGCCGGACGCAGTTTCAATACAGTCTCGAGGATGCCGACGGCGCGGAGCTCGCCTTGTGGGTGCCGCGCTTCGTCCAGCGGCTGCAATCGGAGTCCGTGCTGCGCGACGTCGCCACGGATCAGCAGGACCGCGGCCTCAGAACCACTCTCGCGATCGATCGCGCGACCGCTTCGCGGCTCGGCATCACGCCGCAGGCGTTCGACAACACGCTGTACGACGCCTTCGGACAGCGCCAGGTTTCGACGATCTTCACACAGCTGAACCAGTACCACGTCATCTTGGAGGCGCAGCCGGATTTCCGGCGCGACCCGCAGAATCTGGCGAACCTTTACGTGCAATCGAGCGGCGGAGGCACGGTTCCCCTCGGCACCTTCACGCAGCTGAATGCTTCGAACGCGCCGCTCGCGATCAATCACCAGGGGCAGTTTCCCGCCGTCACCGTCTCTTTCAATCTCGCGCCGGGCGCGTCGCTCGGCGACGCGGTCAACGCCGTCGAGCAGGCGCGGCGCGATGTCGGGCTGCCGGCGAGCATCGCGGCGGGCTTTCAGGGCACGGCGCAGGCGTTCCAGGCGTCGCTCGTGAACGAGCCGTTTTTGATCCTCGCCGCGCTCGTGACCGTCTACATCGTCCTCGGCGTGCTCTACGAGAGCTACATTCACCCGATCACGATTCTTTCCACGCTGCCGTCGGCGGGCGTCGGCGCGCTGCTCGCGCTGATCATCTGCCGCAGCGATTTCAGCGTCATCGCGC
The DNA here is from genome assembly GCA_036522615.1 of Binatia bacterium. Classification (GTDB taxonomy): domain Bacteria; phylum Desulfobacterota; class Binatia; order UBA9968; family UBA9968; genus JAJPJQ01. The sequence continues at coordinate 1,072 of DATDFN010000299.1, read as the reverse complement.
TGATCGGCATCATCCTGTTGATCGGCATCGTCAAGAAGAACGCGATCATGATGATCGATTTCGCGCTCGACGCCGAGCGCGAGGAAGGGAAGAGCCCGCGCGACGCGATCTACCAGGCGTGCCTGCTGCGCTTCCGCCCGATCATGATGACGACGATGGCGGCGCTGCTCGGCGGCGTGCCGCTGGCGCTCGGCACCGGCATGGGCGCCGAGCTGCGCCGGCCGCTCGGCATCTCGATCATCGGCGGCCTCATCTTCAGCCAGCTGCTGACGCTCTATACCACGCCGGTGATCTACCTCGCGTTCGACCGCGTCGCCCGGCGGTTGCGCCGGCTCCGCGCGCGGCGGATGCATGCTCTGCCGGAGGGGAGCGTGTGAGCCTCTCGACGCCTTTCATCCGGCGGCCCGTCGCCACGACGCTCCTCACGATCGCGGTAGGGCTCGCGGGCGTGATCGCGTATCACTTTCTGCCGGTATCGCCGCTGCCGCAGGTCGATTTTCCGACGATCCGCGTCCAGGCGCGGCTCCCGGGCGCGAGCCCGGAAACGATGGCATCGGCGGTCGCGACGCCGCTCGAGCGCCAGTTCGGCCGCATCGCCGGCATCACGGAGATGACGTCGTCGAGCTCGATCGGCTCGACGTCGATCGTTTTGCAGTTCGATTTGAATCGCAACATCGACGCGGCGGCGCGCGACGTGCAGGCCGCGATCAATGCGGCGGCGGGACAGCTTCCGACCAACCTGCCGAGCCGACCCAATTATCGCAAGGTAAATCCCGCGGATGCGCCGGTGCTTATTCTCACGATCACGTCCGAACTGTATGACCGCCCGCGCATGTACGATGCGGCCTCGTCGATTCTGCAGCAGAAGCTCGCGCAGGTGGAGGGCGTCGGGCAGGTGTTTGTCGGTGGGGGGGCACCGCCCGCGGTGCGCGTGGACGTGAATCCGACCGTACTCAACAACATGGGCCTGGGGTTGGATGACGTTCGCACGGTGCTGGGAGCGGCGAATACCAATCGCCCGAAGGGGCAGGTCTCAGACGATCGACGATCATGGGCGATCAGCGCGACGGAT
>DATDFN010000298.1:0-41321 GCA_036522615.1 Binatia bacterium | reverse complement strand
GGCCATGAGGCTCCGGTGGCGCGGGTCGAGATGCTGCACGACGACGAGCGCGGCGGGAAAATCGGCCGGCAGCGCCGCGAGAATATAGCTCAGCGCGCGCAGCCCGCCCGCAGAGGCGGCGAGCGCGACGATGTCGTACTGCCCGCTGTCGGCGATATTGCGCGTAACGTTGCTGTTGACGTTGTGAAGACCACGGATCATGGCGGTATACATCCTAGTCCTTTGAAGCAAGGAGCGCTAGGCTGACGAGAGGCGTGATATGCGTGTGTGGCGAGGCAGCTATAGCAGGTGGTCGACATCGAGGTCGCCGATCGCCTCGATGCGATCGCCGCGGTGTTTTGTCAGCAGTTCGAAAACCTGTTGGCAAAAAGTCACATCGCCGATCAGAACGCAACCCATATATAAAGCGTTCTCGTGCTCGATGACCAGAAAACACTTTTGCGCGGGATGCGCGGAGAGCCTGACTTCTTTCAACACGCCGATCTCGCCGCGGAGGTATCGATCGCGGTCGCCTCCGATCCAGGTCCAGACCGGCGGCCAGCTGTGACGGCCTGTGAAGGATAAAAGCGGATGATCTCTAAACCTCAAGACTTGACTGCATCACTTTTGCCGGGCGTTGTCTAGCGGCTGAAAGCGCAGTCAGAGGGTGGCGCCGAGGTCGAGGCCGCCGATCTCGGCGATCGTGCGGCCGCACTGGCTTTGCAGGAGCGCCGCCAGCTGCTGGCAGAATGCGCGATCCTCCATCATTAAGCAGCCGAGATAACTCTTGGCGTCGTGCTCGATGAACAAATAGATGCGGTTGTAGCCGCCCGGCGCGCCGCTCGCTTGGCCCGGCGGATCAATCGAGAAATGAATCTCTTTCAAGATGCCGACCTCGCCGCGCGGGCGCGCAGCGTCGTCGCCGCGAATCTGCGTCCAGACCGGCGGCCATGAGCGGATGCCGCGATAGGTCAGGAGCGGGTGGTCGCGCAACTCCATCTGAGTTCGCTATAGGCCGCAAGCGAGCGAGATGTCAATCGGCTTTTAACCTTGCTAATCGGCGCTCTTTTGATATTCCTTAAAATGGAGGATTAAACGTTGAGCGAGCCGAGCCGGTTGGATGAGTTGTGCGTCAACACGATACGCATGCTGTCGGTCGACGCGGTGGAAAAGGCGAAGTCCGGCCATCCGGGCGCGCCGATGGGGCTCGCGGCCGCGGCGTACGTCCTCTGGACGCGCATCTTAAAGCATAATCCCAAAAATCCCGACTGGCCCGACCGCGACCGCTTCGTCCTCTCCGCCGGCCACGGGTCCATGCTGCTCTACAGCATGCTGCACCTCACCGGCTACGCGGTCTCGCTCGATCAGATCAAGCATTTCCGCCAGTGGGAGAGCATCACGCCGGGCCATCCCGAGCGCGAGCTCACGCCCGGCGTCGAGGTGACGACCGGTCCGCTCGGCCAAGGCTTCGGCAACGGCGTCGGCATGGGGATCGCGGAGGCTTTTCTCGCCGCGCGCTACAACAAGCCGGGGCTCGATATCTTCGACCATTATACTTACGCGATCGTGAGCGACGGCGACCTGATGGAAGGCGTCGCGGCGGAGGCCGCCAGCCTCGCCGGCCATCTGAAGCTCGGGAAGCTCATTTATCTCTACGACGACAACCGCGTGTCGCTCGCGGCAACGACCGATCTTACCTTCAGCGACGACACGGCGAAGCGATTCGACGCCTACGGCTGGCACACGCAGACGGTTTCCGACGGCAACGATCTCGCCGCGATCGAGCGCGCGGTCAAGGCCGCGCAGCAGGAGCGCGGCCGGCCGTCGCTGATCATATTAAGGACGCACATCGGCTACGGCTCGCCGGGAAAGCACGACAGCTTCGAGGCGCACGGCTCGCCGCTCGGCGCCGAGGAAGTCAAGGCCACCAAGCAGAATCTCGGCTGGCCGCAGGAGCCGCCGTTTTTCATTCCCGACGAAGCGCTCGCGCACTTTCGCGAGGCGATCGGCAGGGGCGAGAAGGCGGAAGCGGACTGGCGGGAGAAATTTTCCAAATATAAACAGCAATTCTCCAACGAAGCGAAAGAAGTCGAGACCGCGCTCGCGCGCAAGCTTCCTGCGGGCTGGGACGCGGAGTTGCCGGAGTTTCCCGCCGATCCCAAAGGCGTCGCGACGCGCGCGGCGGCGGGCAAAGTCTTGAACGCGCTCGCGGCCAAGCTGCCGACGCTGATCGGCGGCTCGGCCGATTTGAACCCGTCGACATACACGGTGCTGAATAAAATGGGCGACTTCGAGACGCCCGCGCACGACTACTCGAAAAGCCAGGGCGCGTCGGGCGGCGGCTTCGGCTACTTCGGGCGCAACATTCACTACGGCGTGCGCGAGCACGGCATGGGCGCGGCGTCGAACGGCATGGCCGCGCACGGCGGCGTGATCCCGTTCGCGTCGACGTTCCTCATGTTCGCCGACTACATGCGGCCGTCGATCCGCTTGGCGGCGTTGATGGAACTGGGCGTGATCTACGTCTTTACCCACGACAGCATCGGCGTCGGCGAGGACGGGCCGACGCATCAGCCGGTCGAGCATTACGCCGCGCTGCGCGCGATCCCGCGCCTCGTCCTGATCCGCCCCGGCGACGCCAACGAGACGGCGGTCGCGTGGAAAATCGCGGTCGAGAGCCGCGACCGGCCGGTCGCGCTCGCGCTCTCGCGCCAGAACATGCCGACGCTCGATCGCAAACAATTCGCCTCCGCCGAGGGCGTGCGCAAAGGCGCGTACGTGCTCGCCGACGCGCCCGGCGGCAGGCCGGACATGATTCTGATCGGAACCGGCTCGGAGCTTTCGCTCGCGGTCGGCGCGCGCGCGAAGCTGGCTGAGAAAAACATCCAGGCGCGCGTCGTGTCGATGCCGAGCTGGGAATTGTTCGACGAGCAGCCCAAGGATTATCGCGACGCGGTGCTGCCGCCCGGTGTCAAGCGCCGGCTCGCGATCGAGGCCGGCATTCCGCAGGGCTGGCAGAAATACGTCGGCGACGGCGGCGACGTCGTCGGCATCGAGCGCTTCGGCGCCTCGGCGCCGGGCAACGTGGTGATGGAGAAATTGGGCTTCACCGTCGACAACGTCGTCGAGCGGGCGCTGGCATTATCGAAAACCCCCTCACCTTAATCCTCTCCCCGCAGCGGGGGAGAGGGAAGGGGGAGGGGGAGTGCGTCGAGCCTGCTGTAATCCAGTTAGGAGATCATCATGCGGGTTGCCTTCGGCGCGGACCATGCGGGCTTTTTGTTGAAGCAGGAGCTGATCCCCTGCGTCAAAGGCCTCGGCCATGAAGTCCTCGACCTCGGCACGAACAGCACCGATCCGGTCGATTATCCCGATTACGCCGAGGCGGTCGGGCGCGCGGTCGTCGAAGGGCGCGCCGAGCGCGCCATCCTCATCTGCGGCAGCGGCGTGGGCGCGAGCGTCGCGGCGAATAAAATTCCCGGCGTCCGCGCCGGCCTGTGCCACGACACCTACTCGGCGCATCAGGGTGTCGAGCACGACGACACCAACGTGCTCGTGCTCGGCGCGCGCGTCATCGGCCCCGAGCTCGCCGCGGAGCTTGTCGGCGCCTTTCTCCACGCGCGCTTCTCGGGCGCCGAGCGCCACGTCCGGCGCCTGGAGAAGGTCAAGCGCCTGGAAAAAACTTTTGCCGGCGGCAATAAAGCTTCATAATTTTGTCAGGAGACGTTCATGAACCGGATGAAAGAATTGTTGCGTTACGGACAGTCGGTCTGGCTCGACTACATCCACCGCAGTTTGTTCAAGAGCGGCGAGCTGAAGAAGCTGATCGACGAGGACGGGCTGCGCGGCATGACGAGCAACCCGACGATCTTCGAGAAGGCGATCGCGCACGGCGACATCTACGACGAGACGATCAAGGCGGCGCTCGCCGACGATCCCAAGGTCGAGACCGGCAAGATCTGCGAGCGGCTCGTGATCGAGGACATCCGCTCCGCCGCCGACATCCTCAGGCCGGTGTACGACGAGACCGGCGGCGCCGACGGCTTCGTGAGCATCGAGGTCTCGCCGACTCTCGCCCATGATACCGACGGCACGATGGCCGAAGCGCGGCGTCTCAAGAAAGAAGTGAACCGCCCCAATATCATGATCAAGGTGCCGGCGACGCCGGCGGGCATTCCGGCGATCGAGCAGCTCACCTCCGAGGGGATCAACGTCAACATCACGCTCATGTTCTCGATGGGCCACTACGAGGCGGTGGCGCGCGCGTACGCGCAGGGGCTCGAGCGCGCGGCCAATCCGCGCGCGATCGCGTCGGTGGCGTCGTTCTTCGTGAGCCGCGTCGACACGCTCATCGACAAGGAGCTCGAAAAGATCGGCACGCCCGAGGCGCTCGCGCTGCGCGGCAAGATCGCCATCGCCAACTCCAAGGCGGTGTACCGCCGCTTCGAGGAGATTTTCCACGGCGAGGGCTTCGCCAAGCTCAAAAGCCGCGGCGGCCGCGTGCAGCGGCCGCTGTGGGCGAGCACCGGCACGAAGAACCCGGAGTATTCCGACGTGCTCTACGTCGAGCATCTGATCGGCCCCGATACCGTGAATACGCTGCCGCCGGCGACGATCGACGCGTTCCGCGACCACGGCGAGGCGCGCGGGCCGAGCGTCAAGGAAAATCTCGACGAGGCGTACGGCGCGCTCGATCGCCTCGCCAAGCTCGGCGTCGATCTCGAAGCGGTGGGCCAAAAACTCCAGGACGACGGCGTCGCCGCGTTCGTCAAGTCGTTCGACGATCTTCTCGCGGCGCTGGAGAAAAAGCGCGCCGCGCTCGCCTCCGCTTCGAGCAAGGGGCCGAGCGCCGCGCTCAACCGCCAGGAATTCCGCCTCGGCAAATACCAGAGCCGCGTCGACCGGCGCATCAAATCGTGGCAGGCGGAGAACTTCGCCGCGCGTCTTTGGCAGAAAGACACGACGCTCTGGTCGGCGGAAAAAGTTCCCGAGCTAGCCGACCGTCTCGGCTGGCTCGATCTGCCGGAGAAGATGCGCGATCAGGTGCGCGACATCCGCGCGTTCGCCGACAAGGTCAAGGCCGACGGCTTCAAGCATGTCGTGGTGCTCGGCATGGGCGGCTCGAGCCTCGCGCCGGAAGTTTTCCAGCGCACGTTCGGCAACGCGGCGGGATATCCCGAGCTCATCGTCCTCGACAGCACGCATCCCGCGGCGGTGCGCGCCGTCGAAGGAAAAATCGATCCCCAGCGCACGCTGTTTTTAGTGTCGAGCAAATCGGGCACCACGATGGAGCCCAATTCGTTTTTTTATTATTTCTGGCGCAAGGTCGGCGAGTCCAAAGGCCCGCCGGGGGAGAACTTTGCCGCGATCACCGATCCCGGCACGCCGCTCGAAAAGCTCGCGCACCAGAGAAAATTCCGCGCGGTGTTCCAGGCGACGCCGGATGTCGGCGGGCGCTATTCCGCACTCACCGCCTTCGGCCTCGTCCCGGCGGCGCTGATCGGCGTCGATATCGCGGCGGTGCTCGATGCCGCGCGGCGCATGGCGCAGGCGACCGCCAACGGCGCCGACAACCCCGCGCTCGCGCTCGGCGCGGCGCTGGGCGAGCTCACGCTCGCCAAGCGCGACAAAGTCACCTTCATCGCTTCGCCGTCGCTCGCCGCGTTTCCGACCTGGGTCGAGCAGCTGATCGCCGAAAGCACCGGTAAGGACAAGAAAGGCATCGTCCCCGTCGCCACCGAGCCGCCGGCCGCGCCGGAGAAATACGACGGCGACCGCTTCTTCGTTTATCTGAGAATGGACGGCGACGATAAGGACCTCGACGCCAAGGTGAAAGCGCTCGAGCACGCGGGCCATCCCGTGGCGCGCATCGACGTCGGACGGAAAATCGACATCGGCCAGGAGTTCTTCCGCTGGGAAGCGGCCGTCGCCGCCGCTGGCGCCGCGATCGGGATTCATCCGTTCAATCAGCCTGACGTCCAGCTCGCCAAGGACCTCGCCAAGGAGGCGATGGCGAGAAAAGGCGGCGAGAAGACGGCGAAGCCGAAAGATGAGGTTTTCGTCGCGAGCGCGCCCGCGCTGCGCCAGGGAATCTCGTCGTGGCTGGGAAAGAAAAAAGAGCGCGACTACGTCTCGGTCCAGGCCTATTTGAATCCGAGCGCGCGCAACACCGAGGCGCTGACCGCGCTCTCGACCGCGCTGCGCGATCGCATGCGGCTCGCGGCGACGATGGGCTACGGCCCCCGCTTTCTCCACTCGACCGGGCAGCTGCACAAGGGCGGCCCGAACTCCATCCTCGTGCTGCAGCTCGTCGACGAGCCGGCGGAGGACCTGCCGGTGCCCGAGACCGATTACACGTTCGGCGCGCTCATCCGCGCGCAGGCGCTCGGCGACTTCACCGCGCTCAAGCAGAGAAAGCGGCGCGTTCTCAGGATCAATCTCGGCGGCGACCCTGAGGGAGGCCTCAAGCAGGTGCTCGATATCGTGCGCGCGTAAGGGAAGGAGAGTCCCATGGAACTCGGCATGATCGGCCTCGGGAGAATGGGCGCCAACATGACCGAGCGGCTCGTCCGCGGCGGCCACAAAGTCGTCGCGTACGACCGCAGTCGCGAGGCGGTCCAGCGGGTCGCGGGATTCGGCGCGGCCGGGGTCGATTCGCTGGCGGATTTCGTCGCCGCTCTCCGGCGGCCGCGCGCGGTCTGGCTCATGGTGCCGTCGGGAAAGCCCGTCGACGATACGATTGCTGCGCTCAAGGGCTCGATCGAAGGCGGCGACGCCGTCATCGACGGCGGCAACAGCAACTATAAGGACACGATGCGCCGCGCCGACGATCTCAAGGCGTCGGGCGTCGATTACATCGACTGCGGAACGAGCGGCGGCATTTGGGGTCTGAAGGAAGGCTACAGCCTGATGATCGGCGGCGCCCGCGCGCCGGTCGAGCGGCTGACGCCGATATTTCAAACGCTCGCGCCGGGCCCCGACAAGGGCTGGGGCCACGTCGGGCCGAGCGGCGCCGGCCACTTCGTCAAGATGATCCACAACGGCATCGAGTATGGCCTCATGCAGGCGTACGCCGAGGGCTTCGCGATCATGCAGCATAAAAAGGATTTCAGCCTGGACCTGCACGCGATCTCGGAGATCTGGCGCACCGGCAGCGTCGTGCGCTCGTGGCTGCTGGATCTGATCGCGGACGGTCTGAAGGACAACCCGGCGCTCACAGGCATTAAGCCCTACGTCGACGACTCCGGCGAAGGCCGCTGGACCGCGTTCGAAGCGGTCGATCTCGACGTCCCGGCGCCGGTCATCACGCTCTCGCTGCTCGAGCGGCTGCGCTCGCGCGACTCCGACTCGTTCACCGACAAGCTGCTCGCGATGATGCGCCACGAGTTCGGCGGGCACGCCATCAAGAAGGACTGAACGTGGAAGCGACGATGGAATCCGTGCGCGAGTCGGCGCGCGCCGCCGGGCATCCGGAGCGCAGCGCGCTCGTGATCTTCGGCGCGACCGGCGATCTCAACAAGCGAAAGCTCATCCCCGCGCTGTATCATCTCCATTTGAGCCGGCGTCTGCCCGAGGGCCTCCTCATCGTCGGCAGCGCCCGCTCGGCGGTGAGCGACGACGACTTCCGGCGCCAGATGCGCGACGCGGTCGCGCGTTTCGCCCGCGGCGGCATCGGAAACGATAACGAGTGGGCGCGCTTCGCCGAGCTGCTTCACTACGTGCCCGCCAATCACCGCGAGCCCGACAGCTATCTGCGGATGAAAGACCGCCTCTACCAGCTCGAGCGCGAGCACGGCACCGAGGGACGGAGAGTGCTTTATCTAGCGATCCCGCCCGATCAGTACGCGCCGGTCGCGCGCCAGATCGCGGTCGCCGGCCTCGCCGGCCGGCATCAGGAGACCGGCGGCTGGACGCGGCTCGTCGTCGAGAAGCCGTTCGGCATCGACCTCGAGACCGCGCGCCAATTGAACCGCGAACTGCACGAGTGCTTCGACGAGAGCCAGATCTATCGCATCGATCACTATCTCGGGAAGGAGACGGTGCAGAATATTCTCGTCTTTCGGTTCGGCAACGCCGTCTTCGAGCCGATCTGGAACCGGCGCTACGTCGATTACGTGCAGATCACCGCGGGCGAGACCGTCGGCGTGGAAGCGCGCGGCGCCTACTACGAGCAGGCGGGCGCGCTGCGCGACATGTTCCAGAATCATCTGTTGCAGCTCGTGTGCATGACGGCGATGGAGCCGCCGGCGTTCTTCGCCGCCGACGCGGTGCACGACGAGAAAGCGAAAGTGTTGCACGCGATCCGGCCGATCTCGCCCGACGAGGCGGTGCGCGGGCAGTATGGTCCCGGCGAGATCAATGGCAAGGCGGTGCCCGGCTATCGTCAGGAGGAGGGCGTCGACGCGGCGTCGACGACCGAGACCTACGCCGCGCTCAAACTCTGGATCGACAACTGGCGCTGGCAGGGCGTGCCGTTTTACCTCCGCTCGGGCAAGCGGCTCGCCAAGCGCGTGACCGAGATCGCGATCCATTTCAAGAAGCCGCCGCTCACGTTTTTTCAGTCGTGCGCCGCGGTCGATGGACTCGGCTCGAACGTGCTCGTGATGCGCATTCAGCCCGACGAGGGCGTGTCGCTTACATTCGAAGTCAAACCGCCGGGACCGGAGGTCTGTGTGAACTCGCTGAGCCTCGACTTCGACTACGAGGTCGCGTTCGGCGCCGCTCCGCCGGAAGCATACGAAACGCTGCTGCTCGACGTGCTGCGCGGCGATTCCACGCTGTTTACGCGCCAGGACTGGGTCGAGGTGGCGTGGGCGCTGCTCACGCCGCTGCTGAACGCGTGGCACAAGACGCGAGCCGATTTCATTCCGATTTATCCCGCGGGCAGCTGGGGGCCGAAGGAAGCGGACGCCTTTATCGAAAAAGACGGCCATCACTGGCGGAAACTATGAGAATAGTTTTGAGTTTCGGCAGCGCGAAATTCGAAACATGAAATTTCATGATTCTCGCGGGCGACATCGGGGGAACGAAGACGAAGATCGGACTTTTTTCCCTCGCGGACGGGAAGCTCGTCGCGGGCGCGAAGAATACTTATCCCAGCAAAAAATACCCTTCGCTCGAAGCGGTCCTGGACGATTTTAACGCCGCGCATCCGGCGGCGCTCACCGGGGCCTGCTTCGGCGTCGCCGGTCCGGTAATCGACGAGACCGTCAAAACGCCGAACCTGCCGTGGTTCGTCGACGGGCGGGTGCTCGCGCGGCGCTTGGGCCTCGGCTCCGTCGGTCTGCTCAACGACCTGGAAGCGACCGGCTACGGAGCGGGGACGCTCGACAGCTCCGAATTTACCGTGTTGAACGTCGGCAGCTGCGATCCGCGCGCAAACATGGCGTTGATCGCGGCCGGCACCGGTCTCGGCGAGGCGATTCTCTACCCGGCATCCGGCGCTTATCGCGTGCTCGCTTCCGAAGGCGGCCACGCCGACTACGCGCCGCACACGCCGCAACACATCGAGCTGCTTTCGTACCTCGCGGCGCGCTTCGGCCACGTCAGCTGCGAGCGGGTGATCTCCGGTCCGGGGATTTTCAACATTTATAGCTTTCTCAAAGACACCGGGCGTTACGAAGCGCCGGCCTGGCTCGGCGAACGCCTCGCGAAAGAAGATCCCACCGCAGCGATTTCGCGCGCGGCCCTCGCCGGCGAGGCGGAGATCTGCGTGCAGGCGCTCGACCATTTCGTGTCGGCGTACGGCGCGGAGGCCGGAAACCTGGCGCTCCGAGCCAAGGCGCTCGGCGGCGTGTGCGTCGGCGGCGGCATCGCGCCGAAGATCCTCAAAAAGCTCGTCGACGGCACGTTCATGCACGCATTTGTCGGCAAGGGCCGTTACGCCGAGCTGCTGGCGCGCATTCCCGTCCAGGTTATTCTGAACGAGGAGACGGCGCTTCGCGGCGCGGCATATTTCGGCGCACACGCCGAGAACCAGTCATGACGACGCGGCGCGAAGAGATCGTCTGCGCCGATATCGGGGATCTCGCCCGCAAGGCCGCGGCAGAGTGGGTGCGCTCGGCGGACGAGGCGATTGCGCGCGCGGGACGCTTCGCCGTCGCGCTCTCGGGCGGGAACACGCCGCGCGCGCTGTACGTCGCGCTCGCCGGGGGGGAATTTCGCTCGCGGATCGCGTGGGATCGCGTTCATTTCTTCTGGGGCGACGAGCGCTCGGTGCCGGCCGATCATCCCGACAGCAACTATCGTATGGCCTACGAGGCGCTGCTTTCGCGCGTGCCGGCACCGGCGGCGAACATCCACCGCATCGAGACGGAGCGCGGATCCGCGGAAGCCGCCGCCGCTTACGAAGCTCTCTTGCGCGATTTCTTCGCTCTCTACCGCGGGGCCTTGCCGCGCTTCGATCTCGTTTTTCTGGGCCTGGGCGAGGAGGGCCATGCCGCGTCGCTTTTTCCCGGCAGCGCCGCGCTCGAAGAGCGCGAGCGGCTTGTCGTTGCCGTATACGTCGACAAGCTCAAGACGGACCGCGTCACGTTCACGCTGCCGCTGTTGAACTCCGCGGCCGAGGTTGCCTTTCTCGTGTCGGGCAAATCGAAGGCAGCGGCCGTGAAGCAGACGCTTCGCGGCGGCGCCGATCTTCCCGCCGCGCGCGTCGCGCCGCTCAACGGACGATTGTTGTGGTTTCTCGATAAAGAAGCAGCCGCGCTTTTGTGAGTTGATCCGCCTGGGGTGTTTACCCCAACGAAGAAACTTCCCTCCACGGTACATAGTGAACGACCCCTGATTTGCCGGTAACGAAATATCGCCGTATCACGTGCATATTTTCTGGCATGGGCGTTGCTCTAACTATGAATACGGCCGTCTAACGGCCGCGTAAAATCGCTTAAGGAGGTAGATATGAAGAAATCGACGTATAAAAATATCGTCTTCGGCGGTTTGCTGGCGGGATCGCTGATCGGCTTCGCCGCTCCCGTTCACGCGCAGAGCCGCGGTGAGATCCGCTACGATCAAAGGGTAATCGACCGCGATCAAGAGCAGCTGACGCGCGACCGCGATATCTACGACAGGCATCTCCGGAACGGCGCGGGACGGCGGCAGCTTGCGGAGGACGAGCAGCGGATTCGCGACGACGAGGCGAGGCTGCGCCGCGACATAGCGGAGCTAAGACACGATAGGCGCGACTTCGCGGAAAATAACTGGAACGGCTGGTACGACTACTATCGTCACGACTAAACGGTTCCGTAAGTTGCTTGAGTAAACAAAAAAGGCCGCCGGCTAGTGCCGGCGGCCTTTTTGTTTCCAGCCGCGCTAAACGCGGCCGGGTGGAGAGCCGAAGCGAAACTCCGACGCCTCAGGATATTTATCCGCGCTGACCCGCGGCGTTGGAGCTGCCCGATTCGCCGCCGGCCGAGCTGGAGCCTGCGGACGATCCGGCGCCGGAATCCATCGGCGACCCCGAGGAGCTCTGACCGGACGAGGCCGAGCCGCTCGACGAAGTGCCCGAACCCGGCGAGCTGCTGGGCGAACCGCTTGGGCTGCTGGTCGCGCCCGACGATGTGTCGCCGCTGTTTCTCGAGAGGTTGGTTCCCGAGCTGTTGTCCCGTGCGCTGTTCTTGCAAGCTGCGAGACCCATTAGCGGCACGATAAGCGTAATGGCGAGCAATGTTTTCAATGACATTGACCCACCCCCTTTCGTGGATTTGATCGCAGCGGAACCGCTGCTTTCTTCCTTATCTAGCTCCGGAGGCAGTCGGGTCAACGGGGATATATACTGGATGCAGGTAAAGCTACGACGATCGGCCGACGCGCCGGCCGGCGTGGAAAATATGGAGCTTTCCGTCCGCGGCGCGGAGGCGGGCGGGGTAGCCGGGCTTGAGCGCGACATCGGGTGCCATGCGCGCGACCCAGCCGCGTTTGGCGCTCGCGACGTGGACGAACTTATCGGAGCCCAGGTCCTCGACGATCTCGACGCGGCCCTCGATCGCAACGGATCGGTCGGCCGCCGATATCAAGTCCTCGGGCCGTATGCCGATCGTAAGAGGAGTCCCTTCGCGGCTGAGATCAGGCGGCAGAATGTCGGCCAGATCGAAGCGGCAGTCCTCGCCGATGAAAACGCCGTGGGCGTCGATCGCGCCGTCGACGAAATTCATGCGCGGGCTGCCGACGAAGCCGGCGACGAATGGATTGGCCGGCGCGTGATAGATGTCCGCGGGCGCGCCGGTCTGCTGGATCGCGCCGCGGTCGAGGACGATGATCTTGTCGGCGAGCGTCATCGCCTCCGCCTGGTCGTGCGTCACGTAGAGGATCGTCGCGCCGAGGCGCTTGTGCAGGCGCGCGAGCTCGACGCGCATCTCGGCGCGGAGCGCGGCGTCGAGATTCGACAGCGGTTCGTCGAAGAGGAAAATTTTCGGCTGCCGGATAATCGCGCGGCCGACGGCGACGCGCTGCCGCTGTCCGCCGGAGAGCTCGCGCGGCTTGCGCGCGAGCAGCGAGTCGAGACCGAGCGTCTTCGCCGTCTCGGCCACGCGCCGGTTGATTTCCGCGCGCCGGGCGCCGCGCACTTCCAACGTGAAGGCAAGATTCTCCGCGACGGTCAGGTGCGGATAGAGCGCGTAGGTCTGGAATACGAAGGCCAGATCGCGGTCGCGCGGCGGCAGCGTATCGACGCGCCGGCCGCCGATGGCGATCGTGCCGCCGGAAGCTTCCTCCAGGCCGGCGATGATGCGCAAAAGCGTCGTCTTGCCGCATCCCGACGGACCGAGCAGCACACAAAATTCCCCATCGCCGACCTCGAACGAGAGATCGTTGATGACGCCCGCACGCCCGAAGGATTTCGACACGCTTTTGACGCTGAGCGATGCCATGGCTAGCCCTTCACCGCGCCGGCGGAGAGGCCGCGGACAATGCGCCGCTGGAACACGAGCGTGAGCGCGATCAGCGGCAGCGTCGCAATCGTCGACGCGGCGGCAAGCTCGCCCCACGGAATCGTGTACTCGCCGGGAAACAGCGCGATGCCGACCGGCAGCGTCTGGAGCGGCGGCGAGGTCAATATGATGAGCGCGAAGAAGAACTCGTTCCACGCGTAGATGAACACCAGGATCGCCGCGGTGAAGATGCCGGGCGCCGCGAGCGGCAGGACGATTTTTCTGAGCGCCTGGGCGCGCGTGCAGCCGTCGACCAGCGCGGCCTCTTCGATCTCGTACGGCAGCTCTTTGAAAAACGTGCTGAGGATCCAGATCGCGAGCGGCAGCGAGAACGAGATGTACGCGACGATGATGCCGGGGTAGCGGTTGAGCCAGCCGAGCGCGTCGAGAATGCGCCAGACCGGTCCGGCGACGGCGATCTGCGGGAACATCGACACGCAGAGCAAAACGAGCAGATACCATCTGAGCCACGCCGCATGAAAGCGCGTCAGCGCGTAGGCGGCGAGGCTGCCGATGGCGATGCTCACAGCCGTTGTCGCGCCGGCCACAATCGCGCTGTTCTTGATGTAGCCGAGCAAGCCGTAATTGACGATCGCCGAGTGGTAAAAGCCCCAGTGAAATTCCGGCACGACGACCGGCGGTATCGCGGTCAGCTGCGCCGGGCTCTTCCACGACGCGAGCACGAACCAGAGAAACGGCAGCAGGCTATAGACGCCGACGGCGGCGATGGCGATCGGCGGCAGGAATTTTTTCACCGCGCGGCTCCCGGCTCAAGCACGCGCGCGCCGATGAGCCTGATGTAGAGGAGCGCGAGCGCGAGCGAGATGAGAAATACGCCGACGGATATCGCCGAGCCGTAGCCGATCATCCCCTCGGCGAAGATTTTTTTGTAGCCGTAGAACTGGAGCACGTTGGTCGCGTCGGCGGGGCCGCCCTGCGTCATCACGAAGACGAGGTCGAAAACCTTGAAGGCGTCGATCGTGCGGAAGAGCAGCGCGAGCAGCAACGCGGGCTTGACCAGCGGCAGCGTGATGCGGCGGAGCTTCTGCCAGGCGCTCGCGCCGTCGACCTCGGCCGCTTCGTAGAGCTCGTCGGGGATCGTTTGCAGTCCGGCGAGAATGATCAGCGCGGCGAATGAGCTCGTCTTCCACACGTCGGCGAAAATGATTGCGGCGCGGGCGAGCCACGGCTCGGCGAGCGGGGCGAGATAGCGCGACGTATCGCGGCCGAAGATAAGAAAATTGAAAAGACCGTAGCGGTCGTTGAATATGTAGCGCCACATCTGCGAAGAGACGACCGTAGGAATGGCCCACGGCACCAGCACCGCGGCGCGGACCAGTCCCCGCCCGCGGAATGACTCGTTCAAGAGCAGCGCCATGCCGGCGCCGACCAGCACTTCGAGCGCCGCGGTCACGCCGACGAAAAGAAGCGTCACGCCGAGCGACGCCAGCGCGACCGGATCGATCGCGAGGTCCGCGTAATTCTCGAGGCCGACGAACTTCTCGCCGAGCCACGGGAGCATCAGGATCATGCGATAGAAGCTCAGACGCACCGAATCGCAGATCGGATAGATCGAAAAAAGCGCGACAAGAAAGAGGCTCGGCAGGACAAACCAGACGGCGGCGCGGTCGCCGCGTTTCATCGCGCCGCCCTCGCACGCAGCAGATCGAGGACGCGGTCTATCTCGCGGTCGGCGTGTCGCGCTAGACCATCGATGTCGGAGTCCCGCGCCGAGATCGCGGCGCTGAAATAGCGCTGCATGATATTCGACAGCGGCACGTACACGGGCGTCGTCGGCCGCGGTGCGGCGCGCGTCGAGATCTCGAGCTGCGTGCGAAACTGCGGATACTTCTCCAGCACCTCGGCGTCGCGGTAAACCGCCTCGCGGGCCATGCCGCGCCCGGTCCAGAGCGCGATGCGCTTCTGCGTCTCGGCGCGCGTCATGAATTCGACGAAGCGCCAGGCGAGTTCGGGCTGGCGCGAATAGCGGCTGATGCCGAGCTGCCAGCCGCCGAGCGCCGCCGCGCTGGCGCCGCCGGGAAACGCGGGCAGCGGCGTCATGCCGACTCTGCCGGCGATTTTCGATTTATTTGCGTCGTTCGTCTCGGCCCACGCGTAGGGCCAGTTGCGATGAAAGACCGCCCGGCCTTCGCTGAACAGCGCGAGCGACTCGGGCTCCTGATAGGCGAGCACGCCGCGATGCGAAATCTCGCCGATGATGCGGTCGCGCACGAAGCGCACGGCATCCTCCGCCCGGGCGGAGCGGAGCGTGCCGGAGAGGCGCGCCTCGTCCCACAGCGCGCCGTTGTTGCTCAGGATGTATTCCATCATGTCGCAGACCAGGCCTTCGTACTGCTTGAACTGGCCGGAAAAGCCGGTGAGGCCGGCGTCCTTCTCGCCTGCGACAATCGTCTTCGCCTGCTCGACCAGCTCGGGCCATGTGCGCGGCGGCGAAAACTTATATTTTTGCAGCAGGTCCTTGCGGTAATAGAGCAGGCCCGCGTCGACGAAGAGCGGAACGCCATAGATCGCGCCGCCGTAAGTGTTGGCGCGGACTGCCGCCGGAAGGAATGGCTTTTGCGCCTCGCGGGGGAAAAAGCGATCGAGCGGCAGCGCCCAGCCGGCGGACGCGAACTCCGCCGGCCAGATCACGTCCATGAAGAAAACGTCCATCCCACGGTCGCGGTTTCTGAATTTCTGCGCCAGGAGATCGTGGAATTCGGTGGAGGAGTGCGGTCCGACGTCGCGGACGATCTTGAGATCGGGATTCTGCGCCTCGAACTCGGCGATCAAACGCTCCAAGAAGCCCTGAGTGTCGCGCCAGGTGACGAAGCGGATATCGGCGGCGTGAAGGGGAGAAGCAGCGAGCGCGAAGAGGAGCAGCGCGAGGAGACGCTTCACGGAGTGGAGTTTAACGGCCGGTTGCCGGCTTGTCCAGGCGGTCAGCCGGCTATCGGCAGGCGGATGATCAGCGCGTTTCCCTCCAGCGCGTCGCTTTCCACCTCGATGCGGCCGCCGTGCAGTTTAACGATGCGCTCGGCGACGTAGAGGCCGACGGTGTCGATGTCGCCGCCGCGGCGCCGGAGCGTTCTCGTTCGGTCGAAGAGATGCGGCAGCTCCTGTTCCGTGATTCCGGCGCCGTTGTCTTTGACTCTCACCCTGACTTCGCCGTCTTTGGCTTCCGCGGCGACGGTCACCTGGCTTCCGGCCGGAGACAAGCTGATCGCGTTGTTGATAATGTTTCCCACGGCACGCTCGATCTGAAAGACGTCGATCGCGACCGGCGGCAGGTCGTCCGGCGTTTGCAGAACGATCTCGACGTTCTTCGCGCCGGCCGTCGCTTTGCGATCGTGAACCGCGAGTTCGAGAGCCTGTTTGATCGGCTGCGCCACCTTGTGCATCTCGATCTTGCCGCTTTGAATCTCGATCGCGTTCGTGTGGTTGGTGATGAGCTCGAGCAGATGGCGCGCGAGCGCCTCGATGCGCTGCAGCGAGAGCAATTGGTTGGCCGGCGCGCCTTCGGGGATCAACGAAGCGGCGATCTCGATGTAGCCCATCATCGCCGCGAGCGGGCCTTTGAGATCCTGGGTGACGTGCAGGATATAGTCGGAGACGAAGCTGCCGTCGGCGCCAAGCTTTTTTCGGAGCTCGTCCATCTCGCGCCTGAGTGCGACCGCCGCCTTGGCGCGGGCGATCGCGTAGGGGATCTCCTCAAGATGGGAGAGGTCGGGGTGTTTGATGAGAAAGTCGCTCGCGCCCGATTCGAGCGCCTTGTCCAGCGCGACGAGCTTTTCTTGAGAGCCGAGCGCGAGGATCAGGGCGTTCGGCGCCGCCCCGCGAATCTCCCCGATCGCCTCCACGCCGCTTTTCGTGTAATCCACGTCGACCAGCACGGCGCAGTCGTTTTCCGCCGCCAGGATCGGCGGGCACTCCGAGGCGTTTTGCAGCGGCGAAACGACGTAGCCTTTCGCTTCCAAGTTCTCCCAAAATTGCCGCGGCGTGCGCTTGAGGCCTTCAACGACCAAGAGTTTCATGGGGGATTCCATCGGGTTTTATCCTGTCCCTTGCGTGAGGTCGAGCCATTCCGGCTTGGCCTGCGCCCATTTGAGAGACTGCACCTTGGCGAGGTACCGCTGCTCATCGTGTTTGAACTCGACGACCGCGTCCATCAGATATTTAATGTTGTTGAGCGCCTGTTCATCGCCGGTGCCGTGCTCGATGATAAATAGCGTCGTCACCTCGGCGAATTGGCCGGAGCGCGCGAGGTAGGCGACGAAGCGCTGAATGTACGGCAGATCGAATTTGAGAAACAGGCTCGACAGGGAGTCGAGCAGGCGGCGGCCGCCTTTTTTCGCCTCTTCGGTCTGTTCCAGCTCTTCGGCGGCCTCCGTCACCAGGGCCGATAGTTCCGAGAGATCCAAAGTGCCTTTGACGCAGAACGGCTCGTCGGCGGGGATGCGTCCTCCGCTCCACGAAAAGGCGTCGATGAAGCGGAGCGCCCCCTGAGCCTCGCACGCGGCGGAATCGACGCCGTATTTAGCTCCCAACGCCTGGCGAATTCTTCCCGGGCTGTCGTCGAGACAAATAAACATGCACTTTTCGGTTTGCTTCAGCCCTTCGGCTAAAAACGACCGCGAGAAGGACGATTTCCCGCTGCCCAGAGGTCCGATCATCAAAACGTTCACGCCGTGCGGAATGGGACCGCCGAAAAGTTCTTGGAAAACGTTGGCGCCGGGTCCGAGGGTCCGCACCGCCTCGGCGGGTTTCTGCGCTGTGGGCGCGGCGACGGGCGCCTCAGCCGGCGCGGGCTGCGCGGCAGTCTCCGCCGGAGCGGCTGCAGGCGCCGGAGCTGGGCCTTTCCGCGCTTTACTTCTCTCGAGAATGTTCTTGACGCGCTCGCGGAACACTTTCGGCGAGAACGGCTTGGTCAAAAAATCGTCGGCGCCGACGTTGTAGCCTTTGATCTTGTCCTCGTCGGCGGAGAGGCCGGTCAGCATGAGGATCGGCGTCATCGCGAAATCCGGCATCTCGCGGAGCTTCGTGCAGACCTCGTAGCCGTTCAACTCCGGCATGAGCACGTCGAGGATGATCAGGTCGGGATCGTTGCCCGGCCATTTCTCGACGGCCTCTCTGCCGGTGATGGCGAAGGTGACGTCGTAGCCCTCCTCGCCGAGGACCATCTGGTAGAGCTCGCGGAAAAACCGATCGTCGTCGGCGATGAAGATTTTTTTCCGCTCGGCCATCTTTCGCTAGAGCAGCGGGCTCAGCACAATTCCCTTGGGCTTCTTGATCGTGAACGGATATTCGGTGAGATCGATCGCGGTGCCGCGCATCTTGCGGATGGCGAGGGTGCGCACGATGCGCTCCTGCGAGCGCGAGATCGCGAGCGCGAGCACGCCCTCGACGAGGTACTCTTCGATGCCCGACGCGCCGCTGCCCGGATCGGCGAGCGCGTATGAGGTCAAAAGGTTGGTCGAGTTGACGTCCTCTTCCAGCGCGTGCACGAGCATGCGCATGTTCTCCTGCGCGCGCGTCGCGGAGTCGCCTTGCATGACGAACGGACCGGCCGGGTCGATAACGACGCGCACCGCCTCCATGTTCTTCACATAGCCGCCGAGGTCGGTGACGGTCTTCTGCACATCGAGCTCCTTGTCGCGCGTGCCCGCGCGCGCGAGGAAGTAGGCGGACGCGTCGAGGATCAGGAGCTGCTTGGTCTTGACGTATTTTCCAAGATCCCAGCCGAGCGCCGTCCCGTGATCGAGGATGGCGTTAGGCTTGACGTCGACCGAGACGTAGACCGCCTTCTCACCGTCGGCGAGGCCCTTGAGCAGGAACTGCATGCAGAAGATGCTTTTGCCCGTTCCCGCCGCGCCGGTGAGCAGATAACTTTTCCCCGCGGGGAATCCGCCTTCGATCAAGGGGTCGAGGCCCAGGATGCCGGTCGCGACTCTATGCGATTTCATGGAGGGCTACGCGGCGGATTATACTATGTTTGCCGGCGTTTCGCACGTGCGAAACACCGGCCGGGAAATCGGTCGGGACGGACGGGAGAGATGACCGGTCGACGAGTCTGGACGACTCAGCCGGTCTTGATCGGCGTGAGGAACTGCTCGGAGGAGAGCGAGGGCGCTACGCGGGAGACCTTTTCCATGATCTTGTCTTTTTCGGCGCTCGTCTTCGCCTTGGCGTAGCGCTCGCGCAGCTGCTTCAGGCGCTGGCGCCGGACGCGGCGCGCGTGCAACTCGTTCCTTCTTACCTGACGACCCATCCTGCCACCTCCCGGATTACAGCAGCTTCGCGGCTTCGGCTTCGTTGAAGCCGAGGATTTTCTTCTGGCCCCTGACGAGGACCGGGCGCCTCAAGAGATTGGGCTCCTTGAGGAGCATCTTGATGGCGTCTTCGCGCGACGGCGGCTTTTGCTTCATGTTGCGCTCGCGGTAGAGCGCGTTCCGCGGGTTGAGAAAATCCGCCGCCTCGACCCCGGCGAGGAGGTCGCGCAATTCCTTCTCCGAGAGCGGGTCCTTACCGTACTCGCGCTCCTCCAACGGGACTTTTTTCGCTTGCAAGAAACTTCTTGCTTTGCGGCAGGTGGTTCAGCTCGCCTTGTAATAGAACTTGACCGCTTCCGCCATCAATTCCCCGCCTATTTCTCGAACGCGTTCTTGAGCATCGGCTCCAGCTCGCCGCGCTCGTGCAGCTCGTGCACGATATCGCAGCCGCCGACGAATTTGCCGCCGATAAAGACCTGCGGGATCGTCGGCCAGTTGGAGTAGCGCTTGATGCCCTCGCGCACCGCCGGATCTGAGAGCACGTCGGCGGTCTCGAAGGGATAGCCGTAGGATTGCAGGATCTCGACGGTGTGCGCCGAGAAGCCGCACATCGGCGCCTGCGGCGAGCCCTTCATGAAAAGCATGACCTTGTTGTTCTTTACCTTCTGATCGATCTTGTTCTGTATCTCGTCCATCGCTCCTCCTATGACTTGGCGGCGAGCCGCTCCCACTGCTCCGGGGTGTAGGTCTTGAGCGCCAGCGCGTGGATCTGCTCGCTCCCGAGCGCGTCTTTCAGGACTCCATAAACCATTTGATGTTGTTCCACAAGACTTTTTCCGGCGAACGCCGGTGCGATAATCCAGACCTGAAAATGATCGCCGCCGCCGGTTAGATCGTCGACCCGGACCGTCGAGTCCGGCAGCGCTTTTTCCAGTGTCGATTTGATCTCGTCCTGTGTCATAGCTTTACTTTACCACAGCGGCGCGCAATGTGTAATCACGCCTGCGGATCGAAGTCCGACCGGCATTTCTTCATCATCGCGCGGAGATCCTGGCGCAGCTCTTCGACCGTCGGGCGGCCGACGTACCAGTAGCCGCAGTAGATGTTGTGCACGGTGAGGTCCGGCATCAGCGAGAACCCGTACGGGATCGCGGTCACGCCGCGCGACTTCGACTTTTCCGTCATGTCCAACGCCTGGACCACAGCGCGGTCATGATCGCTGAGAAACGGGAACTCGGCGCCGAGGCCAGCCTTGAAGGCCGCGCTCACCTCAGGCGGATCGACGCTCACGACGGCGAGCTTGCAGTAATTCACGGCGAGTTCTTTTTGAAATTCGGTCAGCAGGCGCAACTGCACCTGGCATTTCGGTCACCAGTAGCCGCGATAGAAAATCAGTAACAGCGGAAAATTGGCGGCGAGCGCCGACAATTTAATTTTATTGCCGTCGTCGGCCGTCAACTCGAAATCCGGGAACTTTTTGCCGATCGCTTGGTTCATAATTCTCCTCTACGTGTCCAGCGTGCTCGGGTGAAACATCTCTTCGGGCTTGAATCGCCGCGGCGTCATGCCGTCGCGGTGGCAATATTCGAGGATCTTGTCGACCTCGGCGCGCGTGTCGCGGAATCCCCACTTATAGAAGTCGCGTCCGCCGGCGGCGCGCTCCTCTTCCCACAGCGCACGGTACCAGAGCGCGGTCTGGTGCACGCGCTGCCATTGGAGCCATTCGTAGCAGCGCTTTTTCGACTCCTGCCACGCGTTGTAGAGGCTCATCGCGACCCACGGGTTTTTCTCCAGCACCGCGTCCTTGATCAGGAGCGTGTGCATGATGGGAAAAAATCTCGTGCGCTTATAGTAGTCGCGTTCCAATGCAGCGTGGTTGGCGAAAAGAAAGTCGATGTCCGGATGCTCGTCCGGCGCCCAGGTCTCCGTCGTAACGCCGGCGTCAACCCGCCCCGAAGCGAGCAGCTCGCGCTGCGTCACGCCTTGCGGGGCGACCTCGAGCTTCACCCACGACGGCGCTTTCCAATCGCCGATGCCCTCCCGGCGCGCGGCGACCCAGGTGATCGAGCTCAAATCGACCCCGAACTCGTCCGCCAGAATGCCGCGCGCCCACAGCGCCGTCGTCGTGAACCAGGTCTGGATGCCGACGCGTTTTCCGTTCAAGTCCTTCGGCGCGCGGATGCCGGCGTGCTTGTTTACGTAAATGTACGAGTGGCGGAACATGCGCTTGACGAAGATCGGAATCGCCGTGTAGCCGAAGGTCTTATAGGCGAGGTCCGCGATGTAAAGACCGCTGTAAAACTCGGCGACATCGTAGCCGCCCTCGAGGACGACACGCGGGCGTCCCGGGTCTTTTGCGACGGTGACGTCGAGATCGATCCCTGCGGGCTTGACCGCCCCTTCGATCAGCGCCCGAGCGCGGTCGTACGGGCCGCAGGTCATTCTAAGTTTTAACGCCATGGCTATTTCGGCGGCGCGTAGAGTTGAAGCAGATTGCCTTCGCTGTCGAAGAAGTAAAAACCGCGGCCGCGCGCCCGCTCGACGGTGGGGATGTCGTAGACCTTGACGCCCCAGTCCTTCATTTTCTTCGCCGCCAGGTCGAAATCCTCGCCGCTCACGACGAACGCCTGGTGCGTCGCGCCTTCTTCCTTGAGCGCGTTCTTCTCGATCGCGTGCGGCCGCTGGAAGAGGACGACCATATCGTCGCCGCAGCGGAGATCGGCGCGGTTGAGCTTGTCGCCCATGTCGTCGCGGTTGAGCTTGGCGACGGTCATGCCGAGGATCTCGGTGTAAAACTTGACCGCCCGCTCCATATCGTTGACCGGAATGCCGATGTGATAGACGCCGCGGGTCTTGATCATGTTCGCCTCACGGTTGCGCTCATAGCACGGGATGATATCTATCTCAAATCGCTGCCGATCAATAGTAAGGAGAACACGCATGGCGAAGATACCCGACCCGTGGCACCATCACGACTGGGACTCGAAGGATTACGTCGCCGAGTGGGCGGAGCGGCAGAAGGGGAGAGAGCCCGACCGGCAGGAAGCGTTCGCCGCGCTCGCCGCCGCGCTGCCGTACAAGAAAGATGCCGCGATCAAAATCCTCGACGTCGGCGCGGGCTACGGCGGCCTTGCCATGTATCTCCTCGCGCGCTTTCCCAATGCGACGGCGCTGTGCCAGGACGGATCGCAGGCGATGTCCGACCTGGGCAGCGAGCGCATGAAGCCGTTCAAGGGCCGCTTCGGCTATGTCCTCGCCGACTTCAGCAAGCCGGGATGGAGCCGGGAAATCACCGATCGCTTCGAGGCGGCGGTCTCGTCGATCGCAATTCACAACGTCCGAGATTTAAAGACGATCCAAAGGATCTACGCCGATATCTTTCCGCTGCTGAAGTCCGGCGGCTGCTTTCTCAACTTCGACCGCATGCGCCCGTCGCTCGAAGACCAGCTGGACTATCTCAAAAACGCGGGCTTCGAGCGCGTGAAGCGATTCTGGCAGGGCGAGACGCGCTCCGTGATCGGCGGCTTCAAGCCGTGACCGTTACGGATAGCGCTTCGCCATCTCGTTGAAGAATCCCTCTTTTTCCAGTTCCTGCAGCAGGCTCAGATCGACGAACTGCTCCGGCTTGGCGCTTTTCGCCTGCGGAAATTGGCCGGAAAATTCGTCCAGCAAAAACTGAATTCCTTTGAGCGTGGGATACGGCTTTTTTGGCACCCGCCGGTTGAACCAGCCGACGGTCGCGTCAAGGACGTCGGCGTCGTTGGTGCGAAGATATCTGGCGATAATCTTTTTGCTCTCCGCGGGCCTGCTGTGAATGTAGTGAATCGCCTCGACGTAGCCTTTGAGCGCCGATTTGACGATGTCCCGCTGCGCCTTGATGTAGGATCGCGTTGTGGCGAAGCCGTTGCCCTGGATCTCGAGACCGAGATCCATCATGTCGTAAACCTCCACCATGCCCTGTTTCTTGGCGCGCGGAATCTCCGACGGCGTCAATAGCGTCGCGTCGATCCGGCCGGCGTCGATCGCCGCCAAGCGCTCGGCGGTGCCGCCGGCGACCACGATGGCGACGTCCTTGTTCGGCTCCAGATTGAGGCGCCGGAGCAGAATGAGCGCCGCGTTGTGCGAGGCCGAGCCGAAGCCGCTGACGCCGAGCTTTTTGCCTTTCAGCTGCTCGAGCTTCGAGAGAGTCGTCGGCTTGCCGACGACGGAGTAGGCGTAAGAGTTTTCCGACGAAGCGATCAACACGAGGTCGTGTCCCTGGAGTCCCGCCTGCACGACAGTGCCGATATTGACAATCGGCGGGTCGCCTGCGACCAGAGCCTGAGTCGCGAGCTGGCCGCCGCGAAAGAACACCAGCTCGGGATCGAGGCCGTAGTGCTTGAACAAACCGGCGTCCTTGGCGACCCAGATGTGGATCTGGTTCGAGGCGATCGCGGGGTAACCGATCTTGATCTTTTTCGCCTCCTGGGCGTGGGCCGTGGAGAGCGAGAAAAAGAAAACGAGCAGGGCGCATGCTGCTATTAGTTTCATAGTGGTCTTCGCTTTCATGAGTTGCTGGGTTTTTATAAGAAAGCTCGCGGGGGGTCAATCCGGCGGCGGGACGCGCGGATTACTTTTTGATCCACTCGCGCGCATCGAGCGATTGGCCCGTAACCGTTGCCGAGTCGTCGGATGCCAGGTAGACAAAAACCGGCGTGATCTCCTCGGGCTTCGGCAGCGTCGCGGGATCTTCCTCGGGATAGGCCTCGGCGCGCATCGCGGTGCGCGTGCCGCCGGGATTGACGGCGTTCGCGCGGATGTTCCATTCCTTCAGCTCATCCGCCAATACCTGCGTCAAGCCTTCGATGGCGAACTTCGAGACCGCGTAGGCGCCCCAGCGCGCCTTGCCGATTCTTCCCACGCCCGACGAGACGTTGATGATCGACCCCTGCCGCCGCGCGGTCATCAGGCGGAGGACCGCCTGGGTCAGAATGAAAACGGAATTGACGTTGATCTGCATGACCTCTTCCCACGCGTCGATCGGGTAGGCGACGATCGGCGCGCGCGGCCCGAGGATGCCGGCGTTGTTAACCAGCACGTCGGGTGGGCCGTAGCGGCGCTCGACCTCGTGGACGATGCGCTCGGCGGCGCCGTCGCGCGCGAGGTCGGCGGCGGCGAAGGCGGCGTCGCCGCCCGCGGCGCGGATTTCCTCCGCAGCTTGCCCGAGCGCGGCTTCGTTGCGCGCGCAGATAAATACCTTCGCGCCCTCTCTGGCGTACGCCCGCGCGACCGCCTTTCCTATGCCGCGGCTTGCGCCGGTGATAAGCGCGACTTTGCCGCTGAGTTTTCCCGCCGCTTCGTTTGCCATTCAGCTTCGACTATAACATAGTCGTCGCTGGATTCTTCAGGGTGAAGCCTTACAAAAAACTTCTCCTCTTCGTGCTCGCCGCGCTCGCCGCCGCCGCGATCCTCAGTCCGTGGGTTTTCAGTCTGTGGAATTCTTTCGTCGAGGCGCGGCGCCATCGCGCGGAGTTCGAGCAGATCTTCTCCGGCATCTTCATCTTTTCAGGCGTCGCGCTCCTGCTCGCCTCGCCGTCGCTCCTGCGGCCGCGCCTGCTTCACGACGCCGGCCTCGGCGAAAAAGACCGGCGCGATCTTTTTTCCGGCTTCGTCCTCGCGGTTGCGTCGATGGCGCTGCTCGCCGTCGTCATGTACTTCGCGGGCGCGCTCACGCCGGGACTGTCCGATCCGCTTTATTCGATGGTGCGCTCCTCGGTGAAGGCGCTGATGACGGCGCTGAGCGTCGCGCTTCTCGAGGAAATATTTTTTCGCGGCATTCTTTTCAAAGGCCTCATGGAAGATTACGGCGCCGCGGTCGCGTTCATCGGCGCCAACCTGCTTTACGCCGCGTCGCATTTTTTCAAGCCGCCGGAAGAGTTCATGCCGGGCGGCTTCGACCCGCTCGGCGGGTTTCGTTTTGTCGTTCTCTGTCTGGCGCCCTATCTCGATACGGCGACGACGGTTCCCGGCCTCATCGGCCTGTTCATCATCGGTCTCGTGCTGACCTACGCTTTGTTGCGGACCGGTGCTCTTTATCTTCCCATCGGCCTTCATGCCGGCTGGGTGTTCGCGATCAAGACGCTGTCGCTTTACGGCGATTTCACCCGTGAAGGCCTCGGCTGGCTGTTCGGCGGCAAGCCGAAGCTCGTGAGCGGCGTGGTGACATGGGTGGGAATACTGCTGGTGGGCGCGGTCGTTCGGATGATGACGCGAAGACGCGCATAGCGATTCATTCTTCGCCGACCAGCACGCACTGCTGGGGATCGGCGAGGGCGAAAACCTTTTGTCCCGCTTCGTACCTCTGCGTCGGCGGCGCGACGACGCGCAGGTTCAGCCGCTGCGCCGGCAGCTCGACGATGTAGTCGTTCGCGTCGCCGAAATAGACGCGGCGCTGAACCACGCCGTCGAAGAGATTCATTCCTTTAGCGCGGCCGGCCTCGGCCTCCTCGGCGCTCGGCGTCAACCTGACGCTGTGCGGCCGGAGGCAGACGAAGACTTCCTTTCCCGGAGCGAGATTGTCCGCGGCGAGAACCTGCAGTTTCAGCCCGTCGCCCAATGAGACCGAGCAGCCGCTCTCCAGCGTTCCGCGCAGAATGTTGGTCTTGCCGATGAACTCGGCGACAAAGCGCGTCCGCGGCCGGTCGAAGATCTCCTCGGGCGCGCCGAGTTGGACGATGCGTCCCTGGTGCATCACGGCGATGCGGTCGGACGTGACCATCGCTTCGGCCTGGTCGTGCGTCACGTAGACGGTCGTGATGCGGAACTCTTCATGCAGGCGGCGGATCTCGAAGCGCATCTCCTCGCGGAGATTGGCGTCGAGGTTGCTGAGCGGCTCGTCGAGCAGGAGAATCTCCGGCTCGACGACGAGAGCGCGCGCGAGCGCAACGCGCTGCTGCTGTCCGCCGGAAAGCTCCCCCGGATAGCGCGCGGCGAGCGCGTCCAGATGAACGAGCCGCAGCATGCGCTCGACCTTCTTCGCGATCTCGCCGCCGGGAAGCTTCTTGAGCTTGAGGCCGTAGGCGACATTTTGAAAAACCGTCATATGCGGCCAGACGGCGTAGCTCTGGAAGATCATCGACATGTTGCGCCGTTCGGGCGGGATCAGGACGGACGCCGAGGAGATAACCTTCTGCCCGACGCGGATCTCGCCGCCGTCGGGCTGGAGAAATCCCGCGAGCAGCCTCAGCGTCGTCGTCTTGCCGCAGCCCGAAGGGCCGAGCAGCGAGACGAACTCGCCGTCGCCGATTTCAAGATCGAGGCCATCGACCGCCGCGGCCTCGCCGAACTTTTTCGTCAGTTTTTTCAGAGCGACGGTGGCCAAGTTATCCTCTGCTGCCGGCGAAGAAGTCCCGGCCGGCGAGCCACTGCACGGAAAGAATAATCAAGAACGACACCGCAAGGAGCAGGATGCCGAGCACGGCGATTGCGCCGATCTGTCCTTCTTCCTTGAGGTCGAAGATGACGACCGAGACGACCTTCGAACTCGGCGTGAAGAGAAGAATCGACGCGCTGAGCTCGCGGATGACGCCGATGAAGATGAACGACCACGCGGCGATCAGCCCCGAGCGCGCGAGCGGCACGGTGACATCCTTCAACGCGCGCAGGCGGTTCGCGCCGATGATGCGCGTCGCATCCTCGAGCTCGGGATGGATCGTCTTGAACGTGCTCTCGGTCTGCGAGAAGCCGATCGGCATTTCCTTCGTGAGATAAGCGACGAAGAGAATCCAGATCGTACCGTAAAGCGCCAGCGGCGGTTTCGAGTAGGCGATGAAGAGCCCGACGGCGAGCACGATGCCGGGAATCACGAGCGGCGCCAGAACGAAGAACGAGAGATAGCGCGCGCCGCGCAGCAGCTGTCGGTTCGTGATGTAGGCGAGCAGGGTGGCCAGAAGCGTGCCGGCGGTCGCCGTAATGATGCCGAGCTTGAAGGTGTTGACGATCGCCGCACGCGTATCGCTGTATTCGAAGAACGTGAACGAGAAATTCGCCATTGTGAAGTTATCGAGCGTGAGCGGCATCGCCCAGGCCTTCGAAAGCGCGGCTTTCAAGAGAATCCCGTACGGAAGGAAGACCGACAGCGACAGAATCGCGGCGACCAGCAGGAACGCCGGCCACCGCAGATAGCCGAGCTTCAGCAGCCGCTTCTGGCCGCCTTTGCCGCCGACGGTGCTGTAGCCCCGCCGGCCGAGCAGCTTTTTCTG
Organism: Binatia bacterium; assembly: GCA_036522615.1. Taxonomy (GTDB): domain Bacteria; phylum Desulfobacterota; class Binatia; order UBA9968; family UBA9968; genus JAJPJQ01. The sequence goes on along the minus strand of DATDFN010000298.1, from coordinate 13,910 downwards.
CACCGCGATGAGGCCGACGGTCGCGAGCAGCAGCGGCACGGAGAACGCCGCGGCGAGATCGAGCCGCGGGGGATACTGGAAGAAGGCCCAGATCTGCGTCGTGATCGTGTGGATCCCCGCCGGCAGTCCGAGGATGGCGGGGGCGCCGAAGAGCGAAAGCGAGTGGAGAAACGCGACGATGAAGCCGCCGATCAGCGCGGGCGCGGTGAGCGGCAGCGTGATCGTGAGCGCGATCTTCCACTTGTTCGCGCCGAGGATGTTCGCCGCGTCCTCGAGGTCCGACGAGATGAGCTCGGAGACGTTGGCGATCATCGAGAAGACATACGGAAAGCTGTAGAGCGCCATCACGAAGATGAGCCCTTCGATCGTGAAGATATTGAAGAGCGCGCCTTCGAAACCTGATGCAGCGCGATACCAATTATTCAGCAGACCGGCATTCGGGCCGGCGAGCAGCATCCAGGCGAAAGCGCCGAGAAACGGCGGCGTCACGAACGACGCCATGACGAGCGCGCGCACGGCGCGCTTGAAAGGGAGATCGGTGCGCGTGACCAGCCAGCCCAGCAGAGAGCCGACGGCGACGGCGATCACGCCGACCCAGAAAGAGATGATGACGCTGTTGCGGATCGCCTTGAGATAGGCCGGATCGGTGAAGACCTCGACGTAATTTCCGAGCGCCAGGCCTTTTTCGCCGTAGACGCTGGTGATGAAGATCGCGCCCAAAGGCAGGAGCATGAGGAGAACGACGAACAGCGCCGCGCCGATCCAGACGGGGAGCGTCGCGTCGAAACGCCAGAGGCGCAGGCCGCGCGCGCCCGCGGCGTTCGCCGCGACGGTCGTTTCCGGGATCGACATGGGGCCTCGCAGCCGCGCCGCCGCCGTGCCGGCGTGCGGTTATGCGCCGAAGAACTCCGTGAACCGCTTCTTCAGCTCGGCGTTGCGCTTTTCCAGCTCTTCGGCGTCCACGGCCCAGAGTTTCAGGTCCTTCAGCATCGGCTTGTCCTTGGGATAAGTCACCTCGGGATGGCCGGTATAGAGGCCTTCTTTGTCGGCGAGGATCTGCTGGTTCTCCTTCGAGAGAATAAATTCCGTGAACAGACGCGCGGCGTTCGGATGCGGGGCGTCTTTCGCGATCGCCGTCGGTGAGACGACGAGCGGCACGCCTTCTTTCGGGTAGACGATCTTGATCGGGTTCCCCTGCTTCATCGTCTTATAATAGAAATACTCCGCGCCGTTGACGCCGAGCGGCCGCTCGCCGGACGCGACGACCTGCGCGGGATCGTTCGCCGACTGCACGATGTGGAGCTTGTTTTTCGCGAGCTCCTGGAAATACTCCCAGCCCAGCTGCTTTACGAGCGCGAGCACGTGCGTCATGATGATGCCGCTGTAGCCGGGGTGCGCGGTAACTTCCTTCCCGCGCCACTTGGGGTCGAGAAGGTCTTTCCAGGTCTTGGGCGCGTCTTTCTCGTTGATCACTCTCGGATTATACGCGATCGAAGAAAGCGTCGCTCGCATGCCGAAGAAATATCCCGCCGAGTCCTTGAAGCCGGCGGGAAAAACCTCCGCCGCCTTTGGAGAGTATTGCGCGAGCAGCCCCTTGCCCTTGAGCAGCACAAAGTGGCCGGCGTCGGACGTATGGATCACGTCGACGTTCTTGATCGAGGCGCCGGCCTCCTGCATGACCATCTGCAGGACGCGCTGCGAGCCGTTACGGTTGACGATGACCTCGATGCCTTTGTACTTGTTCATGAAGTAGTGCGCGAGCGCGGTCGAGGAAGGGATCGCGAGCGAGGTGTACCATACGACCTTACCTTCCTTGCGCGCGGCGTCGATCATCGCCGCGTCCTGGGCGTGCGATAGCGATGCCGCCATCATGGCCAGAGCGACGAGAACGATTGCGACGAGATGCTTCATGTTGTGCCTCCCTCTAGAGCTGCGCGCGGCAGACTAACAAATCCGACAACGCCACTCAATACGGAATGCCGATCGGCCAATGGGTCGAATCGGCTGGACATGCTTCCGAGTGTTCGCTACCATTTTTCGACGCGACACTCAACGCCGCGTTTTTTCTATGCTGCGCGGCAAAATCACTGTCAGGGAAACCCTCCGCGTCTCGCTCAAGGACGGCATTTTCGCCTCCATCATGAGCGGCGTGACCGAACAGTACTTCACTCCGTTCGCGCTAGCGCTCGGCGCGACGGCGCCGCAGATCGGCTGGGTGAGCGGCTTCCCGCAGCTCTTCGGCTCGCTGTCGCAGCTATTCTCCGTGCAGGCGGTTTACCACATCGGCGGGCGGCGGAAGCTGCTCGTCGGATTGGTGACGGCGCAGGCGACGTTGCTCGCGCTGATCGCGCTGCTCGCCTGGACGGGGGCGGCGCAGCCGATCGCGCTCTTTCTCGTTCTGCTGGTTCTTTTCGTCTCCGCCGGGTCCCTCGCCGGCCCGGCGTGGGGGAGCCTCATGACCGAATACATTCCAAAGGAGAAGCGCGGGCGTTATTTCGGCTGGCGCAACCGCGTCGTCGGCCTCGTGCACGTCGCCAGCATGGTAGCCGCGGGCTTGCTGCTCTATCGGACCTCCGCGGTTTCCCCCGTCTTCGGTTTTGCGATCATTTTTGCCGCCGGAGCGCTGGCGCGCTTGGTTTCCGCCGCGTATATCGCGCGCATGCGCGACGTGCCGCAGCGGCACGACCCGGCGGCCGATTTCACCTTCTACCGCTTCATCGTGCGCTTCCGGCACAGCAACTTCGTCAAATTCGTGGCGTTCTCTGCGACGATGATGCTGGCGACCTATCTTTCCGCGCCGTTTTTCGCCGTTTTCATGTTGCGCGACCTCGGCTTCAGCTATTTGACGTATATGCTGGTGCAGGTGCTGGCGACGCTCGCCGGACTGTTCGCGCTGCCGATGTGGGGAATGCACGCCGACGCGGTCGGCAACGCGCGCGTGCTGCGCTTGAGCGGCTTCTTCGCGTGCATGATTCCGCTGCTCTGGCTAGCGTCAAGGAACGTGGTCTATCTAGCGTGCGTGCAGATGCTCTCGGGGTTTGTCTGGAGCGGCTTTACCTTGGCGGCGTCGAACTTCATTTACGACGCCGTGACGCCGTCGAAGCGCGTCCGCTGCATCAGCTATTTCAACGTGCTGAACGGCATCGCGATCTTCTCCGGCGCCGTGCTCGGCGGCTTTCTCGCGACGAAGCTGCCGCCGATTCAGGGCCATTCGCTGCTGACGCTGTTTCTGATTTCCGGAGCGTGCCGCCTGACGGTCTATTTCGCGCTCTTCAATCGGTTCCGCGAAGTCCGCGTTTCGCGCGAAGTCTCGATCCGCGAGCTTTTCTTCAGCGTCGTGGGAATCCGCCCGCTGGTGGGAATGTCGCGGGACTGATTTATGGCGCGAGCAGGTCCGCCAGCGCGGCGATCTTCGGCAGGTTTTCCAAATCGCGCATCACGCGCACGATCTCGTCGGCTTTCTTTGTGTCCAGCGCGAGCGCGGCGTTGGCGCGAAATTTCTCTTCGATCTCTTCCGGCGGCAGCGGCGATTCGAAGCCGCCGCGCGGATAAGGCTGATTCTCTTCCAGCCACGCGCCGTCGTTCAATCGAATCTTCACGTGCCCGGAGAGGTGGCGCGGGTAATCGATCGTGGGATCGAGCTCGTAGCGAACGCGGTCCGCCAGCCTCAAGACTTCTTCGTCGTGAATCGCCTCGTCGGTGAATTCCGCCAAGCCGGCCTTGCCGCGGACGAGGATGACCGCAATGCTGTACGGCAGCGCGAACTTCGCGCCGTAGTCGCTGACGGGCCGCTGCTTGTCCTTGAGCGGCTCCCATAACCGGTGCACCGGACCTTCGGCCGTACGGCAGACCACTTCGGCAATGTTCTCCGGCCGTAGAGAATGTTTCTGCCTCAGTCGCAGCGCGCAGTCCATGTACGGATGCGAGATCGACCCGCAGGGATAGGTCTTGAAGGTAAGATACGGAACCTCCCAAATTTTCCCGAGCTCGTCGAGCTTGCCCAGATCGGGGTCGCTCGCGCCGAACGCCTTATAGAAATTATGCGTGCCCTCGAAGACCGCGGCCGGGCCGCGAAAGCCGCCGCGCGCGAGCAGCGCCGCGACGACGCCGGCGTGCGACGACCAGCCGGGATGGAGCCGCTTGGTCCAAGTGCCGTCGGCGAGATATTCGATAATGCCCGAGCTCTGGCTGCCGCAGATGCCGAAGGCGTCCACCCACTGCTCCTGCTTTAGTCCGTATAGCTTGCCGGCGGCGGCGGCCGCGCCGAACGTGCCGCAGAGGGCCGTCGGATGAAAGCCGCGCGCGTGAAACTTTCCCGGCGCGGCGAGGCCGATCTTGCACATCACCTCGATGCCGGCGATCGCGGCTTCGAGCGTCGCTTTTCCGCCGGCGCCGGTCGCTTCGCCGACGGCGAGCGCCGTGATCGCCGCGGTCGAGCCCGTATGAACGATCGCGCCCTCGCGCGTGTCATCGTAGTCGAGGCCGTGCGCCAGCGTGCCGCCGGCGAGAACCGCGTTGGCGGCGGCGACCTTGTCGCGCGTCCCGATAAGCCGGCTCTCGCTCTTGCCGCCGAGCGCGCGCGCCGCCTTAAGCGCGATCGCGCCGAAGTCCATCGTCGAGGAGGCGAGCGCGATGCCGAGCGCGTCCAAAAAGACGAGCTTTGCCTTCTGCCGAACGTCCGGCGGCACGCGCGCGAGATCCAGTTCGCGCACGAAGGCGCCTACTTTCGCCGAGCGGGACTCCATTTTTTCTTTCCCGGCCGCTTCGCGGCTTTCGGCGTCCCGCCGAGCGCGCGGATGAGCGGCGCGATGCTTTTCAGCTTGTCGAGATCGGCGACTATGGCGATCGCCTCTTCCACGTGGACGCCCGGAACGAGTGCGCAGCAGTCGCGGAATTTATCGGCCAGTTCGTCCCAGCTCATCGGTTTTTCCGGGTGGCCGCGGGCGACGTCGGCGCGGCCCTCGACGGTGCGGCCGTTCTTGAGCGCCACACGCACGCGCGAGCGCACCTGGTCGTAGCCGAGTGCTTCCAACTCGGGGTCGACGACGAGCGTCACGCGCTTCATGAGCTCGACGACTCGGGGATCGCGCACTTTGCGGTCGGTGAACTGCGCGATCCCCGCTTTTCGCTCAAGAATCGCGATCGCCATGCAGAACGGAATGCTGAATTTCCCCTCTAACGCGGTTTTTGGCATCGGATAGATGAGCGCGTTCGGGACGTTGGAATTCGTGCCGACGACGACGGAATCGATATCGCCGGGGCGGAGATCGTGCTGTCTGACGAGATCGAGGATGACGTCCTGCGCCGGGTGGGACAGCGAGCCGGAGGGGTAGGGTTTGATCGAGATGCCCGGCTCGATCATGAAATACGGATTGCCGAGACGCCCGGCGATCTTGCTCGCGTCGCCGCCGCCCGCCATCGCGTTGAAAAAACCGCGGCGCGCCTCGATGATATTGATCGCCGAGGTAAAGCCGCGCGCCGCCAGCTCGGCGGCCGTAACGCCGTTCTCCGCCGAGCGGCCGGCGTGGAGCGGCTTGGTCATTGTGCCGAAATTCTCGCGCAACCCTGAGGCCATGCTCGCCGCGATACCCAGCGTCCGGAGCAGCGGCTCCTTTTTCAAGCGCAAGATTTTCCCGATCGCCATCGCGGCGCCGAGGCCGCCGATCGTCGCCGTCGAGTGAAAGCCCGATTGATAATGGCGCGGGTCGATCGCGTCGGCGACGCGGCACTCGACCTCGACGCCGAGAATGTACGCGAGCAGCATCTCTTTGCCGGAGATATTTTCGCGTTCTCCGGCTGCGAGGACGGCTGCGAGGACGGGAGTCGTTGGATGCGTAAGCAGACCATAGACGGATTCTCGCGAGGTAGAAAGCTGCGTGTCGTCGTAGTCCATCGCGTGGCCGGAGACGCCGTTGACGAGCGCCGCCTTGGCCGCCGGTGCCGCGCAGCGCGCTCCCACGATCGTCGCTTCGGCGACGCCGCCCATGCGGCGGACATATTCCTGCACGATGCGCGAGCCCTTTTCCGTCGAGCCCGCGACGATGACCCCGAGGCCGTCGAGGATGAAGCCGCGCGCGAGACGGATCACTTCCGGCGCGATGTCGCGATAAGACGTTTTATGGACGAAGCTCGCCAGCTCTTCAGTCAGTCCCAAGCCGGTGTTCTCGAGGGTCGAACTTTTCATCGGAATCGAGAGCTAACATGATCACCGGCGCATTTCCAGCCGGCGTTGCAATGGGGGTGTGCCGGGTCTAAAATGAGCGGCATGTTCGGCCTCGGTATCTGGGAACTGCTGCTTATCCTGCTGATTATCCTGCTGCTTTTCAGCCGCAAATTGCCCGAACTCGGCTCGGGTCTCGCGAAAGGCGTCCGCAATTTCCGCCGCACGATGAAAGAGCCCGACGAGATCGACATCACGCCCAAGGACGAGAAAAAGGAAAAAAAATAACAGCGGTCGGCTGCGGAACGGCGCGGCGGGCTTACGCTTCGTCGGCGGAAACGACGCGGTACCCGAAGCTCTGCGGCGACGAGACGTTCGTTTTTACAAAGACGATCGAGAATGGGACTGTCTCGTCAGGTTGAATCTCGAAGCGCCTCACCGGCCCGGTCTTCTGCAGGTCGATGATTTCCTGCTGCGTGAGATCGCGAATGATTTTCGGCGAGATCGCATTGCCGATCGTGATCACCTGTTTTTCGAGAACGCTGCCGTCGCGCGCATAAGTATAACCTTCGATCTTGACCTCGCGCACCTTCACCCGATTGCGGTTGACCGCGACCCCCGACAGCAGAAAAATTTCGCGATTCCCCTGAATACGCTGAAACTGCGCGACCACGGTTTGCAGGACGATCCCTTGGCGCAGATAGTCGTTGCGTACCATCGACGAGCCGATCAGCGGGACGCCTTTGAGGACATTTTCGATCGGCTCCGGGCGGGTCTTGTACAGCAGCGTCACGCTCGCGAACGCGAGGAGCAAAAGGCCGCTCAGGAAGAAAAAAGGCGCGACCGAGAGCGGCCGCCTGCTTTCGGCGGTCGCTTCCTCGCCGTTCTCCGGCTTCTCCGGGCGCTCGCGCGAGAAGACGAACGCCGGCTCGACGGACTTTTCGAATCGCGCTTCGGGCTTCGCGTCGCGGGGAGCGAAGTCGCTTTCGGCCGGCCGCTCGTTCAACGTCCAGTCCTGCTCCGTCTTATGATTGGCAGGGACGTCCGGGACGACATCCTTCGCGTCGAAAATGTCTTTTTCCTCGGTTGTCGGACCGTTCGTCGCAGGAAACATTTCCCCCGTCGCCGGAGCGGCTTCGGCCGCCGCCGGCTGTCCTTCCGCGCGCGGCGCGGGCGCGTCGAAAGTGAAGCTGAGTTCGGGCGATTCCGTGCGCGCGGATTCGACCCGCCGCAGGGGCCTGGGCTGTCCTTTACCGCCGAGGGCGAAAATGTTTTTGCATCGCGAGCAGCGGAAAGTCGGGTTCGCTGTCGCCACCGCGTCTTCGGAGACGCGATAGGTCGTGCGGCAACCGGGGCATTGAACCAGCATGCTGTCTTTCAGCGGCTTTTAATTGTCTATGGTGCGTTCGTGTGGATTTAAGTCGATTTTATGGTAATTTGAGAAAATTTCAACCTGCAAGCTGCGGCCGACCCCTTGAATAAAGAAGAATCCGCCACGTCCAAACAAACAGGGCTAGCTGTGGAGCTGACCGAGCGGGACCTCATCCGCAACTGCCAGAAGGGGGACGCCGCCGCATTTGAGGAGCTCACAGCCAAGTATTACCGCCGGGTGCTTATGGTCATTCTCGGCATAGTCCACCACCGCGAGGACGCCATGGAAGTGGCGCAGGAAACCTTTTACAAGGGCTTCCGCAACATCAAAAGCTTCCAGGGCGGATCGAGCTTCTACACCTGGATCTACCGCATCGCAGTGAACCTCGCGATCGACTTCCAGAGGCGGCAGAAGCGGGGCGCGGCGGACTTGAGGGAAAATATGGACGAGGTCGCGGCCGAGCCGGATGCGCTGGGCACCGACCCGTACCGGGAACTGCGCGACCGCGAGCTGGGAGATAAGCTATTGGCGGCGATCAATGAATTGACACCGGATCACAAAGCGGTCATCTTGATGCGGGCCGTGGAGGGGCTCTCCTACAAAGAGATCGGCCGCATCATGGGCTGCTCCGAGGGAACCGTCATGAGCCGGCTTCATTACGCCCGGAAAAAATTGCAGGAAAAACTAGGCCCGGATTTATGACCGAATGCGATCGCATTCAGGAATGGCTCGGCGCCTGGCTCGACGGCGAGCTGCCGCCGGCCAAGGCCGCGGAGGTCAAGCTCCACGTCGAGAAGTGCGCCGCTTGCGCCACCGAGAAGGAGCGTATTCATCGGCTCGACGCGGCGCTCAAGCGCGCGCTCGAGGCGCGGGTGTCCGACGCCGCGTTCGCGCCGTTCTGGGCCGGCGTGCGCGACCGGATTGCGCGCGAGAAATCGTGGCGCGACCGCGTCTTCGACTGGATGCGCGGCGTCTTCGCTTTCCCGCGCCTTGCATGGGCGGTTCCGGTGGCGGCGGTGGTCCTGATCGCGCTTTTCTCGACGGTACGCTATTCCAACTGGTTTGCCCCGACCAATCTGGCATCGGTCGAATCGATCGACGGACACGGCTTCAACGTCGCCTTGCTGCGCGAGGCGAAGACCAAAACAACAGTGATCTGGCTGTTCGAAAATCAGGAGACCGAAGATGACAATTCCGTCGAGCCTGCGGCGAGCGAGCAAGCTTTTTAGCCTATGGCTGCTCGTCGCCGCGCCGCTCGGCGCCGCCGAGCAGCCGGCCCAGCCCGTCCAACTCAAAATCGGCACGATCTTCGCGACCAACCAAGCCGAGTGTCTGGACTCCCAGCTCGCGAAGCTCAAGCAGCAGCTCGAAGTCGTTAAATACCGCTGCTATCGCTTGATCCGGGAGGAATCGCAGAAGGGGACCTGGCAGGGGAATACCGTTTTCGAGATTCCCGGCGGGCGCTCGCTCGTGGTTCAGCCTTTCGAGTTTCGCAATAGCCGCGTCTCGCTCAAGGTGCGGCTCCTCGAAGGCGAGAAGCCGATCGTCGATACGACCGTAAGATTTCCCAACAAAGGCAACTTTCTCCTCGGCGGGCCTCCTCACGAGGGCGGAGTGCTGATCCTTTCCATTTCCGCCGCCGCGCAATAACCTCTATCAGCTTTACAATTAGGCGTTCGGCTGCTTAATATCTGCAGGCGATTCTCGGGGCCTGGAGGGCACGCTATGGAAAAGCGACTGCTGCGAACGTTAACCGCCGCCGCCCTCGGCGCGGCATTGTGGGCGAGTCTGGTTCCGGCCGAGGGCGCGTCGGCCCCGCTCACCAAAATCAGCTTCGGCATGCCGACCACGCCGCCCAACGTCGTCCACATCACCCCGTGGGTCGCCAAGGAGCAGGGCTTCTTCGCCGAAGAGGGGCTGGACGTCGAGATCAGCACGTTCGAGGGCGGCATCTATGTCTATCGGAACATCGTCGGCGGCGGTCTCGACGCCGGCGTCGGAGCCGGCGCCGCGGCGGTCGTCTCGGCCGGCAAGAAGGCGGGATTCAAAGCGATCTATTCTCCCGCGCCGAGGTTCAGCGCGACGCTGGCGACGCGCGGGAACGTCAAGACGCTCCAGGAGCTGAAGGGCAAGAACATCGGCGTCCAGGAAGTCGGCGGCTTCGCCGACGTGCTGAGCCGCATGGTGCTGGCGAAAGCCGGAATCAAACCCGACGAAGTGAATTTCGTCCCGATCGCCTCGGCCGATGTGCCGCCGCTCCTCGCGGGTCAGATCGACACCGCGATTCTGCACGTCGATCAGCTTATTTTAGCGCAGCAGAAAGATGCTTCCGTTCATGCGCTCGTGAAGTTCTGGGAGCTCGATCCGAACCAGCTTTTCCAGGTGACCGTCGCGTCCGAGAAGAAGCTCGCCGCCGAGCCGGCGAAGTACCAGGCGCTCGTGCGCGCGCTGATCAAAGCGAGCCGGTTCATGTACACGAACAAGGCGCGCACTGTGGAAATCGGCGTCAAGTACGCCAAGATTCCGAAGGACGTGGTCGACAAGACCTACGACGAATTCACCAAAGGCAAGGTCTGGTCGCAGAACGACGGACTCTTGCGCGAGAAGGTGGACTACACCAGCGAGCGCATGGTGAAGGTCGGCAACTTGAAGCCCGAAGAGCGGCCGAAGTTCGAGGACTTCGTCGCAGTGCCGATTGTCGAGGGGGCGATGAAGGGTTTTTCGCGGCTGCCCGATTTCGACTGAGCCGCCGCGCTAACGCGCGTTCCGGATCGCTTCCACGCTCCGTGGATTTTCCAGCGCCGATAGATCGCCCGGGTCTTCGCTCAAATAGGCGGCGCGGACGACGCGCCGCATGATCTTCGCGTTGCGCGTCTTCGGCAAGTCGTCCACGAATTTCACCGCTTCCGGCTTGAGCGGCTTGCCGAGCTGCTCCGCTACATTGTTCCGCAGTTCTTCCCGCAGATCTTCGCTCTCGGCGCCAGACGATTTCAACACGCAGAAGCAAACGAGCGCTGCGCCCTTGATCGGATCGGGCACGCCGATCGCCGCCGCTTCACTGACCGCCGGATGGCCGGCGAGAATCGATTCGACTTCGGCCGGCCCCAATCTCTGGCCGGCGATTTTGATCGTGTCATCGGAGCGGCCGAGGATGTACCACAGACCGTCTTTATCCACGGCGGCCCAATCGCCGTGGACCCACACGTCGTCAAAGCGGCTCCAGTAGGTTTGCAGATAACGCTCTGCATCGTTCCAGAAGCCGCGCGTCATGCCGATCCACGGCCTGCGCACGACGAGTTCGCCGACCTCGCCGCGCACCGATTTCCCTTCCTCGTTTACGACATCGGCCGCGATACCCGGAACCGGCCCAGCGAAAGCGCACGGCTTCATCGGAGTGAGGACATTTCCCACCACCAGGCCGCCCGAAGTCTCGGTCCCGCCGGAGTAGTTGATAATCGGCAGGCGGCCTTTGCCGGCGGTGTGGAAATACCAGAGCCACGAGTCGGGGTTCCACGGCTCGCCCGTGGAGCCGAGGATTCTCAGGCTCGAAAGGTCGTGCCGCTCCGCCGGTCCGGTGCCGTGGCGCATGAGGCCGCGGATGAGCGTCGGCGAGACGCCGAGGACGCTTACGCGATGGCGTTCGACGAGCTTCCATAGACGATCCGGCGCCGGATAGTCCAGGGCGCCTTCGTAGAGCACGATCGTCGCGCCGAGCAGCGTCGCGCCGAAAATTTCCCAAGGTCCCATCATCCATCCTAGATCGGTGACCCAATACAGCACGTCTCCCGATCCGATGTCGAAGCCGTGCATCATGTCCTGCGCCGCCTTGACGGGAAAACCGCAGTGCGTGTGAAGCGCGCCTTTCGGCCGGCCGGTGGTTCCGGATGTATAGATGAGCATCAGCGGATCCTCGGCGTCGGTGCGCTCCGTTTCCGCCGCGTCGCTTTGGCGCGCGGTCTCCTCGCGCCAGCGGAAACTCCGAAAACTTGACAGCGAGACGTCCACGCCCAGACGCTCGAGAACGAGCATTCGCTCCAATGACGGTGCCGTTGCAGCTGCCTCGTCGGCGACCTGCTTCAACAAGACGCGCCGGCCGCGGCGATAAAATCCGTCGACCGTAAAGAGAAACCTGGCGCCGCTGTCGCGCAGTCTTCCGGCGACCGCCGCCGCGCCATAGCCGGAGAAGAGCGGCAGCGCGATGCCGCCGAGCTTCGCCACCGCCAAAAGCGCTGCGACCGTCTCCGGCAGCATCGGCATGAACAGCGCGGCCACATCGCCTTTTTTCATGCCGAGCGCGCGCAGCGCGTTGGCCAGGCGGCAGACTTCACGGTTCAACTCGTCGTAGGTGAGAACGCGGGTCTCGCCGTCCTCGCCTTCCCAGCGCACCGCATCGCGGCGCGCGACCGGCGTCGCCATCCATTTATCGAGACAGTTGCGCACGATGTTCATCTGCGCGCCGCAGCACCAGCGCGGCCACGCGATGCCGTTGGATAGGTCGAGAAGGCGGTCGTAGGGGCGGTAGAATTCGACGCCGAGCTCTTCGAGCACGGCGCTCCAGAACCATTCGATATCGTATACCGAGCGGCGGTGCAGCTCTTCGAGGCCGCCGATGCCGTGGCGCTCCATGAACCGCTTAAGGCGGCTCCGCGCCACGACATCCGGCGTCGGATGCCAAACGAATTCGCCGTCGGTTTGAAATGTATTCAGAGCAGGATGAGCGTATCAGGAGAAAATGAATGCGACAACGAGCGGCGGCGTGCCGCTATTCGATGACGTTTTTCTCGATCGGCTCGACGATCACGCCCTTGTCCTTCAGCCACTTGATCGCCTTATCGACCTCGGCGCGGTCGCCGTCGATCTCCAGCGCGACGAGGCCCATCTCGGCCGTCACGGTCGAGCCGCGGATGTTGAAGAGGATGTCGAATTTTTTCGCGAGCTGGCAGACGAGCGGCTCCTTCACCAGCTGCTTCGGAAAGGTGAGGTAGATCCGCTCGGAGACTTTTTCCTTCTGCGTCTTCATCGCAATATCAGATCGAGAACTGCAAATTGCCGACCGCCATGCGGTCGCGCCAGCCGACCCACAGATTCGTCGTGAGATATTTATCGCCGAAGTCCGGAAAGACCGTGACGAGGACGCCGGAGCGGAGCTTGCGCGCGATTTGCAGTGCCGCGTGCATCGCCGCGCCGGAGGACTGGCCGACCAGAATGCCTTCCTCCTGGCTCAAGCGATAAACCATCGCGTACGCTGCGTCGGTCGAGGCCGGGAATTTTTCGTCGACCTCGGTCTCGTGATAGATGCCGGGAACGATCGAAGTCGCCATGTGCTTGAGCCCTTCGAGGCCGTGCAGCGCGTCGTCGGGCTCGACCGCGATCACGCGGATCTTGGAATTTTTCTCTTTCAGATACCGCCCGGTGCCCATGATGGTACCGCTCGTGCCGATGCCCGCGATGAAATGCGTGATCTGGCCGCCGGTCTGACGATAAATTTCCGGTCCGGTCGTTTCGTAGTGCGCCTGTGGGTTCATCGGATTGAAATACTGATCGGGCTTGAAGTACTTCTCCGGATCCTTGTGCAAAACCTCGCGGCACAGGCGGATCGCGCCGTCGGAGCCCTCCAGCGGATCGCTGTAGGTCACTTTCGCGCCGTACGCGTCGATGATCCGCTTGCGCTCCGCGCTCACGTTCGACGGCATGACGAGCTCGACTGGATAGCCGAGCACGCGGCCGATCATCGCCAGCGCGATACCGGTATTGCCCGAGGTGGAGTCGATGATGGTCTTCCCCGGCGCGAGCTTGCCGCTCTTGATGCCCTCCTGGATCATCTTGAGCGCCGGTCGGTCTTTCACCGAGCCGCCGGGGTTGAAGCCTTCGAGCTTCGCGAAAATTTTCACAGCCGGGGAGATGCCTTCGGCGATTTTGCGGATCTCGATGAGGGGAGTGTCACCGATGAGATCGAGGACGGAATGGATGATCTTCGGCTCTCGGAGCCGTTCGGCGGCGACCCAGCGCGCTGCGGTCGGATGAGCCATAAAGATATCGGCGGATATTATCCGCCGGCGATCGCCGGGACGATCGAGATGTTATCGCCTTCTTTCAGCGAGGTCTCGAGATTCTGCAAAAACCGGATGTCGTCGCCGTTGACGTATACGTTGACGAACCGGCGCACCTTGCCGGTCTCGTCGCAAATGCGCTCTTTGATCCCGGGAAATTTCGTTTCCAGGTCGTCTACCAGGGCGCGCACGTTCGGCCCCTGGGCGTTTACCTCGTCGGCCCCGTTGGTGAATTTCCTGAGCGGGGTCGGCACGCGGACACGGACGCTCATGTTCAACCTCCCTGCCTCGAATTGCTCGCCGGTATCTGCACTCTGGCGGGTCAAAA
>DATDFN010000297.1:0-6838 GCA_036522615.1 Binatia bacterium | reverse complement strand
GCCGGTGGCAGAGACGGCCGCAGCAGCGCCTAGCGCCGCTGAAGAAAAGCCGGAGGAGCTCAGCAGCGAGACACAGGCGCGGGTCGAAGGCGTCGGCGAGATACCGGCGCATTTCTTCCAGTGGTTCTGGGGACTGGCGGCGCTCTCGGCGCTCGTGCTGCTCCATTATTTCTGGCGCATGGACGCCGAGCAGTTCGAGATTCTGAAAGAGCTCTGCGCCTCGGTCGTGCCGCTCGGCGTGCTCACGATCGTCGTGCTCGCAGTTATCCTCTTCGGCATTTGCACCGCGACCGAATCGGCCGCGGTCGGCGCGCTCGGCGCGCTCTACCTCGCCGTCATGGCGCGCTACCTGAAGGAAGTTCTGTGGTGGAGCGCCGGCGGCGCGATCGTCGGCGTCGTCCTCGGCTGGGCGCACGCGGACTTCGTCGAATTGATCGTCTCGGCCTCGCTCGGCGCGACCTTCGCCGGCACGCTCGGGCCCGGGCTGATCCATCTCCGCACGTCGCCCGAGCTCAGGCAGAACGTCAAGGAGGCGACCTTCCTTACGGCCAAGACGACGGCGATGGTCTGCTGGCTCTTCGTCGGCTCGGCGCTTTTCTCCGCCGTCTTCGCGCTCCACGGCGGGCAGTCGCTGATCGAGCGCTGGGTGCTTTCGATGAATCTCTCGCCGCTGGGCTTCATGTTCATCGCCCAGGTGATCATCTTCCTGCTCGGCTGGCCGCTCGAATGGACCGAGATCATCGTCATCTTCTGCCCGATCTTCATCCCGCTCCTAGGGCATTTCAAAATCGACCCGATCCTCTTCGGCACCATGGTCGCGGTGAACCTCCAGGCCGCGTTCCTCTCGCCGCCGGTCGCGATGTCGGCGTTTTATTTGAAGGGCGTCGCGCCCAAGTGGGTGACGCTCAACCAGATCTTCGCCGGCATGATGCCGTACATGCTGATCGTCTGCCTGTGCCTCATGTTCATGTACATCTGGCCGGGCATGACGCTGTGGCTTCCGGAATTTTTATACGGTAAATAACGCCACCCTCACCTCGGTCCTCTCTCTTAAGGGAGAGGAAGTAAAAGAAAGAATTTTTCGTATGTGATCTCTTACCCTCTCCCTTTGGGAGAGGGATGGGGTGAGGGCTCTCTCCCTTCACCTGAGCTTGTCGAAGGGCTCGCCGCTTTGTGCTAGTACTGCCGCGATGGCTCTCGAAAACCTCCACCTGCTCTCCGCGGTAGAGGCGGCGCGTCTCATCCGCGAGGGCGCCATCACGTCGGAACAGCTGGTCGCCTCGTGTCTCAAACGCATCGCTGAGACCGACGAACAAATTCAGGCGTGGGCGTTTCTCGATCCGGACTACGCGCTCGCGCAGGCGCGCGCCGCCGACGAGATCAGGGCCTCGGGCCGCCCTATCGGGGCGCTCCACGGCGTGCCGGTCGCGGTGAAGGACATTTTCGACACCGCCGACATGCCGACCGAGCGCGGCTCGCCGCTTTATTCTGGACGCACGCCGTCGGACGATTCCGCCGTCGTGGCGCGCCTTCGCGCGGCCGGCACGGTGATCCTGGGGAAGACGGTGACGACCGAGTTCGCTTTTCTCACGCCGGGCAAGACGCGCAACCCGCACAATCCCGAGCACACGCCGGGCGGCTCTTCGAGCGGCTCGGCGGCGGCGGTCGCCGCCGGCATGGCGCCGCTCGCGGTCGGCAGCCAGACGAACGGCTCGACGATTCGTCCGGCGTCGTTCTGCGGCGTCGTGGGATTTAAGCCGACGCACGGTGTGATCTCGCGGAGCGGCATGCTGCAAACTTCACGCACGCTCGACCACGTCGGGCTCTTCGCGCGCACCATCGACGACATCGCGCTCATAGCCGAAGAGCTCGCCGGCCATGACGAGGGCGACCCCGATACGCGTCCGCGCGCGCGTATCCCCTTCGCCGCGACGGCCGCCGCCGAGCCGCCGCTGCCGCCGATGCTCGCGTTCGTCAAGACCCCGATGTGGGAGCACGCCGACGACGACACGCGCGCGGGCTTCGCCGAGCTGATCGAAACGCTCGGCGACCGCGTCGAGGAGGTCGAGCTGTTTCATTCCGCGGCCGCAGCGTGGAGCTGGCAGCGCGCGATCATGGAAGCCGAGATGGCGGCGAATCTCGAGCGCGAGTACGACAAAGGGCGCGACATGCTCTCCGAAGGTCTGCGCCGGCAGATCGAGCGCGGGCGCGAAGTCCGCGCGGTCGATTACCAGCGCGCCCTCTCCCGAGTCGCGCCGCTGAACGAAAGCTTCGCCGAATTGTTCGAGCAGCGCTACGACGCGATCTTGACGCCCGCCGCCCCCGGCGCCGCGCCGCGCGGCCTCGACACCACCGGCGATCCGTCGTTCTGCACGCTGTGGACCTATTGCGGCATGCCGGCGATCAGTTTGCCGCTGTTGGCAAATGCCGACGGCCTGCCGATCGGCGTCCAGCTCGTCGGCGCGCGCGACGCCGACGCGCGCCTGCTGCGCACGGCGAAATGGCTGGCGGCGAAACTCGCGGAAGCCGAATGACGCGTGGCGCGAGCCGCAACGATCTTGAAGGAATTCGACCCATCGGATATATGGATGACGGACTCTGCCGCACCCTACCGATCTGAATAGTCGGCGATTCTGCCGGGATGCCGAAGGAGGCTGCCATGGCGAAAAAAGGTTGGACGCGACGCGATTTCATTAAAACGACCGCGGCCGGCGCGGTCGGCGCCGGTCTCGGCGCGACGCTGCCGCTGCCGCGGAAAGTCTACGGCGCGGCGGCGAAGAAGACGCTCAAGATTCTCCAGTGGGTCCACTTCGTTCCCGCCTTCGATAAATGGTTCAACGAGACCTACGTCAAGGAGTGGGGACAGAAAAACGACACCGAGGTGACGGTCGACAACATCGGCGTCACGAGCCTCGGCGCGCGCGCGGCGGCGGAGGCGTCGGCGAAGAAGGGCCACGACCTGATCCTGTTCGAGTGGCCGCCGCCGGCTTACGAAGACCAGGTCATCGACATGAAGGACGTCTACGCCGAGTGCGAGAAGAAATACGGCAAGCCGATCGACCTCGCGATCAAGAGCACCTACAACCCCAGGACAAAAAAATATTTCGGTTTCTCGCCCTCGTTCACGCCCGACCCGATCAACTGGCGCAAGGACCTCTGGGACGACGTCGGCGTCATGCCCGACAGCTGGGAGAAAATCCTCGACGGCGGGCGCAAGATCAAGCAGAAGCACAACATCCCCGTCGGTCTCGGCCTCGCGCAGGAGCTTGACACCTCGATGGCCGTGCGCACGATCATGTACTCCCACGGCGCGCACGAGCAGGACGCCGGCGGCAACCTGACGCTCAATTCGAAAAACACCGTCGAGGCGGTGAAATTCGTCAAGGCGCTTTTCCAGGAAACGATGACGCCGGAGGTATTCACCTGGGACCCGTCGTCGAACAACCGCGCGATGCTCGCGGGCACGATCTCGCTCGCGCTGAACGCGATCTCGATCACGCGCACGGGCGAGAAGGACAACCCGGCGTTCACGGAAAAAATCCACCTCGCGAAGGCCGCCGCCGGGCCGGTCCGGCGCATCGGCCTCGAGCACGTGATGGGCGTTTACACAATCTGGAAATTCGCCGACAACATCCCGGGCGCGAAGAAATTCATCGTCGACTACATCGGCAACTTCCGCCAGGCGTTCGTCGCCGGCGAATTCTACGACTTCCCGTGCTTTCAGAAGACGGTGCCGGACCTGAAGCAGCTGCTCTCCAACGACGCCAAGGCGAAGCCGGCCGACAAGTACCTCGTGCTCGAGGACGTGCTCAGCTGGGCGACCAACATCGGCTATCCCGGCTACGCCAACGCGGCGATCGACGAGATCTACCAGAAGTGGATCATCCCCGTGATGTTCGCCAAGGCGGCGCAGGGCGTGATGAGCCCCGAGGACGCGGTGAAAGAGGCCGCGGTGGAATCGAAGCGCATCTGGGATAAATGGCGCGAGCGCAAATTGATGTAGCGCGCGCGGCGGACGCCGCGCGTATAGTTTCGACGGAAGTTCTACAGGGGGCTCCACCTGGAGCCTCCTTTTTTTATGACGCTATGAAATTTTTATGGCTACGGTAGAGGCGCGCGGGATCAAAAAATTTTACGGCCACGTCGCCGCGGTGAACGGCGTCGATCTCGCGACCCGGGACGGCGAATTTCTGGTGCTGCTCGGTCCGTCGGGCTGCGGCAAGACGACGCTGTTGCGCATGATCGCCGGCTTCGAGAAGCCGACGGCGGGCGACCTGTTGATCGGCGGCGAGATCGTGAACGACCTGCCGCCGCGCGCGCGCCAGATCGCGATGGTCTTCCAGAGCTACGCGCTCTACCCGCACATGACCGTCTTCAACAACATCGCGTTTCCGCTGAAGGCGCAGCGCGTCGATCGCGCCGAGCGCAAGCAGAAGGTCGACTGGGCCGCCGGGCTTTTCGGCATCGGCCACCTGCTCGAGCGCAAGCCGCGCGAGCTCTCCGGCGGCGAGCGCCAGCGCGTCGCGCTCGCGCGCGCTCTCGTGCGCGAGCCCGCGGTGTTCCTGCTCGACGAGCCGCTGTCGAACCTCGACGCGCAGCTCCGCGCCTCCGCGCGCGACGAGCTGCAGCAGTTCCAGCGCCGCATCGGCACGACGACGATCTACGTCACGCACGACCAGGTCGAGGCGATGGGACTCGGCGACCGCATCGTCGTCATGCGCGCGGGCGTGGTGCGCCAGATCGGCACGCCGGCGGAGGTCTATCACGAGCCCGCCGATACGTTCGTCGCGCATTTCGTCGGCTCGCCGCCGATGAACCTCGTGCGCCGCGACGAGTATATTCTCGGTTTCCGTCCCGAGCATTTCCTGCCCAAGGGCGTCCAGAACGGCGGCGCATCGACTGAATTTTCGTTCAAGGTGACGCGCGTCGAAAACCTCGGCGCCGACCGGCTGCTCTACGGCACGCTCGGCGGCGTCTTCGCGGATCAGAAGGTGATCGCGCGCCTGCCGTCGACCGTCGCGGTGCAGATCGACGCGGACCGGACCTACGATTTCGCCGTGGAGCAGAAAGAGCTCAAATTTTTCGACGCCAAGACCGAGCTGCGCGCGCCGGCGCGCCCGTTGTGAAGATGGAAGCGATCGCCAAGACCACCCCGGCGCCGCGCGCGGCGCGCCCCGCCGGCGCGTTTCTCGACAGCCCGCGCTGGCTCGGGGCGTTTTTCATCGGCCCCGCGGTGCTCTACATCGCGCTGCTGGTCGGCTTTCCGTTCCTGATGGCGCTCTACTACAGCCTCAGCAACACGACGACGGGCGGCGAGTCGATGGACTACGTCGGCTTCCGCAACTTCGCCGGCGTGATCGGCACGCCGAGGTTCCAGACCGCGCTCAAGAACACGCTCGTGTTCGCGCTGATCTCGCAGGCGATCATCATCGTGCTCAGCCACGCGCTTGCGCTCGCGCTGAAGCGCGACTTCCGCGGCAAGAAGCTGGTGCGCTTCTTCATCCTGCTGCCGTGGGTCGCGCCGATCTCGATCGGCACGATCGCCTGGCTCTGGATCTTCGACTCGACCTACAGCGTGCTCAACTGGTCGCTGCGCATGGCGGGGCTGATTCACGGCGCGGGCTTCATGTGGCTCGGCGTGCCGCACCTCGCGATGGGCGCGGTGATCGCGGTCCACGTCTGGCGGCAGCTGCCGCTCGCGACGGTGATCCTGCTCGCCGGCCACGGCTCGATCCCGCAGGACATCCACGACGCCGCCGCGGTCGACGGCGCGGGCTTCTGGCGGAGCTTCTTCCAGGTGACGCTGCCGCTGATCCTGCCGATCAGCCTCGTCGCGCTGCTCTTCGGACTCATCTTCACGTTCACGGACATGATCATCATCTACAACCTCACGCGCGGCGGGCCGTACGACACGACGCAGGTGCTCGCGAGCCTGGCATTTTACACCGGCATCGCCGGCGGCGACCTCGCCGAGGGCGCGGCGATCGCGCTTTTTTTATTTCCGCTTTTGCTCGCGGTCGCGCTCGCTTTTCTCCGCATCGCGCGGCGCACGGAGGTGATCTGAAGTGACCGAGCGCGGCAAACGAATCGGCGCGCGCGCCGCCCGCTGGACGATCCTCGGCGTGATCACATTCTTCCTCGCGTTCCCGTTCGCCTGGATGCTGATCACGACGTTCAAGACCACCGGCGATCTGTACAACCTGCAGCACAACCCGTTCTGGTTCTACGAGCCGCCGACGCTCGAGCACGTTCACCGCCTCTTCACCGAGACGCTCTACGGCCAGTGGCTCCTCAACACCGCCTTCGTCGGCGCGATGGTCGTCGCGATCACGCTGGCGCTCGCGGTGCCGGCGGGCTACGCCCTCGCGCGCTTGACCGGCGGCTTCGGCGAGAAGATGGGCATCGGCATCTTCCTCACCTACCTCGTGCCGCCGACGCTGCTCTTCATCCCGCTCTCGCGGGTGATCGTGAACCTCCACCTCGACGACTCGCTCTGGTCGCTCGTGCTCGTCTATCCGTCGTTCACGATCCCCTTCTCGACCTGGCTCATGATGGGATTTTTCAAGGCGATCCCGAAGGACGTCGAGGAGGCCGCGATGGTCGACGGCTACAGCCGGCTCGCCGCCTTCTTCAAGGTCGTCGTGCCGATCTCGTCCTCGGGGATTCTCACCGTCGCGATCTTCAGCTTCACGCTCGTGCTCCAGGAGTTCGTCTACGCCGTCACCTTCATCTCCTCCTCGCGCCACTTCACCGTCGGCATCGGCGTGCCGACCTTCCTCGTCCACGGCGACGTCTACTTCTGGGGCTCGCTCATGGCCGGCTGCTTCATCGCCGGCGT
>DATDFN010000296.1:0-11777 GCA_036522615.1 Binatia bacterium | reverse complement strand
GTCGCCGCGGGATTATGCCTCGGCGCGCTCGGCGAAGACACCGCGGGATCGATCCGCAATCCCGCGTCGCTCTGCAGCCTCGTCGGCTTGAAGGCTACCTACGGACTCGTCAGCCGTCGCGGCCTCGCGCCGCTCTCCTGGTCGCTCGACCACTGCGGCCCGATGACCTGGACGGTCGAAGACAACGCGCACATGCTCCAGGCGATCGCGGGCTTCGACGCGGAGGATCCGACGTCGGTCGAAGGCCACGTGGCGAATTACACGGCCGCGCTGAAGACGGATGTGAAAGGATTAAAGATCGGCGTGCCGCGCGATTATATCGACGAATGCCGCGTTCGTACCGATAGCGACGTGCTCTCGCTGGTCGACAAGGCGATCGAGCAATTGAAGTCGCTCGGCGCGCGCGTCGAGGACGTGAAGATTCCGGCGCTGGCGCTGGCGACCTTCACCGATGCGATGATTTATTACAACGAGCAGTTCAGCGCGGTGCGGCGCAATTTGAAGGACATCATCAAGAACGGCGCGCCCGCGACGCGTGCGCGTATGTACGTCGGCTTGCTTACGAGCGCGGGCGACTACGTCCAGGCGCAGCGGCTGCGCAGCCGCCTACGGCGCGAGTGCGAAGAGGTCTTCGCGCGCGTCGATGTTCTCGCCCTGCCCTGCCAGATGAAGACCGCGCCGACCTTCGACGAGAGCGGCGCGCTCGACACGCTGTGGAAGCATCTCGAGCCGGAGTACCAGGCGCCGTTCAACCTGGTCGGCCTGCCTGCGCTCTCGCTCCCCTGCGGCTTCTCGCGCAACCTGCCCGTCGCTCTGCAGCTCGTAGGCCGTCCGTTCGACGAGGCGACCGTCCTCGGCGCGGCGTACGCCTATCAGCAACAGATGCGGTGGTACGAGAAGAGACCGCCTATGTAAGGATTCAATCTGCTGCAGAAGTTCATTTCTGTATCGCTTGCATCGTAACCAGTCTTCGCTCCAGCGGGCCGGTGGCGATGCCGATCGACGAGATCGTCGTCGAGTGGACATAGTACACGTAGAACGTCTGTCCGGTCGTCGCCGGATCGTCGCCCGTTCCGATTTGTGTCGGATAGAAAAAGACCGTGCCGGGTTCCCGGACGAAGCGACGCCAGTCCGTCCAAGTGATGCCGTCGGCCGATTGCATCAGAACGCCGTCGGTCGCCGGCCACGGATGATCTTCCTGCGGCGTGGATCCGACCATCACGTAGGTGTTCGTGAAGGTATTGAACGTCACGGTCGGATAGATAACTTCCTTGTTGTCCGGCGAGCGCCGGTCGGAGATCCCGCCGAGGCCGTTTTCTCCCCACGGCGTTCCGTCCGCCGCGCAAGTCGAGCTGAATCTGCCCACCGATACCGAGCCGCTGCAGTGTTTCCGAAACACCGGCGCGGTCCCGTTTGCGGCGGCGGCCGCGATGTCGGCGACACGCGCGCGCGCGACGGCGAGCGCGTTGAGATTGCGCTGCGCGGCGTTTCCAAGAAAATCCTGAAAATAGACGTACATATAGTCCGCGCCGGAGTCGTTGATAACCTTGAATCCGCCCATGCCCATTTCCAGACTGTTATTACGGGAGGCATTGTACGGGGTTTGTGTCGTGATGATGAGGCCGAGATCGCTCCAGCTCGCGCCGGAGTTCGTGGATTTCGCCATGCCCAGGAACGAGTGAAACGTTTCGCCCGCTCCACTCCTCTCCGCGTGATAGATCATCACCCAGGTGCCGTTGCCGACGTCGTAGGTCGGCCCGCCGCCGACATAGTCGAACCTCTCTTTCATCGCGCCGATCGCAACGCTCCTGTTGCTTTTTTGTTTTGGGTGATCGAGCGTGCCGACGAGAATTCTGGGTCTGCCGTCGGGCGTCGAATGATTGTCGCCATTCGCCGCGATGAAAGTATACGTGCCCGCGTGGTTGAGCACGCCCATCGTGCCGTCGGGCCAGCCGTCGTTCTTGCTCCAGCTCGAAAGAATCTCCTCGGGCGGACCGGCGCAGGGAACGTAAACAGCGCCGGGCACGGCGCTCCCGGAAAGCGCCGGCGGGCAATTCGCCGCCCAGCGCGGAACGCTGACGGTCGCGCACGACGCAGCGAAGAGGGCTGCCGCGAGGGACAGCAAGCCGAGCGAGGAGCTGCGGCGCTTCATCCTATTTGAACCAGTCTTTTTGTCCCAGGATATATTCCGCCGTGCGGTAGCTCAACGCGGCGATCGTCGCGGTCGGCGGGTAACCGGCGAGCGTGGGAAAGACCGGCGCGCCGACGATGAAGAGGTTCGGCACGTCGTGGGTTTGGCACCAGCCGTTCACGACCGAGCGCGCAGGGTCGCTCCCCATGCGCGCGCCGCCGGCCCAGCGGTTGGGACGCTCTTTCTCTCCCGTCCAGACTTTGCTCGCCCCGGTCGCGCGCATGATCTTCTCGCCGATCTGCGCCATGAAGCGGTGCAGCCGGTGCTCGTTCTGATGAAAATCGAACGTGACGCGCGGCAACGGCACGCCCCAGGCGTCCTTCGCCTGCGGGTCGAGATCGACGACGTTGTCCTCGTGCGGCAGCGTCTCGGGCTGGATGTTGAGATCGAAGGTCCGCGTGTAATAGCGCGCGAAGTATTCCTTGTACGCTTTGCCCCAGCGCGCCACGTCGGGCGGCACGACGTCCATGCGGCTCACCGGCGTCCCTTCGCCGCTCGTGCCGATCGTGCCGCCGCGGATGAAGCCCAGGTCGGTGTGGTCGAAGTTGTCGCCGTTGAAGTCGTCGACGCGCATCGCGGCCGAGCCGGGGCCGATGAAGCCGTTGACGATGAAGTCGTCGAATAGCCCGTAGGCGCGCACGTCGCCGTGCGCGAGGATGTATTTGCCGATGAGGCCGCTCGAGTTCGCGAGGCCTTTGGCGAAGCGGCGCGCACGCGTTTTCGAAAGCAGCAGCAGCCGCACGGTCTCGAAGACGAACGCGCCGAGGATCACGACGCGCGCGCGCTGTTTGCGGACCGTCCCGTCGGGATCGAAGTAGCGCACGCCCGCGGCATTGCCGCGCCTGTCAACGTCGATACGAAAAACCTTGCAATTCGTGCGCAGGTCGAAATTCCCGGTCGCGACGGCGACCGGGATCGCCGTGTAGAGCGTCGCCGCCTTCGCGTGCACGTGGCAGCCGTAGAAATTGCAGTGGCCGCAGTAGACGCACGCGGGGCGCTCGGGGATGCGCGTGTCGTACGGCGCGGGTGGCTTGTAGGAGTGCGAGAGAATCCCCGCAGGCGAATCGTAGGCGTGGTAGCCGAGCTTGCGGCAGGCGTCGGCGAAAAGCTCCATGCGCGCGCTGCGCCGGAGCGGCAGCAGCGGATAGCCGCGCTTGCGCGGGCCGGCGAACGGGTTCGCGCCGGCGCGGCCGGAAACGCCGAACTCCCATTCGAATTTCTCGTAATAGGGCTCGAGGTCGTCGTAGCCGATCGGCCAGTCGACGACGTCGTAGCCGGCGAGATCGGCGCGCGCGCGCTCGGCGCCGCCGTTTACAATCTCGTTCGTGTGGACTTTGAAGTCGCCCGGCATGTAGCGCGAAGCCTGCCCGGTCCAATGGAGCAGCGCGCCGCCGAGGACGTTGAGCGGGCTCGTGCGGTAGCGGAGGTCGGCCTCCGCATCTTTGCGCGAGCGCGTCGTGGTCGGCTCGTGGCGCACCCAGTCGAGGCGGTCGGCGCGCGCGATGAAGCGGATAGAGTCGCGCGGCGCGTAGTCGGATTGGCGCGGCTCGGGACCGCGCTCGAAGCCGACGACCTTGAGGCCGGCGGAGGCGAGCTGCTTGGCGAGAATGCCGCCGACGGCGCCGACGCCGACGAGACAGACGTCCGCGATACTATCCGCCACTTACTTGTCTTCCTTCTTAGGATCGGCGGCGACGGGCGGGAGATCGACGCGGCGATTGATGTACGCGTCCGGATAGCCGTGCTGCTGGCCGGGAAAATCGACGATGCGCCAGCCGGCGAGATCGCGGTTGCCACCGTACTCGGGCTCGCCGAAGACCCCTTCCAGTACGTGGCAGCGCACCGTCTCGAAAAAATCCGCAGCTCCCTCGAAATCTACGCGGCCGTGCTCGAAGTCGGATAGAACGGCATCCATCTCTTCTGCGCCGAGACCGACAAAATCCTTGCCGAAGCGCTTCAGCGCGTGCCTTTCGATCTCGCCGAGGCCGCGCTCGTAGATAGGTATCTCCTCAGGATAGTCGCCGGCGAGCGCGCGCACGATATACTCGACCGCGCCGATCGCCGTCGCGCCCGGCGTATCGGTCGCGGGAAAGATTCTTTCCGCTACCGCTTCGAGGATGCGCAGCTGCGCGGGTTCGAGAACAGCGGCCATCGACCGCGCAGGATCGTCGGACTGCATGCGTCGGACGATACTACCGGCCGCAGCGTCATCGCAAGCGAGAAAAAGAGTTTTCTCGCTTACGGTTAACACCTGATTGCAAAATGCCTCCTCCAGATTATTGTTTGTAATAGTGCGCCGCGCTCGGCGCGGCATCCCACAGAGCATTTGTATGCGCGCGGTGTGCTGGAACGGCAAGAAAGACGTTCGCGTCGAAATCGTCGACGATCCGCGCCTGCTGAATCCGCGCGACGCGATCATCGAGACCGAGCTGACCGCCATCTGCGGCTCGGATCTCCACCTCTACAACGGCAACATTCCGACGATGCAGGCGGGCGATATCCTCGGCCACGAGTTTATCGGCCGCGTCGTCGAAGTCGGTCCGGAAGTCGACAACCTGAAGCCCGGCGACCGTGTCGCGGTCCCGTTTCCGATTGCGTGCGGCCGCTGCTTTTACTGCAGCCGCGGCGCCTACTCGTTCTGCGACAACTCGAATCCCAACGCCTGGATGGCGGAGAAAGTCTACGGCTACTCGCCGGCGGGGCTGTTCGGCTACTCGCACATGCTCGGCGGCTACGCCGGGGGACAGGCGGAATACGTCCGGGTGCCGTACGCCGACGTCGGCCCGGTCAAGCTGCCGGCCGAGTTGAGCGCCGAGCAGCTGCTTTTCCTCACGGACGTTTTTCCCACCGGCTTTCAGGCGGCGGAGAATTGCCGCATCCAGGGCGGCGACGTGATCGCCGTATGGGGCTGCGGACCCGTCGGCCAGTTCGCGGTGCGCAGCGCGATGCTTCTCGGCGCCGAACGCGTCATCGCGATCGATTCGGTCCCCGAGCGTCTCGAGATGGCGCGCCTGCAGCCGGGCGTGGAAGTCCTAAACGAAGACGACGTCCACGACGTGACCGAGGCGCTGCGCGATTTGACCGGCGGTTGCGGCCCTGACGCGTGCATCGACGCCGTCGGCATGGAAGCGCACGGACACGGTCTCGAAGGATTGCTCGATACGGCGAAATATAAACTGATGCTCCAGAACGACCGGCCGATCGCGCTGCGCCAGGCGATCAACGCGTGCCGCAAGGGCGGCACGGTGTCGATCCCCGGCGTCTACGGGGGATTGATCGATAAATTCCCCATCGGCGCCGCGTTCGGCAAAGGCCTCACGCTCAAGATGGGACAGACGCACGTGCAGCAATATATCCGGCCCCTGCTCGATCGCGTCGAGCGCGGCGAGATCGATCCCTCGTTCGTGATCACGCACCGCCTGCCGCTCGGCGACGCTCCGCGCGCCTACGAAATCTTCAACGACAAGGAGGACGGATGCATCAAAGTCGTTCTGAATCCCTGAGCAGGCCGAGCATCGCCGCGGCATCGTTCACGAACGTCGGCCCCGTCGAGCGCTGGGCCTCGCTCGCCGCCGGGACCGCGCTCCTGGGCATGGGAGTCAAGCGCCGGAGCCTTTCGCTTCTTTTCGGCGGCGGCGTGCTCTTCTTTCGCGGCGCGACCGGCTTCTGTCCGGTGTACGGAGCGCTGCGCTCCCGCGGCAGAGAAGTGAAGATTGAAAAGACGATTTCGGTCTTCCGACCGCCGCGCGAGGTCTTCGCGATGTGGCGCAACCTGGAGAATCTCCCACGCTTCATGTCCCACCTCGAAAGCGTAAAGGCCGACGACGACAAACGCTCGCACTGGGTGGCGCGCATCGCGGCGCCGGCGCGCCTCGAGTGGGACGCGGTGATCGACGAGGAGCACGAGAACGAGAGTATCTCGTGGCAATCGGCGCCGGGCTCGGACGTCGAGCAGGCGGGGTCGGTCTATTTTCGCGCGGTGCCGGGAAGGAACGCGACCGAAGTGCGGGTCGTGCTGTCATACAAGCCTCCGGCAGGCACGGTGGGAGCGGAGGTCGCGAAATTTCTGTCCACCATTACCGACCATCAGATCAAGGAAGACCTGCGCTGTTTCAAAGCGATCGTCGAGGCCGGAGAACGGCCGACGACCGCCGGACAGTCCGCCGGAGTAACCATTCATTGAGGTGAGCCATGATACGTCCTCGGATTTCTACGGCATTGTTTCCGCTCGCCGTCGTCGGCGCCGCCGCCGCGTCGGCATCGTGCTATCTCCGGGCACGGCGGCGCATTTCATTCCACGGCAAAACCGTCCTCATCTCGGGCGCCTCGCGCGGCCTCGGACTCGAGCTGGCGCGCCGCTTCGCGCGCGAGGGCGCGCACGTCGTCCTGCTGGCGCGCGCGCGGGACGAGCTGAGGAACGCCGCGAGCGAATTTCTCGACCGCGGCGTAGACGCGACGGTGCTCGAATGCGACGTGCGCAAACCGGACGAGGTCAAAAAGACCGTGGGAGAAGTCATCGAGCGCCGCGGCGCGATCGACGTCCTCGTAAACAACGCCGGCATCATTCAGGTCGGCCCGATGGAGCACATGCAGCGCGAGGACTTCATCGACGCCATGGACGTGCACTTCTGGGGACCGCTCTCGCTCCTGCAGGAGGTCCTGCCGCACATGAAGAGCCGCGGCACCGGCCGCATCGTCAACATCGCGTCGATCGGCGGCAAGGTCGCGGTGCCGCACCTGCTGCCGTACGTTGCGAGCAAGTTCGCGCTCGTCGGACTATCGGAAGGGCTGCGTCCGGAGCTCGCGAAGGACGGCATCTATGTGACGACCGTATGCCCCGGTCTCATGCGCACGGGCTCGCATCTGAACGCACTCTTCAAGGGCGATCACGAGAAAGAATTCGCCTTGTTCAGCATCGCCAACGCGCTTCCGCTTTTATCCACCAGCTCGGAAAAAGCTGCGCGGCAGATCGTCGAGGCGTGCCGCGACGGCCGGGCGGAGATTTTCATTACGCCGCAGGCGCGGCTGCTCGACATCGTAAACTGCCTTTTTCCCGGGCTGGTGGCGGAGAGCCTGGCCCTCGTCAATCGCGCGCTGCCCGGCGCGCGCGACCGAAGCGGCGACATCCTTAAACGGGGCTGGGAAAGCCGCTCGCGTCTCGCGCCTTCGTTCCTGACGCGGCGCGCCGACCGCGCGGCGGCGCGCAATCAAGAGCATCCGCCCCTTGCCGCCGGCTCGTGATCCGTTGCCAAGAGGCGGAGGGTTGCGTATCTATGAATGGAGATGGCGAACGAGGGGCAGGCGTGGTCGTGGCGGGAACAACGAAAATACATTCGTGAGCTGTCTCCCTACCTGCTGGCGAGCATCTCTCTGCTGATCGCCGGCGCCCTCCTCGGCGTCGCGATCGCCGCGCGCGCGCCGGACATTTCCGCCGCGCGGAGGGAGGCCCTCGGCGAGTTCGCCGGCTTCTTCATGGGGCTCCCGACGCCGCTCCTCGCCCTCGCGATTTTCCTGAACAACGCCGTCAAGACGCTCGTCGTCATTCTCGCCGGGGTGTTCGCCGGGATTTTGCCGCTCGTTTTTCTCCTCATCAACGGGTTCGTGCTCGGCATCGTGTTCCACGCGATGCTGCACACGAAAGGACTGTGGGCGTTTATTGTCGCCGTCGCGCCGCACGGCATCCTCGAGCTGCCGGCCGTGCTGCTCGGAACGAGCATCGGCCTGATGATGGGCATGCATGCGATCCGGAGATTTATCAAGAAGGAAAGAATCGAAATCTCGCCTCAACTCGGGCGCGGCGTGCGCTTTTTCGCGACGGTCATCCTGCCCCTGCTCGTCGTCTCCGCTCTGATAGAGGCGTTCATCACCGCACCCCTTTCCGGTAAATAGCTTCGCGACCTACCCGAAGTCCGGCCTTGCCTTTCTCGTGTAAGATCAATACCGTGCGGCCATCTCAATGAAGCCGGAATTTTAGTTCGCAGACGAAGTTCCCGCCTGAATCGTGCAAACTCCCGACGCGAAAGAAAGCGCAGCGCCGCAGCCGAAGTCTCTGGCACGCGGCCTCGCCGTGCTTTACGGCAGCACGTTTCTCGCCGGCATGTGGTCGATGATCATTCCCGCCGTGCCGCTGTTGACCGTTGAGTTCGGCATCTCGCCCGGCGTCGCAGCGCAGATCATGACGGCGCTCGCTTTCGGCCGCTTCGTCGGCAATCCCGCCAGCGGCGTCGTGCTCGACCGCTTCGGCACGCGCGCGGCGCTGCTGAGCGGCCCGGCGTTCGCCGCATGCGCTGCGGTGGTCGCCGCGGTCGCGCCGCGCTTCGACGTCATGCTCGCCGCGGTGGCTGTTATAGGGTTCGGCGACAACCTCTGGACCTTCGGCCGCGAGATCGCCGGCGTCGAGCTGGCGCGGCACGATCAGCGCGGACGGGTCCTCAGCGGCTTTCACGGCATCAACAACGTCGGCCTCTCGCTCGGACCGCTCGCGGGCGGCGCGCTGGCGCTGGCCATCGGCTTCCGCGCCGCCTTCGTGGCGTACGCGGTCTGCGCCGCGGGTTCGGTCCTGCTCGGCTTCGCCGGCGGCGAAGCCCGAACCGCCCGCCGCATGACAAAGACCGTCGTCCGCGCCTCGCCCGCCGACGCGCTCCGGCAATGGCTCGGCGGGCTTAAAGCGCTGTTCCATGAGATCGATCCGGCGCTGCGGGCCACATATGTCGTGCTCGTCTTCGCCACGCTGACGAGCTTCGTCCACCGCGTCACGCTGCAGAGCATGCTGCCGCTTTACGCGACGGCTTACCTCGCGCTGAATCCACGCGAGATCGGCCTGCTGTTCAGCATCATGGGCGTTTTCGTTTTCGCGATGATTTTTCCCGCCGGCTTTGTCATCGATAAGGTGGGGCGAAAATGGGCGACCGTTCCCAGCACCGGGCTGCCGGCGCTGGTTTTCTTGTTGATTCCGTTCGCGAGCAGTTTCTTTCAGCTCGCCGTGTTGATGTCGTTCATGGGCATAGCCAACGGCCTTTCGCTCGGCTCGATAGCGACCTCTACCTACGATGTCGTCCCGGCGGCGGCGCGCGGCCGGCTGCAGGCGTTCCGCCGCGTATGCGCGGAGATCGGCTCCGTCACCGCGCCGCTGCTCGGCGGCTTCCTCGCCGACCGCTTCAATCCCAGCGTGCCGTTCTGGGTTTACGCGCCGCTGCTGATTCTCTCGGCCGTGCTGCTGGCGCTCGTCGGCCGCGAGACGCTCAGGCGCTAGCCGAGCGGCGGGGCGCCCTTTTTGCCGCTCGGCTTGCAGCCGCAGGCCATCACCAGCGCGCCCGCGAGAGCCGCCGCGGCGACATACCAGTTGAGAAAGATCGTGCCCGGAAAGTGCGCGGGCGCGAGCGGGCCGGCGCCCTGCGACATGATGACTTGGCACAACGCGAAGAGCTGGAAATCGTAGGAGTAGTCCGTGAAGGGTTTTTTCAGCCTGATCTTCCAGAAGGCGCCCACGAGCATCTGAAACGCGAAGAGCGACGCGGCCAGCTCGGCGTAAATCCCCAGCACCACGGCGATGCCGCCCAAAAATTCCACCGCGGCGATCAGCGTGCCCCAGAAGATCCCGGGCTTGAAACCCATCTGCTCGAAGTCGTGCGCGTTCGCGCGCAGGTCGCGCGCCTTCGGCCAGCCGTAGTAGATCATCCCCGCGCCCAGGACGAGCCGCGCGAGCAGCAGGATCCAGTCGAATTTTATTTCCACACCCGCCTCCTCTTCCGACCCGTCGTCACTCGACGTAGCCGCGCAGCGCCTCGGGCGCGATCTCGAGCGGCACGGAGTACGATTTGGTGAAGTCGATGACCGTCATGCCCAGGTACTTAATCCCCTGCCGGTACTTTTTCAAATACTCTTCGACCCGGACGGGGTCGGGCGGCGCGTCGAGGATGCGGGCGCGGCACGGCGCGAACACCGCGATGTCGCCGCCGTCCTCGTCGCTGTTGAAGTTGAGCGATACGTTCGGGTTGCGCTCGATATGGCGGAGCTTCGCCTTGCCGCGCTGGCTGAAGATCAAGAAAGTCTCGCCGTCCCAGTGGAACCAGACCGGGCGCGGCTGGGGCGCGTTGTCGGCGTCGACGGTGGTGAGCCAGATGACCTTCTCGCGCTTCAGCCGGTCCTTGACGTGGCGCCCCAATTTCGAATTGAAGTCGAGCACGATGCCTCCCTTTCTCCCGGCTGCGAGTTCAGCCGGCCGTCGCGCCGCAATGTTGCGTTCGTTCCCGGGCGGCGCTTCGAGCGTTTCAGATTCGCCCCGTTTTGGTCTATCATAGGCTTTTAAATTCTCGCGGTTTTGCTACGGCCTGATTGAGGGCTATCACCGGAAGCCGGTTTATGGAATACAGGACCGACGATCTTCGGATCAAAGAAATCAAAGAGCTGCTCACGCCGGAAAAGCTGCTCGGCGAATTTCCCGTCACGGCAAAGGCCGCGGAGACGGTCTTCGAGACGCGCCGGGCGATCCACCGCATCCTGCACGGCGCCGACGACCGGCTGCTCGTCATCATGGGGCCGTGCTCGATCCACGACGTCAAGGCCGCGGCGGACTACGCCGCGAAGCTGAAAAAAGCGAAAGAGCGGCTCGCGCAGGATATCCTGATCGTCATGCGCGTCTACTTCGAGAAGCCGCGCACCACGGTCGGCTGGAAAGGCCTGATCAACGATCCCAACCTCGACGGCAGCTTCCAGATCAACGACGGGCTGCGCATCGCGCGCCGGCTGCTGCTGGAGCTGAACGGCATGGGCATGCCGGCGGCGTCGGAGTTCCTCGACATGATCACGCCGCAATATATCGCCGACCTCGTCTCCTGGGGCGCGATCGGCGCGCGCACGACCGAGAGCCAGGTCCACCGCGAGCTCGCGTCCGGCCTCTCGTGCCCCGTTGGCTTCAAGAACGGCACCGACGGCAACGTGCGCATCGCCGTGGACGCGATCCGCGCGGCGCACGCGCCGCATCATTTCCTGTCGGTGACGAAGTCGGGCCGCTCGGCGATCGTGTCGACGCTCGGCAACGAGGACTGCCACGTTATACTCCGCGGCGGCCGGAAGCCGAACCACGACGCGGACAACGTCGGCGCGGCGGCGAAGACGCTCGCCGAGGCAGGCATTCCCGCGCGCATCATGATCGACTTTAGCCACGGCAACAGCGCCAAGGACGCCGCCAAGCAGCTCGACGTCGCGCGCGAGGTCGGCGCGCAAGTCGCCGGCGGCGACAGCCGGATCTTCGGCGCGATGGTCGAGAGCCATCTGAAGGCCGGACGGCAGGATCACCTTCCCGGCAAGGAGCTGATCTACGGCATGAGCATCACCGACGCCTGCATCGGCTGGGAAGAGAGCGTGAAGATACTCGACATTCTCGCCGACGCCGCCAGGCAGCGGCGCATCAAACTCGCGGCTGAAGAGGAAAGCGCGTAGCCCTCGACTCCGTCAAACCGTCAAGCGCGACGTGCCGGTCTTCCAGCAAAGCCACGCGATCGCTGCGGAGGCGAGCGCAATAAAGGGAAAAATTATCGCGGCGGTCACGACGCTGATATACGACAGCAGGCCGAATACCATCGTC
>DATDFN010000295.1:0-27244 GCA_036522615.1 Binatia bacterium | reverse complement strand
TGGTCGTCCGCGCGCGCTTTTTCGAGGCCAGCGATCCGGTCCGGCCTGCCCTTATAATATCGGTGATGCAGGATGGCCACCGCGTCGGTGGTCGGCCGCTTTTTCTTCTTTGCCACGATCAACCCTCCTTGTACGTGTGCCGCTCAGGGTCGAGCTCGAATTTGCGTTTTCTACGGATCGCCTCGTCGATGTCCCGGGGCGGCACTTCTCGCTCTTTAACGAGAGCATGCGCGAGAACGGCGGCAATTCGGCCATGAAAGAAGTAAAGCATGCGGTAGTTGATGCCCGCGAGCCCGACGCGCAGCTCGTAAATGCCATCCCGAAGGAAATCGGCTTCGGGCCGCCGCAGCTCATGCCCCATTTCCCGCAGCCGCTCGATGCGCACCCGGCATTTGTCTTGTGCCTTGGCGGGTAGGCGATCGAGCCAATCGAGCACCGGAACGGTGTCTGCGTCTTCCTGATAGAAGACGAGCGCGGTCTTAGGCATCGATGGGATTATGTTCGCATTATTGCGAACAGAGGTCAAGCGCCGACGAGGAAGCGAAGCGCCGGGATTTTACGGAATTATCCCGTCTTCTTGATCGCCTCGTTCATACTCCCCGTCCGGTACCCTTCGAGGTCGAGGCTGACGTAGGTGAAGCCGATCTCTTTGAAGCGGCGGACGATGGCGGCGCGCGTGTCGCGGTCGAGCAGGCGGTCGATCTCCGCGGCGGCGGCTTCGATGCGCACGATCTCCTCGTGATAGCGCACGCGGAACTCGCGGAAGCCCAGGTCCTTCAGCGTCTGCTCGCAGGCGGCGATTTTTCCCAGGCGCTCGACGTTGATCTCGATGCCGTACGGGAAGCGCGACGAGAGGCAGGCGACCGCCGGCTTGTCCCAGGTGGGCAGGCCGAAGCCGCGGCTCAAGCGGCGGATGTCGTCCTTGGTCATCCCGGCTTCGACGAGCGGATGGCGGATGCGCTGTTCCTTCGCCGCCTTGAGGCCGGGGCGGTGGTCCTTGAGATCGTCGAGGTTGGTGCCGTCGGCGATGGTCGAGAATCCGAGCTTCTCGGCCTCGGCGCGGCAGATGCGGTAAAGCTCGTCCTTGCAGAAGAAGCAGCGGTTGACCGGATTCTCGGTGAACGCGGGATTGTCGAGCTCGTGGGAATCGATCACGATGTGGCGGCAGCCGATGAGGCGCGCGAGCTCGGCGGCGGCTTCGAGCTCTCCCGGCGGCGCGGTCGGCGAGGCGGCGGTGAGGGCGACGGCGCGCTCGCCCAGCGTTTGCTGCGCGACCTTCAAAAGAAAAGTCGAATCGACGCCGCCGGAAAACGCTACGAGCAGATTTTCCGCCGCCGCGACGATCTCGGTCAGTCTTGCGAGTTTTGGTTCCACTGCCTGCCGAAGATGTCCGTGCTGAGGTAATGCTCGCCCTTGTCGGCGAAGACGGTGACGACGATTTTTCCCTTGCCGAGCTTTTGCGCGACGCGCGCCGCCGCCGCGCACGCGGCGCCGGAGGAGATGCCGACCAGCACGCCTTCTTCCTGCGCGAGGCGCCGCGTGTAGTTCATCGCCTCCTCGTCGCTCACCTGGATGATCTCGTCGATCACCTGGCGGTTCAGGACCGCGGGGACGAAGCCCGCGCCGATGCCCTGGATTTTATGAAAGCCCGGCTCGCCGCCCGAGAGCACCGGCGAGGCGGCGGGCTCGACGGCGTAGATGCGCGCGTCTTTCATCTTGTCCTTCAGCACCTCGCCGACCCCGGTGATCGTGCCGCCGGTGCCGACGCCGGCGACGAACGCGTCGATCTGCTTGAACTGCTCGAGCAGCTCGACGGCGGTGGTGCGCCGGTGCGCTTCGGGATTCGCCGGATTATTAAATTGCTGCGGCATGTAGTAGTCCGAGTGCTCGAGCAAAAGCTCCTCGGCCTTGCGGATCGCGCCGCCCATGCCTTTGGTGTCGGGCGTGAGAATGATGCGCGCGCCGTACGCGGCGAGCAGGCTGCGGCGCTCCTCGCTCATCGTGTCCGGCATGGTGAGGACCAGGCGGTAGCCTTTGACGGCGGCGACGAGCGCGAGGCCGATGCCGGTGTTGCCGCTCGTCGGCTCGACGATGGTCGCGCCGGGCTTGAGCTTGCCGTCGCGCTCGGCGGCCTCGATCATGCTGAGACAGATTCTATCTTTGACCGAGCCGCCGGGGTTCTGCGATTCGAGCTTGGCCCACACCTCGGCGTCGTTTTCGCCCGGAATGTTTCTCAGCCGAACGGCGGGAGTCGAGCCGATGAGATCGAGAACGGAGCGTGCGCCGTTTATGCCAGCCACGGATCGCGCCTTTGCGAAAGCATAGGGAAGAGTCGCATCGATCGGCCTCTATGCTATAGTTCAGCCCGTGGAAAGTCAATTAAATAGCGCGCCAAATAGCGTGTCTAGACGCGCGCGGGCGCTGGCGATTTTTCCCGGCGCGCTGGGCGACTTCGTCTGCTTTCTTCCCGCGCTCCACGCGCTCGCGCGCGGGCGCCGCGTCGACCTCTGCGCGCGGACGGAGTACGGCGAGCTGTTGCCGGACGGCATGCGCGCCGGCACGATCGAGCGGCGCGAGATCGCGCGGATGTTCGTTGCGGGCGCCGACTTGCGCGAGAGCGAAGCGTTCTTCGCGCCATTCGAAATCGTATACTCGTGGTCGGGGAGCGGCGACGCGGTCTTTCGCGCGAACTTCGCGCGCGCCGCCGGATCGAAGGCGCGGCTCTTTCCGTTCCGCCCCGCCGCGCCGCGCACGCACATCGCGGATTATTATCTCGATTGCGTCGGCGCGCCGCCCGGCGCGCAGCCGGCGGTCGCGCTGAAGCCGCAGGCCGTCGCATGGGCGCGCGCGTGGCTCCGCGCAAACGGCCTCGAAGACGGACGACTGTTGATCGTCGCGCCGGGCAGCGGCGCGAAGGAGAAAAATTGGCCGCGCGAGTATTTTCGCGAGGTTATCGAGTGGTGGACCCGGTCTCCTGCTGGTAAAGTTTCGGTAGTCCTCGGACCCGCGGAAGAGGATGATTACTCGTTCTGGGCCGGGCATGCGCCGGTCGCCCGCGGCTTGAGCCTCGGCCGGCTCGCCGCATTGTTATCGCTGGCGAATGTCTATCTCGGCAACGACAGCGGCGTTACCCATCTCGCCGCGGCCGTCGGCGCGAAAACCGTTGCGCTCTTCGGTCCGACCGCTCCGGCGGAATGGGCGCCGCGCGGCAGGGATATCGAAGTCCTAAGCCTCGCCGTGGAATGCTCCCCCTGCGAGCGTGCGGCGATGAAGAGCTGCCCGCATCGAAAGTGCCTGACAACGTTGAAGCCGCGCGACGTTATTGCGGCTGTAGATGAAATTTGCTCGTAAAACTCGGCTTTTTCCTATCCTTGACAAGGGGGTAGGGCGGCATTAAAGTTTTATCCACCGGAGCATCAATTTAAAAGAGCGAAAATGTCGAATTCCATAAAAACAGTGCTTCTCTTGGGTCTGCTCACCGGGCTCATCCTGGCGATCGGGGACATGTTCGGCGGCATGCAGGGCATGGCTATCGCCCTGGTCTTTTCCCTCTTGATCAATTTCGGCAGCTACTGGTTTTCCGACAAGATCGTTTTGGCCATGTATCGCGCGCGCGAGGTGAGCGAGGCCGAGGCGCCCGAGCTATACAGCATCGTCCACAACGTGGCGCTTAGGGCGGGCATTCCGATGCCGCGCGTCTACATCATTCCGAACGAGACGCCGAACGCGTTCGCCACCGGTAGGAATCCCGAGCATGCCGTCGTCGCCGTGACGGAAGGCATTCTCCGCATCATGAACCGCGAGGAGCTCGAGGGCGTGCTGGCGCACGAGATCTCGCACGTAAAAAACCGCGATATTCTGATCAGCAGCGTCGCCGCCGCGCTCGCCGGCGTCATCATGATGCTCGCGCACATGGCGCGCTGGGCCGCGATATTCGGCGGCTACGGTAACCGCGACCGCGAGGGCGAGGGTGGAGGCGCCATCGGGCTGCTCGTGACCGCGCTGGTTGCCCCGATCGCCGCATTGCTTATTCAGATGGCGATCTCCCGCTCGCGCGAGTATCAGGCCGACGCCAGCGGCGCGAAGACCCTAGGGAATCCGCTCGGCCTCGCCTCGGCGCTCGCGAAGCTCTCCCGCGCCAACGAAATCGCGCCCATGGATGCGCGCCCCGAGACGGCGCATCTTTTCATCGTCAACCCGCTTTCAGGCCGCTCGTTGGCGAATCTCTTCAGCACGCATCCGCCGATCGAGGAAAGAATCGCCCGGCTCCGCGCGATGGCGCATTGAGCGCGCGGCGACGAAACGATCCACGGCCGGGCCTTCCCGGCCTTTTCTCGCCTGAAGTTCCGGAGGTTTAATGGCCGACGAGGGAGAAAAACAAGGCAAGGGCTTTAAAGTCGAAGACCGTCGACGCTTTTCCGAAACCGGGGAGGCGCGCGACAGCTCCAAAACCGACGAGCCTCGCTCGGAGGAGCCGCCGCGGCCGACCGCCGATGCCGTTCTAGGCGCCGCGGCGGACAAGACGGAGGCGCAGCTTCCGGAGATCAATTTTTCCACCTTCATTATCAGCCTCAGCACCCAAGCTCTCATGCATCTCGGCGAGATTGCAGACCCGCTATCCGGCAAGGCGGAGACCGATCTCCCCGTCGCCAAGCAGATGATCGACATCATCAGCCTTCTTCAAGAGAAAACACGCGGCAACCTCGATTCCGGAGAGCAGCAACTCGTCGAAGATGTGCTTTACGACCTGCGGTTGCGATACGTGGATGCGGTGAAGAGGAAATAGGAGCGTTAATGGAAAGCAACCGGGTATGGAACCGCCGCGTGGGGGTGAGGCTCCTCGGCGCGGCGGCGCTCGTAGCGCTGCTGATCGGACTCGGGATGAGCGGCGGGTTCGATCGTTTAAAAGCGCCGAAGATCGTCAATTTGTGGCATCAGTCGGCAAGTTCGCAGGCCGTCTCGCAGCCGGTGCTTACACCGCAGGGCCTGCCGGACTTCGTGACTCTCTCCAAGAGGCTCAAACCGGTGGTCGTCAACGTCTCGACGACCCAGGTCAGCCAGGGAGGCCAGGCGTTCGACAGCCCGTTCGGCGGCGAAGACGATCCGTTCGGCGACTTTTGGCGCAAATTTTTCGGCGGACCATCCCCGCGCGGTCCGTACCGGCAGAAAAGCTTGGGCTCCGGGTTCATTATCGACAAAGACGGATCCATCCTGACTAACAATCATGTCGTCGATAACGCGTCGAAGATCGTCGTCAAGCTTGCCGACGGGAGAGAATTCGACGCGAAGGTTGTCGGCAGGGACGCCAAGACCGACCTCGCCGTCATCAAAATTAGTGTGGACGAGGCTCTGCCGGTCGCGCCGCTCGGCGATTCCGATCAACTGGAAGTGGGCGAGTGGGTGATGGCGATCGGTAACCCATTCGGCCTCGATAATACCGTTACTTCGGGTATCGTGAGCGGCAAGGGGCGCCACCTGCCCGGCGGCGGACCGTACGACAGCTTTATCCAGACCGATGCTTCGATCAATCCCGGTAATTCCGGCGGGCCGCTCATCAATATCCGCGGCGAGATCGTGGGCATCAACTCGGCGATATACAGCCGCTCGGGCGGCAACATCGGCATCGGCTTCGCGATTCCCATGAATCTCGTGAAGGAGCTGCTGCCGCAGCTCAAGGGCAAGGGAAAAATCACGCGAGGCTATCTCGGCGTCCTTATCCAGAAGGTTACTCCCGAGATCGCCGAATCGCTCGGCATGGACAAGCCTCGGGGCGCGCTCGTCGCCGACGTCACCAAAGGCGGGCCTGCAGATAACGCCGGCGTCAAAGTCGGGGATGTCATCATCGAGTTCGACGGTAAAGAGATCCGCGACTCTAACGATCTGCCTATCATCGTCGCGCGTACGGCGGTTGAAAAAAAGGTTCCCATGAAAATTCTGCGCGATAAGAAAGAAACCAGGCTCACCGTCGCTGTCGGCGAGATGAAGGAGCAGGAGAGCGTGGCTTCCGCGTCGGAAAAAAGCGAGTTGGGCGTGACCGTACAGCAGGTAACGCCGGAGATCGCCGAAGGCCTGGGCCTCGAACGGCCGGAGGGCGTCGTCATTACCGCCGTCGAGCCCGGTAGCGCAGCGGAGGACGCAGGCCTGCGTCGCGGCGATATCGTTCTGGAAGTCGACCGCAAGCCGGTGCGCAAAGTCGTGGATTACCGAAAGGCAATCGGCGAAGTGAAAAAAGGCAAAGGCGTCCTGTTTCTCGTGCGCCGCGGCACTAGCACGATCTTTCTCGCTCTAAAAACCCCCCAGTAAAGAAGCCAGTCGACATGGCCGTAGTCAAAAAGGGTCGGATAACTGTCCGGCCCTTTTTATTGTTTTTGAAAGGCGTTACACTGAGGGCAATTTAAACGAGGTCGCTCTGTTTGAAAAAACCGCGCTGGTTTAAAAAACTCCCCCTGCCGCGCCTTAAAGTCCTCATCCTTTCGCTGGCCGTTTTCTTTGTTATCCTGGGAATTTTCGGCGCGTGGTATGTTCGATACCTCGAGGGCATTGTTACGGCCAAATTCGAAGGGTCGAAGTGGCCGCATCCCTCGAAGATATATTCGGACACGACGCTGCTCTACGCCGGAATGAATCTCCGCCGGGAAGATCTCTCGGAAAAACTCCGGCGGCTCGGCTATCGCGAGTCTCACGCCCAGCTCAACAAGGGGGAGTACCGCTTTGCTAAAAGCGATGCCGTGGAGATTTATCTCCACGACTTCGCCTATCCCATGGAGAACTTCAAGGGATTTCCCATCCGCATCGCTTTTCAAGGCGTCGCCGTGACGCGCATGGAAAATCTCGCGACCGGCCAGGACGTCTTCTCGCTCGAGCTCGAGCCCGAACTCATTACCGGTCTCTACGACCGCGTCTGGCAGGAACGGCGGGTCGTGACACTTGCCGAAGTGCCGCCGCTGCTCGTTCGCGCCGTCCTCGCTATCGAGGATGAGCGTTTCTACCGCCACCGCGGCATCGATCCGATCGGCGTGCTGCGCGCGATGTGGACCAACCTGAGGAGCGGCGGCGTTGTGCAGGGCGGCAGCACGCTCACGCAGCAGTTGATGAAAAACTTCTTCTTGAACGACGAGCGCACGCTGCACCGCAAATTCAAAGAAGCGATCATGGCGCTTATCGCCGAGCGGAAATACTCCAAGGACGAGATTCTCGAAAACTACCTCAACGAGATTTATCTGGGGCAGCGCGGATCGCAGGGCATTTTCGGCGTTTGGCAGGGAGCGGAGTTCTATTTCGCCAAGGATCTGCCGCAGCTGAGCGTCGGCGAGATCGCGCTCATGGCGGGGCTTATCCGCGCTCCCGGCCGCTACTCGCCCTATCGGAGCGTCGAAGCCGCGAAACAGCGCAGAAACGTCGTCCTGGCGAAAATGCTGGAGGACAAGCTCATCACCCGTCGCCAGTACGACGCGGCGATCAAAGAAGTCATTCCGCGCCGCGAGCTGATCAAAGTCACGAACGACGCCCCTTACTACGTCGATTATTTGCGCCGTGAACTCGCCGAGAATTATCAGCACGACCAATTGACGAAGGAAGGCCTGCGGATTTTCACCAGTCTCGATCTCGGGCTGCAGCGCGTGGCGGAAAAATCGCTCGCCGACGGCTTGAAGCAGCTCGAGGCGACGTATCCGTATCTGAAGAAGCGCGGCGAAGACGACAATCTCGAAGGTTCGATCATCGTCATCAAGCCGCAGACCGGCGAGATCAAAGCCATGGTCGGCGGCCGGGAATATCAAAAATCCCAATTCAACAGAATCTTTCAGTCGCGGCGACAGCCCGGTTCGGTCTTCAAGCCCTTCGTCTATCTGGCCGCCTTGATGTACGGCGGCGAGGGCGGCAAGCGCTTCACTCCCGTGACCATGGTCGACGACTCGCAGTTCACCTGGAGCTACGAGGGCCAGGAATGGCAGCCCGCGAATTATCGCGGCGAGTATTTCGGCACCGTGACGCTCCAGACGGCGCTCGAGCGGTCGCTCAATTCGGCTACGGCGCGCGTCGCGCGAGACGTCGGCATTCGCCATGTGCGCGACATCGCCTATCGTCTCGGCATTCAGAGTCCGCTGCCGGTTTTCCCCTCGCTCGCGCTCGGCTCCGCAGAAGTGACTCCGCTGGAGGTCGCGGTGGCCTATGCGGCGCTGGCGAACGGCGGTGTCCGCACCCAGCCGCTCGCCGTTAAGCAGGTGATCGATCAGGAGTCGCGCGTGCTCGAGAAACGCGATATTCAAGTCGAGAAGGTGATCACGCCGCAGCTCGCCTTCATGATGAATTACATGATGAAAGGCGTCCTCGACCGCGGCACGGCGCGCGCGGCGCGCCAACTGGGCTTTACCCGTCCCGCAGCTGGCAAAACGGGTACGACGAACGACACGAAGGACGCGTGGTTCGCGGGCTACACGCCGGATTTGCTCGCGGTCGTCTGGGTAGGATTCGACAACGGCACGAAGCTGGGTCTTTCCGGCGCGCAGGCGGCGGTGCCGATCTGGACGGATTTCATGAAGAAGGCGACGGCGGGCACGCCGGTGACCGACTTCGCGCCGCCGCCAGGCATCAAGCTGATCGACATCGATCCGCTAAGCGGCGGCCGCGCAACGCCCAACTGCCCGACCGTTATCCAAGAAGCGTTTCTGGAAGGCGAGGAGCCGACCGGTTCCTGCCCGCTGCATCCCTACGGCTTTCTCTCCGCGCCGACCGATTTCATCAACCGTCTGGTTGCGCCGCTGTTTGGAAGATAACGTGAAGGTTCTCCAACGCTATCGTGCCATCATGGCCATTGGCGTCCTATCGGCGGCGCTCGCCGCGGCGTCGTGCGAGACCGGCAGCATTTACCGCGGCATTCCGCCGCGCACTGCGCCCGAGCGCCGGCCGCCTCCGCCGCCGGATTATTATCCGCCGCGCCGCGAAGAGCCTCCGCCGCCGCAGACGCGCGCACCGGCCGAGCGGCCGCTTCGCGAAGAGGATTTAGGCGAAACCCCGCGCCCGGCACCGCCTCAGGAAGACTATTCGCGGACGCCGCCGCCCGCGCCGTCAACACCGCCACCCACGCCGTCAACCCCCCCGACGCCCCCGCCGCTGCCGGATGACAGCTCTTTACTCGCCAAGATCACGCCGTCGACGCCTCCGCAGCGCGCCGTGTCGCTCCGCCTGACGGAGGAAGGTAGAAAGCTGCTCGAGGCGGGCGACGCTTCCCGGGCCCTGGGGCGCTTGGAAAAAACGATCGCGATCGATTCGACCAACCCCTACGGTTATTATTTTCTGGCCAAGGCGCAGCACGCGCTCGGGCGGTATCAAGAGTCGCTGCGGTTCCTCGACGTCGCGGAGCCGCTGTTCGGAAACAATCCGTTTTGGCTCGCGGAGCTCTACGCGCTGCGCGGCGAAAATTACCGGGCGCTCGGCTCTTACGAGCGCGCGGAGACGAACTACACGCAGGCGCTGCGCTTTAACTCCGGAAATAAAGTCGCCGCCGATGGCCTCAGCCGCGTGCAGGCCGAGAACGGGCCGGCGCTGCGCTGAGCGGAAGCGAAAATGCTGGTGCTGGGAGTAGAAACTTCGTGCGATGACACTGCGGCGGCGGTTCTCGCCGACGGCCGCAAAATCATCGCGAACGTCGTTTCGTCGCAGGACGCCGTGCACAGCCCCTACGGCGGAGTCGTGCCCGAGCTTGCTTCACGCCAGCACGTGCGCAATATCCTGCCGATCATCGACGCGGCGCTCACGCAGGCGGGAATTACCGTCGGCGATTTGGATGGCGTCGCGGTCACGCGCGGGCCGGGGCTCGTCGGGTCGCTGCTCGTCGGCCTGTCGGTCGTCAAGGGCATCGCCTATCGACGGAACATTCCGTACGTCGGCGTTAATCATTTGGAAGCGCACCTGCTGGCGATTTTTCTCGACCGCAAGGTGCCATTCCCCTATTTGGCGCTGCTCGCGTCCGGCGGCCATACGCTGCTCTACATCGTACGCGACTTCGGCGAGTATCGGTTTCTCGGCGGCACGCGCGACGACGCAGCCGGCGAGGCTTACGACAAAGTCGCCAAAATGATGGGCTTGGGCTATCCCGGCGGCCGGGTGATCGACAACCTTTCCAAAGCCGGCAACGCCAAGGCGATCGCGTTTCCGCGCGCGCGGCTGAAAAAGGGCGCGCACGAGTTCAGTTTCAGCGGCCTCAAAACCGCCGTGTGGCATTATCTCAAGGAAGGCGCGGCCGTGCCGCCGGCCGAAGTAGCCGCGAGCTTTCAGGAGGCCGTCGTCGACATGCTGATTGCGCCGACGCTCCGCGCGGCGATCGACCTCGACGTCAAGCATATCGTGCTCGCCGGCGGCGTTGCGGCGAACAGCCGGCTCAGGGCGAAGATGGTCGAAGCGGCGGCTGCGGAGGGCATGGACGTTCATGTCCCGCCTCCGGCGCTTTGCACCGACAACGGCGCCATGATCGCGCTTGCGGGGTATCACATGCTGCGGCGCGGGCTGCGCGACGACCTCCACCTCAACGCGGACGCCGACCTTACGCTTTAGATGGCCTCCCTCTATCAGGAAGCGCGCGCCGCTCTCAGGGAATCGGATCTTAAACCCAAGAAGCGGCTCGGGCAGAATTTTCTCGTGCACGAAGCGGTGCTCGACGCGATCATGCGCTTGGTAGAGGTGACGCCCGACGACGAGATTTTGGAGAT
Source organism: Binatia bacterium (assembly GCA_036522615.1). Lineage (GTDB taxonomy): Bacteria > Desulfobacterota > Binatia > UBA9968 > UBA9968 > JAJPJQ01. The sequence continues at coordinate 16,538 of DATDFN010000295.1, read as the reverse complement.
CGGCCCCGGTCTCGGGTCATTAACGAGGAGGCTCGTCGAAAGCGGCGCGCGTCGCATCTGGGCGGTCGAGGTCGACCCCAAGCTGCTCGCGAAACTCCGCGAGAGCGACTTGGCGACGCGGCCCTCGCTGGAACTGATCGACGGAGACATTCTCGAGCTACCGCTTGAATCGATCCTGCCGGAGCGAAAAATCAAGCTCGTCGCAAATCTACCGTACAGCATCTCGACCCCCGTGCTTTTTCGCTTGTTCGATCTACGCGAGCGCTTTTCCTTCCTCGTTCTCATGGTGCAGCGCGAGGTCGCGGAGCGCATCGCGAGCGCGCCGGGCACCAAAGCCTATGGCGCGCTGTCGGTATGGGCTCAAATCTACGGGCGCATCGTTGCGAAGGTTCCTGTCGCGCCCGAGGCATTTTTTCCTCGTCCCAAAGTACGGTCGATGGTGCTGAAGATCGAGCTGCACGCCAAGCCGCTCATCGCGGCCGGTGAAATTCCCTTGATGCAAGGGTTGGTGCGCGCGGCATTCGGGCAGAGGAGAAAAACGCTGCTGAATAATTTAGGCGCCTGGCTCAAGCTCCCGCGCGAGGTAATCGAGCGCCTGCTGCGCGGCGAAAGCATCGATCCCATGCGGCGCGGCGAGACGCTCTCCGTCGAGGAGTTCATCCGGCTCGCGCGCTCCATTCAACGGTCTCGCCGATCCGCTGGAACCCAAATTAACTGAAGATCATGCCGGAGCTTCCCGAAGTCGAGACGATCTGCCGCGGCCTTCGTTCGCGCGTGGTCGGCCGCCGCATCCTCGGCGTCGAGGTGCTGGAGCCGCGGCTCCGAACCCGCGTCGGCGACGATTTCGCCTCGGCGCTGAACGGCAGAGTCATCGCGGCTGTCAGGCGGCGCGCGAAATATATTCTGATCGACCTCGACGGCGATTCGATTTGGCTGACGCATCTCGGCATGTCGGGGAAACTCATCTGGGTCGAGAAGGGAAGACGGCGCGAAAAGCACGATCACATCATCGTCAAACTCGACAGCGGCAACGAGCTTCGCTATCACGATCCGCGCCGCTTCGGGCTGTCGCTCGTCACGACGCGCGGCGAGGTAGAGGCTCTGCCGCAGCTAAAAACGCTCGGACCGGAGCCGCTCGACGGCGAATTCAACACGGAATATCTGTACGGCGCCACGCGGGGGTCGCGTCGCAGGATCCGCGATCTACTGATCGACCAAACGACCGTCGCCGGCCTCGGCAACATCTACGCCAACGAGATCCTCTTTCATGCCGGGGTGCGGCCGACCGCCCGCGCGTGGAAGCTCCGCCGGTCGGAAGTCGAGCGGGTCGCGCAGCTCACGCCGAAGATCCTGCGCGAAGCGATCCGCTGGTGCGGCACGTCGTTCTCGGACTATCGCGACGTCGAGGATCGCTACGGGAATTTTCAAAAGCATCTCAGGGTCTACGATCGCGAGCGGGAGAAGTGCCGCGTGTGCGAGGCCGTGATCAAGCGCGTGGCGCTCGGAAATCGCAGCGCGTTTTATTGTCCGCGCTGTCAGAAATAGCGTGATTTACCGCGACGCGAGTCCGCGCCGCGTCTTCTCGAATCCGAACAGCTTGATGAACCCGCCGAAGGTACGGTCGCTCAGAGTTTTCAACCGCTGGATGTAATCGGGCGTTTCGCGCCGGATTGTCTCGGCGTCGATTTTTCCCGCGAGCTGCTCGATTTCTTCGCTGTTCGACGGGACGTCGAGCCAGCGCTCGATCATCGGCTGGTCGACCTCGAGGTGAAACTGCAGCGCGTAGACCTTCTCGCCGTAGCGAAAAGCCTGCTGTTCGCAGAGCGAAGACGACGCGAGATGGAGCGCGCCGCGCGGCAGCTCGAAGGTGTCGCCGTGCCATTGGAAGATTTTTTCCCGCGGCTCGAAATGCGTCAGGAGCGGGTCGCCCGACGCCTTCGGCGTCGTCGCGACATCGTACCAGCCGATCTCTTTCTCGGGGTTTTTGTAGACGGATGCACCCAGCGTCTTCGCGATCAGCTGCGCGCCGAGACAGATTCCCAAAACCGGCATGTCGCGCCGCAGGGCTTCTTCGATGAGCCGCATCTCGCTTCCCAGATGTGGATAATCGGGCGTGTCGTTCACACTCATCGGCCCGCCGAGGACGACCAGGCCGTGGTAGCCGTCGAGCGACGGCTCGGCGTCAGGGTGGCGGCCGAAATTCACATAGCGGATACGAAAGCCGGCGCGTTTGAGAAGCGGATTGAGCGTGCCTAGGATTTCGTGCGGGACGTGCTGGAATACGAGCAGTCGGGGCATCGCAGGCGCTAATCGGGTTTCGGCTGAGCGCCGATAATACGGATCTGGGTGGAGAGCTGGTAGGTCATTCCGAGATCGTTATAATCGAGCTCGCCAAAAAAAGCGACATAGCCTTTCTCGGGAGCAGTCACGTCGCCGACGATATGTCCGCCGGAAAATTCCAAAGGCCGCTCACGCCAAGTTGCGGTCCGGAAATCTTGATTCGGCGCTTCCGCGACCCACAGACGCGCGGCCTTCGGCGCGGCGGAGGCGTCCACCGTCAAACGCAGCGTGCGGCCGCTTTGCTCGTGCTTCCAGGCTAACGCGGGCATCGGCTTTCCGCTCATCTGATGCTGTGAAAACGCGGCGAGGCCGTTCAGCAGGCGGTTCATGCTCTCGGGATTCGGCTGAAGCAGATCGTGGCCCGTGTTGGGCACGTACAGCACCCATTTATCGCCCGGAAGATCTTTCCAGTAGAGATTCAGCGCGTCGGTCACCCAATAAAAATCGTTGCTGCCGTTGACGATGAACTTCGGCATGGAAAAACGCTCGCGATAGCTCCATGGATCCACCATGTTCAAGAGGCGCTTTCCCTCCGGCGTTTGCGGTATCGGCAGGAGGCCGCGCTTGACGTACGGCTGCAGACGCTCGCTGAACGCGCCGAACGCTTCGATCTGCTTTGGCATCTGCGCGCCCATGTTGAGCGTATCGATCACCATCGGCGCGATCGCGCCGACCCGTTTATCCGCTGCCGCGGTGAGCCATGTCGTCCAGCCGCGCTTCGATGCGCCGGACACGATAAAGCGCTCGGCCGGCTGCTTTAATTCTCCGGCACCGAACGCCTGCAGCACGTCCATCGCCTTCACGACGCTTTTCACCATGGGAAACAGCAGCGGCCAGTTCTCGTCTTGGGTCTTCAGATAGCGTACGAACGTCTCGGCGATGAGGTTGTCTTCGGACAGCTTGTCTTCGAGCAGCGGCTGATTCGGAATGTTGAAGAGGAACGCGACCGGCGCGCCGATCTTGCGGGCGAGCTCCATGCCGATCAGCGCGTGCGCCGGGCGCGGCGAGCCGCCGGTGACCCAGAGAAACATCATTCGGTTCGGTGCCGCGTTTTTTGGCTGATAGACCTGCAACTGATGGCGCCAAGCGATTCCCTGCCAGTTTTGCGAGACGAATTCCAGATTGTAAGTGCGATCCCCGGCCTGATCGGTTGTGTCTTTCAAGCTCCAGGCGAACTCCGGCTCGGGCTTGCGGAGGTACTGTTCGAGGTCGGCGAACGCGAGCGAAGGAAGAAATAAAAAAACGAATGCGGCTAAAAGAGACCGCGCGCACCAAAGCATAAAGTTATTTTGAATGACTGGAGACGATTGTGCAACGAGGCGGCGTGTTATCCGACGATCTTGTAGTCCCCTCCGAGATAGCTCCGGCACAGCGCCTGATACGTCGAGGATCCCATTTTGATCCAGTTGAGCGCTTCGCCGCCGATTTCCTTTTTCACCTTGGCCGGGGTGCCGGCGGCGAGGACATGCGGCGGGATTTTCGTGTGCGGGACGACGACGCTGCCTGCGGCGATGAGCGACTCCTCGCCGATCTCGGTGTTTTCCAGAATCGTCGCGTTCATGCCGATGATGGCGCCGCGCCGGATGACGCAGCCTTCCATGATCGCGCCGTGGCCGACGGTGACGTCGTCTTCGATGATCGTCGGCGCCTCGCCCTGGTGAATGACGCAGTTGTCCTGGACGCTCGTGCGCGAGCCGATGACGATCGGGTATGCGTTTTGATCCGAGCGCAGCACCGCGCCGAACCAGATGCTCGAATCCTCCCCGACCGTTACGTCGCCGATCAAAACCGCCGTCGGAGCGACGAACGCCTTCGGCGATATTTTCGGTCTGCGGCCTTTATATTCGATGATCATGGAAGCCACCTCCGCTGAAGTCGTTTCAGGCTATGGGAAGGAAGACGCCAAATCAATCCCGCAGGCGGAAGGCCGACGCCGCGGTTGCGACGATGCTCTCGCCGATCGCGAGTGAAGCCGTTGCACCCGGCGAAGGCGCGTTCAGCACATGGATTTCGCTGCCGGTTTGCCGAATGACGAAGTCGTCGAGCAGCGCGCCGTCCGCCGCAACCGCCTGCGCGCGCACGCCCGCGCCGCCCGGCTGCAAGTCGTCGATCCCGATCGCCGGCACCAAGCGCTGCAGCGCTCTGGTGAACGCGCGCTTGCTGAGCGACCGGTACTGCTCCTCGAGTCCCATGCGCCAGTAGCGTCGCGCGACCGAGCGGAAGCCGGAGAAGGAAAGCGTCTCCCAGAGATCGCGCGGGTTGAAATCGGTTTTGCGGTAGCCCTCGCGCGCGAAGGCCAGCACGGCGTTCGGGCCCGCCTCGACGTAGCCGTGGATCGAGCGCGTGAAATGTACGCCGAGAAAAGGAAAGCGGGGGTCGGGTACGGGATAGATGAGCCCTCTGATCAACGCGGTTTTTTCCGGCGCGATTTTGTAGTACTCGCCGCGGAAGGGAATAATCTGCACGTCGATGCGGGCGAAGGGCTTCGCCGTCATTTGGGCGATGCGGTCCGAGAAGAGCCCGCCGCAGTTGACGAGAAAGCGCCCGCGAAACTCCTCACGGCCGGTGCCGACGATCATCTCGTTGCGGGAAGAAGAAATATATTTGACGGTACGCGACGTGAGGATGTCACCGCCGGCCGCGCGCACGTTTTTCGCGTAGGCCTCGGCCACCTGTACGAAGTCGATGATGCCGGTCGCGGGAGAATGAATCGCGCGCACGCCGCGCGCGTACGGCTCGATCTCTTTGAGCCGCTCCGGGCCGATCATCTGAAGGCCGGGAACCCCATTCGCGGTCCCGCGCCGGTAAAGCTCTTCGAGCCTCGGCAGCTCGCTGTCATCCGTGGCGACGATGACCTTGCCGCAAAGATTATAGGCGATGCCGTTTTGATCGCAGAACTCCAGGAGTTCGCGGCGGCCCGATATGCAAGTCGCCGCTTTCAGCGAACCGGGCTTGTAGTAGATGCCGCCGTGAATAACGCCGCTGTTGTGGCCGGTTTGGTGGCGCGCCAGCTGGGATTCTTTTTCGAGGACGACCAGTCGCAGGCGCGGGAAGCGCTTGGCCATCTTCATCGCGGTGGCGAGACCGACGATGCCGCCTCCGACCACGATGACGTCGTATGTGTGTGCCATACCGTCAGGCGACGCCCACCTCAGATTCGAGGCGGGCATAACCTTCGAGCAGCACGGCGATCATAGCGAACGCGGGCTAGTGCTTCTCGACCGCCGTCTGGATTTGTTTGTCTCTCAGCCTGCGGATGAGCTCGTCGTACGACTGGTTGGAGATGATGCGATTGAATTGTGAGCGATAGTTATTTACCAGGCTGATGTTTTCTACGACGACGTCGTAGATTTTCCATTCTTTCCCGGCCTGCCGCAGGCGGTAGTTGAGCATATACTCCTCGCCCTTCGCGGTCACAATTCTGCTCTGCACCTCGGCGAAATCGCTGTCGATCGTCTCTTTGCCGTAAATGAATCTCTCGTTCGTGTACGATTCGATTTGTTCGATGTACGCGCGCTCGAGGAGGTCGGTGAAAAGCTGGGTAAACTCTTCCTGCTCCTTGGGGCTGTGATTTCGCCACTCGGCGCCTAGCGACCGGCGCGCCATCTCCGTGAAGTCGAAGCGGGCGTAGAGCGGTTTGCGCAGCAGGTCGCGCCGCTCTTTTTTCTTCGCCTCGCCCTTGAGCGCCGGATTTTTGAGAATCGTCGTGATCTCATTGACCGTCCCGCGCACTTGATCGGTCGGAGTCAGGAGGTCCGTCCTCGGCGCTGTCGCGGGCGCCGGCGTTTTTGCCGGACCGCGCGCCTTGTCCGCCGGTGTCGGGGTGGCGGCGAACGCCGGGGCCGTATTGATAAAGCAGAGCGCCAGCAGCGCCGCAGCGGCGGCCCCGTAATTACTGGCCATTTTTGGTTCCCTTCTCGCCGGCGCCTTTGTCCCCGCCGCCTTTCGATGTTAGGTCTCCGCCGATGACTTTACCGATCAATTCGGTGATGTCAGGCGGAGACTCCGTCTCGCGGATTTTGCCTCCGCTCGGGATCAGCTTGTCGGAAGAACCGGGGCTAATCAGAACGAATTTGTCACCGATGAGGCCGCGCGACCGGACGGAAGCGATGACATCCTCCTGAAGTTTGACCTCGGGATTCATTCGAAATCCCAGACGGGCACGATCGCCGGCCAACGACAAGGTCTCGACGCGGCCGACCTTGACGCCCGCAATCTCGATGGGGTCGCCGGGTTTCAGCCCTGCGACCGAGGCGAAGTCGGCGTAAACGACGTAGCCGGTGTTTCCCAGAACCTCGAGCTTGCCCAGACGTATGGCCAGATAGCCGAGGCAGAGGATGCCGACCAGAACGAAGACGCCGACGGCAATTTCAGTACGCGTATTGTTCAAGGCTGCTCCTACAGGACCTGTATCGGTCCTTCCGTTTCTCCACGAATGAATTGCTGAACGATGGGATTTTTCGACGCCTGGAACTCGTTCGAGGGCTTTATCTCTTCGATCACCCCGTTGGCGAGAATGGCGACGTAATCGGAGATGTCGAAGACCTGGGGAATCGTATGGCTGACGACGACGGCGGTGAAACCGAACGTCCGCTGTGTCCGCGCGATCAGCTGGTGAATGCTCGCGGCGAGAATCGGATCGAGGCCCGTCGTCGGCTCGTCGAAGAGGACGATCTGAGGGTCGGTCACGAGGGCGCGCGCCAATCCCGCGCGCTTGCGCATTCCGCCGGAAAGCTCGGCCGGGAATTTATAACCCATACCTTCGAGACCGACCTGTTCCAAACGGTCGTCCACTTTCTTTTGGATCTCGGTTTCGTTGAGATCGGTTTTTTCCCGCAGGGGGAAGGCGACGTTGTCGAAAATGGTCATCGAGTCGAGCAGGGCCGCGCCTTGAAACAGGACGCCGAAGCGGCTCCGTATTTCGTAGAGCTCTTTCTGCTTGAGCTTCGTGATGTCGGTCCCGTCGACCAGAATTTGTCCACGATCGGGTGTCAGCAATAGGTTCAGGTGTTTCAGCAGGACCGTCTTGCCGCAGCCGCTCGTGCCGACGATCGTCGTCGTTTTGCCCGAGACGAACTCCAGGCTGACACCCTTCAGAACTTGTTGCGTTCCGAAGCTCTTATGCAGATCGACTACTCGTATCATTGGCCGAAGACGATTTAAAGCATGATCGAAGTCAAAAAATAATCCCAGACAAGCACCAGGACAAACGACAACACAACCGATTCCGTCGTCGCACGGCTGACGCCGGTCGCCATCGGCGGGGCGTTAAAGCCCTTATAGCAGCAAACCCAGGTGATGATGAGTCCGAAACTCAAAGATTTCACGAAGCCGCTGTAGACATCCTGGAAGACGACGCTGGTATCCATGCCGGCGAAATAACTGCCCGAGCTGACGCCGAGGAGCCCTACGCCGATGAGATACGCACCGAAGATGCCGACGACGTCGAAGATCGCCGTCAATAGGGGCATCGCGATTAGGCTCGCAATAATGCGTGGAGAGACCAGGTACTTGACCGGATTGATAGCCATCGAAGAAAGCGCGTCGATTTGTTCGGTCGCGCGCATCGTGCCAAGCTCGGCCGCCATGGCGGAGCCGGTCCTGCCGGTGACCATAAAGGCGGAGAGCACCGGACCCAATTCGCGCAGCAGGCTGAGTGCCGCAGCGGAACCAAGCCAACTTTCGGCGTTGAACTTTCTCAGGCTATAGTAGAATTGAAATCCCATGACCATACCGGTAAAAAAGCCCGACAAAAGTACGACCGACAGCGAGTCGACGCCGATGGTCTTCAGGTGATACACAACAAGCCGAAATTTGGCCGGGGGACGAAAGGCTAAGCCGACAGCGGAGAGAAGGAAAAGAAATATCCTCCCCATCTCCGAAAGCTGGCGTAGGGTAAATTTGCCGATTTGACCTAGAAAGAAAAGCATTGCTGTGCGGGATTAACCTCACGCTAATATAAAAAAGTAGACAAATTTGCAAGCCTATGCCTGACTCGAGGGTCACTTTCGCAGCGGATGAAACTGTGGACACGGTTTTCAACGGGAAGCTTTCGATCATCCAGAAGCGAACGGGCTACCGGTTTTCCATCGATTCGCTGCTGCTGGCCCATTTCGCTTCAGTGAGGACTGTTCATCGCGTCGTGGACCTTGGCTCGGGCAATGGAGTCGTGGGCATCGTGCTCGCGGAGCTGCACCCTAAATTAGAGGTGGTCGGCCTCGAACTGCAGGAAAAAATGATCGACCGCGCACGGAGGAGCGTGGCACTGAACGGTTTGGACGGGCGGGTGACGATGGTCCCGGGAGACGTGCGCGCGATCGGCGCCGTCGTCGCATCAGAAAGCTTCGACGGAGCGGTCGCCAATCCGCCGTACCGCTCCGCATCGAGTGGTAAAATCAATCCTGATGCGGAAAAGCGCCTGGCGCGTCACGAGATCATCGCCGAGATCGGCGACTTCGTGCGCGCCGCCGCGCATGCCGTCCGGCCTGGCGGCAGCCTTGCCGTCGTTTATCCGGCGCGCCGCCTGATCGATTTGTTCGATACCATGCGGCGGGAGCGGTTCGAGCCGAAACGGCTGCTGCTCGTCCATTCGTTCGCGGATAGCGAGGCGTCGCTGGCGTTGGCCGAAGGCGTCAAAGGCGGGCGCGCGCAACTGAAGGTCCTGCCGCCGCTGGCGATTTACACCGTCGGACGCCAATACACTCCGGAGGTAAAAGCGATGCTGGCGGGAGATACTCCGTTGAAAGGCTAGGCTTTGCGGCGCCTTGCGTGGGCCGCGAATAGCCGATTGAGCGCGCGCCGAATTTCCCCGTCTTTGACCGACTGCAGCACATCTTCACGGAGTTCTGCTGCGGGCTGTGCGGCAGGCACTTTATCTTGCGCGGAGATTTCCGGGATGGTCGTCGTCACTTCTCCGACATAGAAAAAAATATTTTTGACGACCTCGCGTCCGAGTTTCTCGTTCACCTTGTCGGTGATCGTATCCTTCATGTACTGTAATTGCTGCATCCAGACGTGACTCGATACCTTAACGAAGAGCGTGCCGTTGCGGATTTTCTCGGGCTGCGCGTTTCGCGCAATGACATCGCCGACGAGGTCGTTCCAGACCGGCCACACGCCATACTCGGCCAGACGCCCGGAAGGGTCGATTCGCTTGAGGGATTTCTGCAGCACTTCCCCAAGCCGCTCGGCGATCGTATCGCTCTTCGCCATGGAGGAGGTTATAGCAAAAGGGGTTTTCCGCGGCCAGTATTTTTTCATTTTTGCGGAGCACGAGCATGCGGAATTGTAACCGGAATTGTGCGCGAACGGCCATCTTCATTCGGAGAACGAACTCGTCGCTTTCTGTCAAGAAAAATTTTTTCTTAAATTAAAAAAAATTTCTTGACAATTATTTTAAATGGTCTCATAAGGTCGTTTACACAACAACATATTGGGGTATATTAAGAGGTATGCCCACTATAGCTAGGGCAGACCTTCGGATTGGAGAGGCACGATGGCAAAAGCCGCACCGTATGAAACCGGCGAAAATCTAGGCAAAACCGGCCGCTCGGGTCTCACGCTCGAGCGCTATTTTACCCGCGCAGGGATCAGCCCATACGACGAGATCGAATGGGAGGCCCGGTCGGCGACCATCGTCAATGAAAAAGGTAAAGTCGTCTTTGAGCAGACGAACGTCGAGATCCCGAAGGCGTGGTCGCTCATGGCGACCAACGTCGTCGTTTCGAAGTATTTCCGCGGCCCGTTGGGTAGCCCTCAGCGGGAGCATAGCGTCAAGCAGCTTATCGGCCGCGTCGTGAACACGGTGACGGGGTGGGGCAGGAAAGACGGCTACTTCGCGACCGAGGAGGATGCCCAGACCTTCTCCGACGAGCTCACGCATATCCTGGTTCACCAGCTCGCCTGCTTCAACAGCCCGGTGTGGTTCAACTGCGGCATCGAAGAGAAGCCGCAGTGTTCCGCCTGTTTCATCCTTTCGGTCGACGATACGATGGAATCGATCCTCGATTGGTACCGAAAAGAGGGCGTCATTTTCAAAGGCGGCTCGGGTTCGGGCGTCAACCTGTCTAAAATTCGTTCCGCCAAAGAGCAAATGACGGGCGGCGGTACGGCCTCGGGCCCGGTATCGTTCATGAAAGCCGCCGACGCGTCAGCCGGCGTGATCAAATCCGGCGGCAAGACGCGGCGCGCGGCGAAGATGGTGATCCTCAACGCCGACCATCCCGATATCGAAGAATTCATCAAGTGCAAGGTCGAAGAGGAGAAAAAGGCCTGGGCGCTGATCGATGCCGGCTATGACGCGAGTCTCGACGGGCCGGCCTACGGCAGCGTTTTTTTCCAGAACGCCAACAATTCCGTGCGCGCGACCGACGACTTCATGCAGGCCGTCGCCGAGGACCGCGACTGGCAGACGCGCTACGTCAAAAGCGGAGAGGTCTGCGCCACTTACAAGGCGCGCGACCTTCTCCACATGATCGCCGACGGAACGTATCTCTGCGGCGATCCGGGCATGCAGTTCGATTCCACGATCAACGACTGGCACACCTGCGCGAACACCGGCCGGATCAACGGCTCGAATCCCTGCTCGGAGTACATGCATCTCGACAACTCCGCCTGCAACTTGGCGTCCTTGAATCTGCTCAAGTTCCTCCGCGACGACGGCGGCTTCGACGTCGAGGCCTTCCGCCGCACGGTGGACATCGTCATCATGGCGCAGGATATCCTGGTCGACAATTCGTCCTACCCGACGCCCGAGATCGCGGCGAACGCCCACGCATTCCGCGAGCTCGGGATGGGCTACGCCAACTTGGGCGCGCTGCTGATGTCGCTGGGGCTGCCTTACGATTCCGACGGCGGACGCGCCTATGCCGCCGCGATAACGGCGCTCATGTCCGGCGAGGGCTATTTGCAATCCGCACGGATCTCCGCGGCCTTGGAGCCGTTCGAAGGCTTCGACGCGAACCGTCAGCCGATGCTCCGCGTCCTCGGCAAGCACCGGAGCGCGGCGTACAAAATATCGCCGTCGCAGGTGCCGCTCGATCTGCTCGCCGCGGCGCGCGAGTCTTGGGACGAGGTGTGCAAAGAGGCGGAGGCCCACGGCGTCAAAAACTCGCAGATCTCCGTGCTCGCGCCGACCGGCACGATCGCCTTCATGATGGATTGCGACACCACCGGCGTCGAGCCGGACATCGCGCTGGTCAAATATAAGAAGCTCGTCGGCGGCGGGCTTCTGAAGATCGTCAATCACACGGTGCCGCGCGCGCTCAGGCGCCTCGGCTACGATGTGAAGCAGATCCAGGACATCATGGAATACATCGAGGAGCACGAGACGATCGAAGGCGCGCCGCATCTGCGCGACGAGGATCTGCCGGTCTTCGACTGCGCCTTTAAGCCGCAGAACGGCAGCCGCACGATCCATTACATGGGCCATCTGAAGATGATGGGCGCCGTCCAGCCGTTCATCTCCGGGGCCATCTCCAAAACGATCAACATGCCCTCGGACGTAAGCGTGGATGAGATCATGCAGGCCTACGTCGAGGCCTGGAAGCTGGGCGTCAAGGCGGTGGCGATCTACCGCGACGGGTCGAAACGCACGCAGCCGCTCAACACGTCGAAAGAAGAAGCGAAAGCCGTCAAAACGGACGCCAAGGAATCGCGTCCGCTCCGGCGCAAGCTCCCGGACGAGCGCCGTTCGATCACGCATAAGTTCGACATCGCCGGCCACGAAGGCTACATCACCGCCGGTATGTACGAAGACGGCCAACCGGGCGAGATCTTCATCGTCATGTCGAAGGAAGGCTCGACGATCTCGGGACTGATGGACTCCTTCGCGACGGCGATCTCGATCTCGCTCCAGTACGGCGTGCCGCTGAAGGCGCTGGTCGACAAGTTCAGCCACATGCGCTTCGAGCCTTCGGGATTTACGAAGAACCCCAACATCCCGATCGCGAAATCGATCATGGACTATATCTTCCGCTGGCTCGCCACCAAGTTTATGGACGGTGACGCACAGCAGGAAGCCGGCGTCATCCGCGAAAATGGGGCCGAGGAGAGCGCGGAAAGCAAAAGCGACCACAAGGTCGTCCAGCTCGCCGCAGCGGCTCCCCGCGGTGGAGCGCCGGTATCGATCAGCAGTGTGACTAGTCTGTACCAGCAAGACGCGCCGCCGTGCCCGGACTGCGGGGCGATCATGATCCGGAGCGGCGCCTGCTATAAGTGCATGAACTGCGGCGCGGTTAGCGGCTGCTCGTGACCGATTGTTCGTAACGCTTGTCGAGACGGATGGGAGAAGTAAAGTCCTTCTGCGCTAAAGCTCTCAGTTCCGCGAAGCTTTGCAGTTACTGCGGGCGGCGGCTGTCTGTCTTTGGCGGCCGCTTCGATACCAAAGTAAAAGACTTCATCGTGCCGCTCTCCAAAGGCGGGGAAGATGTTCCCGAAAATACCGTCGCAAGCTGTAAAGAGTGCCAATTTCTTAAAGGCGACTACTTGAATTATGCGCTGCTGCCTATGAGCCGTACCCGATTGCTCGGCGATATCCGCCGCTATCTCGCGGAGATTAGACAGCTTGTGGGCAGCCGCAGCTCGATCGTGGATCTGCCCGGCTCCCGCCGCTAGCCGTCCATACGCGAAGCTAATTCGATTTTTTCTGCAGATTCAGCAGGCCGCTTTGACTGTCGATGTCGAGGCGGAAGTTGCTCAAGAAGTTCAGGCCTAACAGGCCTGCGACTTCCGTGTCCGGGAAAACGTCATGCACTGCGACGGAGACTTCCTTAAGCTCCATGCCGCCGACCTCCATCGATCGCACCGTAGCGAGCGGCGCCTGGATGACGCCGTTCGCGGTATTGAAGGAAAGCATCGTGGGATTAGCGCCGAGGTCTAGCTTGAGGGCGGTCGCGGTTGCCTGCGAGATGGTCGTGTAGCTGGCCCCTGTATCGACTACGAAATTGACCGCCACGCTTCCATTCAGCAAACCTTTGACGACCATGAGATCGCCCCGTCGTTGGAATTGGATCGAGGCTTTATCGGGCGCTGGGGGCGCGATGGGGGACGTCGCCCGCTCCGCGCGCCGGATTAGGCTGGCGCGAGAGCGAAATTGCTCAGGGATTTCGTTAATGTTGTTGGTGAAATGGACGATGCCCGCCGCATCGGTCCAGCGATACATCTCGACAACCTGCGCTCGCGCCGCCACCGGGAGGGCGAAGAATAAAAGCGCGGCACCCAAGAGCGCCCGAACTTTCATTACCGGGCAACTTTACCACATCGGTCAAGCGATAAAAACGCGTTCAGCGGCATTTCGCCGCCTTTACAAGCCCAAATGACTATGGTAGAAATGTATCAACAAAATCAAGAAAGAGAGATGATGAACGGAGGAAAGATGGGAATTGCTCAACCTGAGCGAAAAGAAGTCATTGAGCAGTTCAAACTCCATCAGAGCGATACTGGCTCGCCGGAGGTTCAAGTCGCTTTGTTGAGCCAGCGCATTGATCACCTCACGGAGCACTTCAAGATCCACGTGAAGGATCACCACTCCCGCCGCGGGCTCCTCATGCTGGTCGGCCAGAGGAGACGGCTTCTCGATTATCTCCGCAAGAACAATTACGAGAGATACCGAAGCTTGATCCAGCGGCTAGGCATCCGCAAGTAGTGGTTTCTCGCTGGCGCCCTCCCGCCCTGTTTTCAGACTTCCCTGCCGTTCATTCAGAAGGGTCCAACCCATGGTTAAAAAAATACAGGTCGATTTTCACGGCCGTCCTTTATCTATAGAGGTCGGTCGGCTGGCAAAGCAGGCCGACGGCGCCGCGCTCGTCCAATACGGCGAGACGGTCGTACTCGTCACCGCCGTCGCCGCCAAAGAAGTGAGGGCCGAAGCGGACTTTTTTCCGCTCACGGTCGATTACCAGGAGCGGACCTTCGCCGCCGGTAAAATCCCCGGCGGCTTTTTTAAGCGCGAAGGCCGTCCCTCGGAAAAAGAAATCCTTACCTGCCGGCTGATCGATCGGTCGATCCGCCCGCTGTTCGCCGGCGGCCTTCGATGCGAAACGCAGATCATCGCGACGGTGCTGTCGGCCGACCGCGAAAACGATCCTGACGTCGTTGCGATGCTCGGCACCTCGGCCGCCCTCGAAGTATCGGATATTCCATTTCACGGCCCTCTGGCCGGCGTGCGTATCGGTCGCGTGAACCGGCAATGGGTTATCAATCCGACGCAAAGTCAGCTGCAGGAAAGCGACGTCGATATTTTTCTTTCCGGCAGCCGCGATGCCATCGTCATGGTCGAGGGCGGCGCGCGCATCGTCCCCGAAGACGAAATTCTCGAGGCGCTGTTCAAGGGGCACGAGGCGATCCAGCCGCTGCTCGACTATCAGGAAGAGATCAAGCGGGCGGTCGGCAAGACCAAGCGGCAGGTGCCTTTCATCGAGCCGGACAAGAACCTGCTCCAGGGCATCGAGGCTCTGGCGCGCGACAAAATCTTGGGCGCGATGGCCATCGGCGAGAAGCTCGAACGCTACAAGAAGCTGGACGAGATCAAGCGCGAGGTCATCGACGAGGCGGCGCAGCAGTTCCCCGAGCGCGAGAAAGACATCAAGGCGAGTTTCGACGAGCTCAAAAAGAAATACTTCCGCCAGCAGATCGTGAACGACCGCCGGCGCATCGACGGCCGGGGCCTCAAAGACATCCGTCCGATCACATGTGAAGTCGAGGTCCTGCCGCGTACGCACGGCTCGGCGCTGTTCACACGGGGCGAGACCCAGGCGCTCGTCGTTGCGACGCTCGGCACAACCTCGGACGAGCAGAAGATCGACGCGCTCATCGGGGAGCACTATAAAAAGTTCATGCTGCACTATAACTTCCCGCCGTTCAGCGTCGGCGAGGTCAAGTTCCTGCGCGGCCCGAGCCGGCGCGATATCGGCCACGGCAACCTGGCCGAGCGCGCGCTCATCCCCGTGCTGCCGCGGGAAGAAGATTTTCCCTACACCGTCCGCATCGTGTCCGAAGTTCTAGAATCCAACGGCTCGACTTCGATGGCGACCGTCTGCGGCGGGTCGCTGTCGTTGATGTCCGGCGGCGTGCCGACGCGCGCGCCGGTTGCGGGCATCGCGATGGGGCTCATTAAGGAAGGCGACCAGGTCCGCGTGCTGTCGGATATTCTCGGCGACGAGGACCATCTCGGCGACATGGATTTCAAAGTCGCGGGCACGAACGAAGGCGTCACTTCGCTGCAGATGGACATCAAGATCGCCGGCGTAACGCGCGAAGTTATGCGCGACGCGCTCTATCAGGCGAAGGAAGGGCGCGTGCACATCCTCGGCATCATGAACCAGACGATCTCCGAGCCGCGCCGCGAGATGTCGAGCCATGCGCCCAGAATCATCACGCTCAAGGTCCGGCCCGAGAAGATCCGCGAGATCATCGGCCCCGGAGGCAAGGTCATCCGCGGCATCGTCGAGGAGACCGGCGTCAAGATCGACGTCGAGGACGACGGCACCGTCATGATCGCTTCGAACGACGAAGCGGCGAGCCGCCGCGCCGTCGAGATGGTCCAGTTGATCGTCGCGGAGCCCGAGATCGGTAAGATCTACCGCGGCACGGTGCGAAAGATCATGGACTTCGGCGCCTTCGTCGAGATCCTTCCCGGCACCGACGGCCTGGTGCACATTTCGCAGCTCGCCCCGGAGCGCGTGCGTCGCGTCACCGACGTGCTCAACGAAGGCGACGAGGTGATGGTGAAGGTCCTGGAGATCGACAAGCAGGGGAAGATCAAGCTCAGCCGCAAAGAGGCGCTCGAAGAGGCGAACGCCAAATAAGCTGGCACACGCCGACATTATCGTGTTCAACAAGACCGTTCTGGCCAACGGCCTCCGCGTCGTCTCTCGCGAGATGCCCGGCACCCGTTCCGTGAGCCTGGGAATCTGGGTGGAGAACGGCTCGCGGCACGAATCCCGCCGTCAGAACGGCATCTCGCATTTCATCGAGCACCTGTTCTTCAAAGGCACTGAGCAACGGAGCGCCGCGCGCATCGCCGAGGAGATGGATTCCGTCGGCGGCGTGCTCAACGCTTTCACCGCGAAGGAATACACCTGCTACTACGCCAAGGTGCTGGACGAGAATCTACCCCTCGCGATCGACCTCTTATCGGACATTTTCCTGCATTCGGTGTTCGACTCTGAAGAGATCGAGCGCGAGCGCCAGGTGATTCT
>DATDFN010000294.1:0-3226 GCA_036522615.1 Binatia bacterium | reverse complement strand
TTTGTTCCGTTCCTTCCGCAGCCCGAGATGCCGCAAGCGGCCCTCGCGTTTTTCGGCGCCCTGGCGGCGAGCGGCTTCATGCTCCCGCTGCTCTTCGCGACGCAGATCGTCGGCGGGGCGCTGCTGCTGCTCGGCCTGGTGCCGCTCGGCGTCCTCGTCCTCACGCCGGTGATCGTCCACATCGTTGCGTTCCACGTCTTCCTGGCGCCGGGCGGCTTACCGCTCGCCATCGTTGTCGCTGCGCTCGGATTATTTCTCGCGTGGACTCATCGCCGGGCGTACCGCCCCTTGTTTGCAGCCTGACACCGGCCGATCATAAAGGCCCATATACTTCGTTCCGCTCGGCCCGCATCGCGTCAACGTACTGCCAACGTACGCCTCCGCTCGCGGACCTTCGCGCGCCTCGTCTCTGGACCTTTCTGATCGCCCGGAAAATCCAGGGGACGCAATACTAATTTCTCCGTTGGACATTTTTCCGCCGCCGCGCTAATCAGGCGCCATGCCGGGCGACTTTATGCGCTACGTCGTTTTCGTTCTCGGCTTCGCGCTGTTGTCGACGGCGCTGTGGGACGCCTTCGAGGTGATCATCTCGCCGCAGCGCGTGACGCGGCGTTTTCGCCTGGCGAAGTTCTTCTATAGATCGAGCTGGTGGCTGTGGTCGGCGACCGCGCGGTCGATCGGCGATGCGGACCGGCGCGAGGCCTTTCTCGGCGTCTTCGGGCCGCTCTCCGCCGTGCTGCTGTTCGGCGCATGGGCGGCGGCGATCATCGCCGGCTTCGCGATGATGCACTGGGGCGTCGCGACGCCGCTCAACGTGGCGCCGGCCGGCGTGCCGCTGCGCACTTATGTTTATTTGAGCGGCACGACGTTTTTCACGCTCGGCCTCGGCGACGTGACGCCGGTGAGCGCGGCGGGACGGGCGCTGGTCGTGGTCGAAGCCGGGCTCGGCTTCGCCTTCCTCGCGGCGGTGATCTCGTATCTGCCCGCGATCTCTTCCACGGCGTATAACAGCCGCGAGGTGAGCATCTCGCTGCTCGACGCGCGCGCCGGATCGCCGCCGACGGCGGGCGAGCTCTTGCGCCGCCATGGGAACGACATGAACGAGCTCCGGCAGCTGCTCTACGACTGGGAGCACTGGTCGGCGGAGCTGTTGGAAAGCCATCTCTCCTATCCGGTGCTGGCCTACTTCCGCTCGCAGCACACGAACCAGTCGTGGCTGGCGGCGCTGACGGCGATCCTCGATACGTGCGCGCTGATCAAAGCCGGCATGATCAAAGACTGCTCCATGCGCCAGGCGCAGCTGACGTTTGCCATGGCGCGCCACGCGGTGGCCGACCTGGCGCAAATCTTCGCGCGGTCGCGCGAGCCGGTAGCGGCGCTCGACCGCCTGCCGCCGGCGAGTTTAGCCGCTTTGCGCGAAATGCTGGGTCGAGCCGGGATCGAGCTGCTTGACAGCGCGGCGGCGGAACAGCAGCTGAAAGAATTCCGGCAGATGTACGAGCCGCACCTCGCGCGCTTGAGCGAGTATCTATTGATGGACCTGCCGCGCTGGTTCCCGCAAACCAAAACGCGGGACACGTGGCAGGTGACCGCCTGGGAAAGGTATCCCTAGACGCGCCGTGATGGACATTTCTCAGCCGCTCGCTAATCAGGCGCCATGCCGGACGCTTATCGCCGCCGTTGACATTTTCCTGATCGATTGACTACTCTCCTCCCGCGCGCAACTTTCCCGCTCGTCCATGCGCGCGCGACGAAAGGAGAAGCGCTATGAATCTGGCCGTCAAAACGCTCTTCGTGCTGGCCGTCGGGCTCGGCTTCTGCGGCCTCGGCGCCGCGGCGGAAGAAAGCGCCGTTCTGCCGAAGGGCGGCGTGTGGAGCCTCGCCGGCGCCATGCCCGAGCCGCGCCAGGAGGCCGGCATCGCCGCGTTGGGGGACGCGGTTTACATCGTGAGCGGCTACGGCTCCGACCAGGTGCCGAGCGTCCTCGTCCAGGTGTACGACCCGGCGGCGAATAAGTGGAAACAGGCCGCGCCGATTCCCCAGGCGATGCATCACCACGGCGTCGCGGCGGTCGACGGCAAACTCTACGTCGTCGGCGGCTTCACCGGAGTCTTCGCCAAGCGCAACCCGATCGCTTCGGTGTGGCAATACGATCCCGCCGCCGATCGCTGGGAGAAGCGCGCGCCGCTGCCGGCGCCGCGCGGCGCGCTCGCGGTCGCGGCGCTCGACGGGAAAATCTATGCGCTCGGCGGCGAGCGTTTTAGCGCCGTGAAGCCGGACGCGTACGAGCCGGTGTCCGACGCCGCGGTCTACGATCCCAAGAGCGACGCGTGGGAGATCCTGCCGCCGCTGCGCTACCGGCGCGATCATCTCTTCGCCGGCGCGATCGGCGGGCGGATTTACGCCGTCGGCGGGCGTGACCGGCCCAACTATGCGCTCAAAAATGTCGAAGCGTACGATCCCGCGGCGCGCGCTTGGAGCGAGCGGGCGCCGATGCCGACCGGCCGCTCCGGCGGCGCCGCGGCCGTAGCCGGCAATCGGCTCTACGTTTTCGGCGGCGAAGGCAACGCCGACAACACGTCGCTCGGAACCTTCAACCAGGTCGAATTTTACGATCCGGCGCGCGACGCCTGGACGCGGCTCGCGCCGATGCCGCTGCCGCGCCATGCCATCGGCGCCGCCGTGGTGGGAAAGCGGATTTACCTTCCCGGCGGCAGCATCGTGCAGGGCGGGCGCGCGCCGGGCACGACGCCGATCGTGGATGCCTTCGAGCCGAATTGATAGGAAAAATAATCATGCCGACTCCAGTGAAGATCGTCGCCATCCTCGCCGCCAAGCCCGGCAGGGCCGAGGAGCTTCGAGCGCTGCTCGACGGCATGGTGGTTGCGAGCCGGGCCGAGCCGGGGAACTTGCAGTACGACCTGTGGCGCGACCATGCGGACGCCGGCCGCTTTGTGCTCGAGGAGCTCTATACCGACGATGCGGCGGTGGCGGCGCACCGCGCGTCGCCGCATTTCAAAAACTACCTTGCGAAAATCAACGACCTCGCGGAGCGGACCGCGATAACGCTGGACCCGCTTGAAGTCGCCTGAGGTTATTCCCGCGATCTACTTCAGATACCCGATCTCGCGATAATAGCGCTCGGCGCCGGCGTGCAGCGGCACGGGCGGCAGCTGCGTCACGAGCCGGGAGTCGTAGGTAAACGGCACGTGCGTCCAGCGGAATA
>DATDFN010000293.1:0-10709 GCA_036522615.1 Binatia bacterium | reverse complement strand
CCTCCGCTTCTGCGTCCTCGAATCGGGCTTCGGCTGGCTGCCGTTCTGGGCCGCTCGCATGGACGATCAGGCGGAGTATCTCTCCTACGCCGTGCCGGAGAACCTTGGGCGCAAGCCCGGCGAGTACATGACGAGCGGCCGGTTCTTCGCGAGCCTCGTGATCCACGAGGGCGAGAAGATGGCGAAGATGGTGAGCGATTACCTGGGCGACAATATCATCATGTATTCGTCCGACTATCCGCACGCGGAGTCGCGCTTCCCGCAGTCGACGGATAAAGTCCTCGCGTGGAAATCGCTCGGCGACGACACGATGCGGAAGATGCTGTGGGACAATGCCGTCGCGTGTTTCGGCGAGCCGTAGCGGCAGTGCGAAATGAATGGAATGGAGGGCGTCTCTATGTGTAAGGGCCTGCTGATCGCATTTTCTTTCCTTTGCTTTATTGCGGCATCGAACCTGCGGGCCGAGGCCGGGGACTATTACGTCTATCGCGATGCGAGCGGCCGCGTCGTGCTGTCCAATAACGCGCCGCCGGCGAGCGGAAAGACGATAAAAAAAGAAATGCTCCCCGAGGTCAGCGATAAGGAAGTCGCCGAAGCGCGGGCGCGCGAAGAAGCGGCCGCAGTGGACAACAGGATTACGAGCCTGGAAAGAACCGTCGACGACCTGGAATACCGGCTGCGCGCTCAGTCCTCCAGTCCCGCCGCCGATTACGCGCAGCCTGCCTACGGCGGCAACGACGTTTTCGTCGGCGTGACGAACGGATTCGTTTGGCCGGCGCACAGACCACCGCCGAGACCCAGGCCGAATCCCAACCCGATGCGGTCGCCTGCGCCGCCGTCGTCGCTTCCGGGCGGCATCATTCCCGGCGGGTCGCTTCCCGGCGGAAAAATGGGTTAGAGCGCCAGCAGCTACGGGGATGTAAAGCGGCTCAGTATTTCGCCCTGATCTCCGCCTCCATGCGCGTAAGCTGGTCGGCGACGGTTTGCTGATCGATCGTCGCGGCGATGTCGCCGTAGCCGGCCTGTCTCACCAGCGCGGGGAAGCGGGTCTTGAGCTGGTCGAGGGTCCAGTGGACGGGATCGTCGATGCCCTCGTCCTTCATCTTGCGGTTCTTGTATTCGCCGGACATGCCGATGTGGTAGTGCGGGTCTTTATAGAAGCAGTCGAAGCGGACGATTCGTTTGCCTTCGTCCGCGCCGGTCGTCGTGACGTCGAAGGTGAGCCCTTCGTCCTTGCCGCCGAGACCGTGGCGGTGCTCGATGGTCATCTTCATGCCCGGCTGCTCGATGATGATCGCATTGCCTGTAGTCTTTTCCATCGTCGCCCTCCTGCTTTGATCTAATTACCTCCACGCCCTCCGCCTGTCAAAGCGGCAGCTTGGGCCATTCCCTCAACAACCGGCCGTAGCCGGCGATGGGATCGCGGCGCTCGAGCCTGGAGAGGATGTACCAGAGCATCGCCGGATTGCTCGCAATCGCCGTCATGCCGAGCTCGTTTTCGATCCGGTCGATGACCTTGATCGGGTCGAGCACCGCGCCCTGGAAATAGATCGCGTCCACTTTCCCGGCGGCGGCGAGGGTTTTTCGCGTGAGCGCGAAGACTTCGTCGCCGCTCATCTTCTGCGGCACGCGGAGCTCGTCGAAGGAATGCGGCGCGATTGCGGTCACGCCGGCGTTGTCGAGGTGGCGCACGATCAATTCGTTCAAGCGCGCGTCGAACGGCGTGAGCAGGAGCACGCGCTTGTATGAATAAACGCGAAGCGCGGCGACGCAGGCGTGGAGCGCGGTTGTGAACGGGATCGCGAGCGCGGCTTTCAGCGCGCCGTAGAGGCCGGGATTCAAAATTTCCGTCGGCGCGGCGGTGACGATGACGCCGTCCCAACCATGTCCGGCCGCCAATTCTTTGACTCGGCGGACGATCGTCTCCCGCTTGTCGCCGATCTCGTACAGCGACGCGCCGTAGAGACCCAGGCCCTCGTGATCGATGCGCACGTCCTGCGGCACGAGCGGCGTGAAGCTCGCGTAGTGCGGCATCGATTGCTTGCCGCCGCTCACGAAGCCGATCTTGGTTTCAGCCATGGCTAATCCTATTTCTTCACCGAAGCTTTGGCGGCCTGAAGACTTGCCTGATCGCCGTGAATGCCGACGATCGTAACAGGCGATCGGGCGCAGGTCCAGGAAAACTTGCTGGCCCTCGTCTGCGGCGCGTCGTTTGACCGGAATGCCGCGTCGGGATAGATTCGGCCCATTCATCACGGGAGAACGAAGATGATCGACCATTGGATGAGAACTCTAATCTTCGGGTGCGTCTTTTTCGCCGCGCTCGCTTCACCGGCGGCCGGTCAGACCCAAAAAGCGATGCCGCTGGTCATCCAGGGCGGCACCTTGATCGATGGGACCGGCCGTCCGCCGCTCGAAAATGCGGTCATCGTCGTCGAAGGAGAACGCATCAAAGCCGTAGGGAAGCGCGGCGAAGTCGCCGCGCCGCGCGGCGCGCGCGTCGTCGACGTGGGCGGCAAAACGATTCTTCCCGGATTGATCGACGGCCACTGCCACCTGCTCGACTTCATGGGCGAGATCTATCTCCACCTCGGCATCACGACCTGTCCCGATATCACGCAAAACGACGACGAATGGACCTTGGCGCAGCGCGCCGGCACCAATCTCGGAAAAATCCGCGGGCCGCGCATCTGGTCGACCGGCGCGCGTTTGATCGGGCCGGCGCCGGAGTGGGCGCTGCGCGGCGAGCGCGGCTACCTGATCAAAACGCCGGACGAGGCGGTCGCCGCCGTGCGCAAAAAGCAAGCGGCGGGGATCGAGATCATCAAGTTCAACGAATACGTCGCTCCCGACGCGGTCAGAGCGGGCGCCGCGGAGGCCAACCGCCTGGGTCTGCCGGTCACCTGCCACTGTCTCGACGCGTTTCTCGCCGCGGAAGCGGGCTTCGCCGGCGTCGAGCACCACTGGGGATTGGGCATGACTTCGATCGGCGACGTGAAGAAGCGCTGGGAGATCCACGAGCGGCGCATGACCGGCAAGATCAACACCGCCGATCTGGCGTACTACTACGAGCCGGAAAACTTCGACAAAATTGTCAAAGCGGTGGTTGAGAAAAACGTGAGCTGGGCTCCGACCATTGCCACCTGGTACCGGCCGTTGTCGCCAAGCGCCGCGCGATTCAAGGAGCGCGAGCTGTCGATTCTCGATCGCAAGGAAGCCCAGTACTTGCCGGGGGTGCTGCGCGAGCAGGCGCTCGGGCAGTACGAGCGCTACGCCAAGTTTTCGCCCGAGCGGTTGAGCAACGCGCGCGAAGGCTACCGAAAGCTCGAGGATCTCATCCGGCGCTTCGTTCAGGCGGGTGGCATCGTCCGCGCCGGCTCCGACCCGAACAACGGCCTGCCGGGTCTCGGCGTCCATCAAGAGCTGGTGATGTTCGTCGAAGCCGGCCTCACGCCGATGCAGGCGCTCCAGGCCGCGACGATCAACGTCGCCAAGACATTCCGCAAGGACAAAGACTTCGGCACCGTCGAGCCCGGCAAAGTTGCCGACTTGATCGCCGTCGACGGCGATCCATTGAAAGACATATGGGCGACGCAAAACGTCAAACTAGTCGTGCTCGGCGGCAAGGTGGTCGATCACGACTTCCATGCAAGTCATAAGAATCCGATTCCCGCCGTCCGTCCGTGGCGCGCGACGCCGCAGGAAATCGAGATCGCGCCGCGCTCGGTGGTCCAGGGCTCGGGCGCTACGGTGAAAATTACCGCCCGCCGCGGCTTCGATCGCTTTCACAAAGCGACGCTGGCCGGCAAGGAATTGGAGACCCGATTCGTGAGCCCGACCGAGCTCGAAGCGACCGTTCCGCCGCAAATGACGAAGGCGATAGGAACCTATCCGATCGTGGTGGTCGGCAAAGGCGACTTCGCCTCCAGGTCTCAACCGGCCTATTTTATCGTGGCGTTCAAGCCATAAGGGCGCGCCGTGCGGCAACGGATTCTCATCGCATTCGCGCTGCTCTCGTGGCTGTCCGGCACCGCCGCCGCAGAAACCGACAGCGTCCGAGTCGTGTACTATCCGCCGTGGAACATCAGCAAGCTGCCGATGTATCTCGCGCGCGACGCGGGCATCTTCGAGCGCGCCGGCCTCAAAATCACCTGGACCGATCCCGGCTCGAACGACAAGTCGGTCGCAGCGCTCAAAAAAGGCGCGGCCGATATCGCGGTCGTGAGTTCGAATCAAGCCATTGTCAGCATGGCCACCGGCGGCGCGCCGATGACTTTCGTCGGCAACACCGGCTACAACTATTCCGTCTTTCTCGCCGCGGCTTCGATCCGGAGCGCCGCCGATTTAAAGGGCAAGAAGATCGGTACGGGCGAGCCCGGCAGCACGCCCGATCAGTTGACGCGGCTCGCCCTCAGAAGGCTCGGCGTCGATCCCGAAAAGGAGGTGACCCTGGTCCCCTTCGACGAGGGCCGCAACTCGGATCGGATCAAGAATCTCCTCGCTGGCGAGATTGCAGCGATGATCGTCACGGCCGAGGCGCTTTTCGATCTGGAGAAATCCGGACAGATCGGTCGCTTCAACAAGCTCACGGATAACCGGCAATTGAAAATCTACGCCGGCGGCGGCGCCGACTACGCCGTAGCGAACTCGTTTCTAAAAGACCGCCGCGAAGAGGCGAAAAAATTCATGGCCGGGATCTGCGAAGGCATCGCCCGGGCGAGAAAAGACAAGGCAAAGGCGTTGGAGTTTGTCGCCAGGAGCGGGCGCGGCTTGGACCCCGCCAAGATCGAGTATCTCTACCAACTCTATATCACCGAGGTCATCCCGGCGCGGCCGCATCTAAAGATCGAAGGCATCGAGCTCGGCGTCCAGATGGCGGGATCGATGGCTCCTGCGGCGCGAGCGCTGAAGGCGCAAGAACTGGTTGACGCCGCTCTGGTTCCGGAGCTTGAGAGAGAAGGGCGCTGCAATTTCTAGCCGCAGCTCCGGCGGCCCGCGGCGCGTTCACGACCTAACCGCCCGCGCGCGGCCTTTCCGCGTGATCGAGACCGCGACGCCGGTGGGATTGTCTTGCAATAGCGGTAGCGCTTCTTCCCCATTCCAATCCGAGTTTCCTCTCCCGGTTGAAGTAAATCTCTATTTCTTTACCGCGGCGCGCGCCGCTGCGAGCGTCGCCTGATCGCCGTGAATGCCGACGATCGTCGCGACGTCGACGCGGAGCTTGTCGACGGCGGGCATGAATTCGTCGAGGCGCGGCCCGGGCCGGACTTGGCCGTCGCGGGGGCTCACATGGTCGGCCTCGATGAGCAGCCGCTCCTTCGGCAGATAGACGACCACGAGATCGTCGGCGTGCGGCAGCGGCAGGGGATGAACCTCGACGGAATGCGTTCCATCGCCGATGATCTTGGTGCCGCCGCCGAACGCCTCGATCGTGACGACGGCCTTGTTCATTTCCAAACTGTCCGGACGCCGCGTATGCGGCGCGCGCGCGACTTTCTCGTAGAAGCGCTGCGCGTTGAACGGCGCCACGACGACCGCGCCTTCGGCCATGAACGCGCGGATGCCGCCGGCGTGGTCGAGATGATGATGCGTCGGAATCACATAGCGGATCGGCTTGTCGGGGAATTTCTGCTTGATGGACTTGATCACCGGCGCGGTGCGCTCTTCATACAACGGTCCTTCGACGGCGACGAGGTAATCCTTCATTTCTACGACGATGGTCGCGTGCGAGCTGCCCTGGATTTTGTAGACGCCGGGCGCGAGCGCGACCCACTGGATCTCCGGCGGCCGGCCCATATCCTGGTAGCTCACGCCGCCGGCGACGCGCCGGAGAATCCACTGCGACGCGACCGGCGTCGCATCGGTCTTTTCACTGCGCACCGAATTAGCGATGGCGAAGATGTCGTTGCTGAGGGAGGCGTTATTGCGGACCGATTTGATCTGCTCTTCCTGCAACGCCCGGCCGTTCAGCTCGTAGCGCAGGCTGAACGGCAGCATGAGGCCGTCGACTTTGCGCCAGTCGCCGTACCGGAGCATGTAGCTGCTGTCGCCTTCGAGCGGATCGTCTTCGAGAATCTCGGTTTGCGCCGGCAGCCGCGTCTGCGCCTCGAGATAGACGCGAAACTCGTCGC
Organism: Binatia bacterium; assembly: GCA_036522615.1. GTDB lineage: Bacteria > Desulfobacterota > Binatia > UBA9968 > UBA9968 > JAJPJQ01. Next base: position 4,578 of record DATDFN010000293.1, on the reverse strand, counting down.
CGCCGTGCGAGAAAGACACCACGGTGCAAGTCTTGCCGTCGCACTCGACGTCGTTGAGGCGTTTTAGACTGTTGCTGTTCAACGCCGTCAGGATGAGCTTCGGCGGGTTGCGAATTTCCTCGCGCATGCGCGTGGCGAGACGCCCGGGATGGAGCCGCGTCGGCTTCGCGCCGCCTTCGACGCGGCGGCCCGAGTCTTCTTGGAGCATGCCGGCTTCGCCGTCGATCGTCTCGACCCAGCGCGTGGGCGGATTGCCGGTCAGGCTCTGCGCCTCCCATTGCAGATGCAGGCGCGGCTGCATCATATGCCGCGTGAGGGTATAGCGGAATGTGCCGATCTGGCGCGTCGGGCCGAGCGGCTGCTGCGTCGAGGAAGAGTCGAACTGCTTGCCCCCGCTCTCGACCACCTGGTTGTGAAGGCCTTGCAGCGCCTTGAGGCCGCCCATCGCGACGGCCGACTGCCGGAGCAGATCCGCCGCCGACTGCGCATACGATCGCACCGGCGAGAAGAGGAAAAACACCGCCAGGAGCGCAAAACGAATTCGTCGACCCATAGCACCTCCGCTACGATTTACTTTTGCAACAGGCCGCTGAGCTGCACGAGCTCTTCGAAGCGCGCGCCCCATTTCTCCGCGTCGGGCACGACGGTCTTTCGGTTGCCGACTTCGTCGGGTCCGCCGGTCGCGAGTTCCCTGTAAGCAGGCCAGCGGTTTTGGCGATACGCGATCTCCTGGCCTTTTTTCGAGATCATGAAATCGACCAGCAGCGCCGCGGCATGCGGATGCGGCGGATGGGACGACAGGACGAACATCGAGACCGCCTTGACCGGCACGAACGGCTCGGGGAAAACGTAATCGATCGGCGCGCCGGCCTTCTTGAGCGCGACCGCCTCGTGATGGTGTGCGTCGACCTGCAGCGGGAATTCGCCCGCGGCGACGAGCTGCGAGACGAGGCTCCGCCCCTTGCGGACGTTCAGCTGCTGCGCGCCGAGCGCGCGGGCGATCTCCTTCCCGCGCGCGTCGCCGTAGTAGTCCATGACCGCCGCGAGCCAGTCGTCGGCGTCCTGGTCCATGCCGAGCTTGCCTTTCCATCTGGGCTGCAGCAGATCGTCGATCGACTTCGGCGCCTGCGCGCGCGGCACCTGCTTGGTGTTGAAGAGGTAGACGAGCAGCGAGGCCCAAAGCCCGTTCAAGTAGCCGTCCTTGTCGGCGAAGCCGGCGCGGAGCGCGCGACGGTTCGGCGAATCGAAGCGCATGACCGCGCCCGCTTTCTTGAGCGTATAGAGCGCGGAGCTGCGCACGTTCATCGTGTCGAAGTTGTATTTGCCCGCGCGCGTCTCGGTGATAATGCGGTTGAGCAGCGTCTGCGGCCCGCCGGTCAGGACATCGACTTTCAGGAACGGATATTCCGCTTCGAAAGCGGTCGTGAACTGGCGCAGGTCCTCGCGGTTGATCGGCGCGTACCACACGACATTGCGCTCATTTTTCGCCTCGCGCACGAGCGCGGCCTGCCGCTCGGCGGGCGGCAGCTTATTGATCTGCGCGAGCGTCTCTTCCGGCGTCGCCGCAGAGATGGCGCGCGCGAAGAGGAGCGCAAGAAACGAGAGCGAAATGAGACGTGCCAGCATTTTCATCAGGTTAAATCGGCCCGTCCATGCGAAAGTTCTTGCCGGCGAGCCGCGCGAGCGGCTTTATCTGATCGTCCTGGTGCGCTGCGACCGCCCGGCCGACGAAGAGATACAATCCCGGCAGCTCCAATTCCTTCTCGAGCTTGCACTCGACGTTCGCGTGGCAGCCGGCGACGAGCGGCGCCTTGACCCGCGTCGCGGGCAGCGTTTCCAGTCCCAGCGCGACGAACTTATCCTCGACGTCCCGGCCGCTGAGCGAGCGGCTCTTGTCGACGGCGAAGAGCTGCTTTTCCGAGCAGACGTTGACGACGAACTCGCCGCTTTTCTGGATGATGCCGCGGCTGAAGTTGTCCGCCTGAATGCCGATCGCGATGAGCGGCGGCTCGTCGGTGAGACCGAGCGCACGGAAGGCGAACTGCACGTTACGCTTACCTTCGTAAGCGGTCGAGATAAGGTAAAGGCCGGTCGGCGTCACCCGATACGCCTGCGGCAGCGCGATTTCTTTGAGCATCGCTTCTCCTAATGCGGCTTGTCCGAGCCGAGCCGTTTGTACCATCTTTCCGCCGCGGCGAATTCCTTCTGCCGCGCGAAGTAGCCGCGCTCGGTGCCGGTTTCTCTTAATTCCAGAAGCAGCTCGCGCATCGCCGCCGCGGCGGCGAGCGGCAGACTCGACGGCATGAGCGCGACGCGGATTCCGATGCGAAGAAACTCGGACGCGGTCATTTTATTCCGCGGCCATAATGTGACCACGGGCGCGGGCGAGTGCGCCGCGATCTCGCGGAATTCTCCGGCGTCGTCGAGCTGGACGCCGACGGCGTCGGCGCCCGCTTTGACATACGCGGCGAGGCGCGCGCGCACCTGCGCGAGCGATTCCTGCGGGCGCGAATCGCAGCGCGCGATCAGAACCATGGAAGCGTCACAGCGCGCGCCCGCAGCTTGCGCGATGCGCTCGGCGACGAGCGCCGCCGGCGCAATCGCGAGCTCGCTTGCGTCGGCGCCGTATTCATTGGAAAGGCTGTCCTCGAAGCGAAGCGCCGCCGCGCCGGCGCTTTCGTATACATCGACAGCGCGCGCGAGCGCCGCGGGCTCGATGCAGACGGGCCCGGCGTCGACGATCAATGGAATATCCGCCGCGGTGGAAATCTCCGCGACGCGCGCGGCGATCCGCGCGGCGTCGAGCAGATTGCGGTCTGGAAGGCAAAAACTTTTGTGGATCGCGTTGCCCGAGAGGTGCGCGACACCGTAGCCGCAGTCCCGGGCGAGACGCGCCGTGAATGCGTCCGTTACGCCCGGCGCGATCGCGCCCGCGGTATCCGCCAAGATGTCGCGCAGCCGCGCGCGCTTTTGCCTTGCGTCCATGAAGCCGCTATTCCATGCCGTCGGTGATGAACTGGATGACATAGCCGGCGGGGTCGTCCATGTACGTGCCGCCTTCGGTGCCGGTGCGCTCTTTCGCCGCGCCGCGGTCGCCGTTCTCGACGCCGAGCTTCTCCAGGTGCGCCAGCGCCGCTTTCCAGTTGGCGCCGCGGACATAGAAGGCGATGTGCGGCCCCGGCACCTTGCGGCTCATCACGAGACCCTTGGGGGAAAAGGGCGCTTCGGTGAGAATCAGCGTCTGGCCGCTCGCCATTTTGAGCGTCGCCTGATTGTTCGCGCGGCTCTGCGCCTCGAAGCCGAGGACTTTCTCGTAGAATGAAATGGATGCGTCGACCGACGGTGCTTCGAGCTCGATATAGCCGACGCCGGTCATGCGTCCGGTCGAGCCGTTCGAGCGCGCGCCGTCTTTGGGCGTGTAAACAGCGTAATGATTGCCCGCCGGATCGTGAAAGAAAATCGTGCTCTGCGCGAACGGATGCGCGCTCGCGACGCGCTCGTAGCGGACGCCGATCGCATCGAGATCGACGCCGAGCGCGTCGAGGCCTGCATCAGTCGTAGTGAAAGAATAGGTTGGTAGGCCGCGTGCGGCAGAGGGCGGCTCGCGGTGGTCGCTCTGGAGGTAGACGCCCATGCGCTTGCCGCCGATCTTGATGAACGTGTGCGGCACTGCGCCGCGCTTCCGCTGCCGCACGTTCAAGCCGTTGCGTTTGGTGACGCGGCCGTCGAAGACGCGGACGTAAAACTCCTCGGCCGCGACGAGGTCGTCGACCGGCACGACGAAATGATCCAGCGATTCGGCGACCGGCATGACCGGGAATCTATCGCCGCGGCACGCGGGCCGCAAGAGCGGTCCCGCGGCTCCGATCAGCGGAATGCCGGGGCGACTTCTTTGGCGAAAAGGCGCATCGATTGCACGACTTCGTCGTGCGGGATGCCGCCGAAGTTGAAGGTCGTGGTGAGTGTGTCGAAGTAATAATTCCGCATGGCGTTGCGGATATTTCGGATGCACTCGTCCGGCGTGCCGTAGTTGTTGCGGCCCTGAGCGAGCATCCCGCTCCAGTCGTATTCGTCCGGCGACGCAGTGAGAGACGATTTACGGCCGATGCGGGAGATGGCATCGTATCGCGCGATCGCCGCCGTGGCGATTTCGCGCGCGCGCGCCGCGCTCCCGTTGACGTGCGTCCGCACGTGCAGCTGGCAGCGGCGCTCTTTCGGGTCGATTCCCTGACCCGCCAGCGCTTGCTTCCACGCTTCGACGCCGACACGCACTTTTTCCGGCGCGTGCGGGTGAGCGACGGTCATGATGTGAAAGCCGCGCCGGCCGGCCCATTCGAGCGACTGCGCGGAAGTCCCGGCGACCCATATCGGCGGCAGCGGTTGCTGCACCGGGCGGGGATAGAGCGCGATCTCTTCGAATTGCCAGAACTCGCCGCCGCGGCTCGAACGCTCGCGGCTCCATGCGTTCGAGATAATCTCGAACGCTTCCTCGAAGCGCCGGCGATCGGTCGCTCGGTCGACGCCGAAGACGCGGTAATCGAGCTCGGTGTTGCCCGAGCCGATGCCGAATTCCAGCCG
>DATDFN010000292.1:0-4161 GCA_036522615.1 Binatia bacterium | reverse complement strand
TTGTTCCTCTGCACCGGCAACTCGGCGCGCAGCATCTTCGGCGAATACTTCCTCAAGGAACTGGGAAAAGACCGCTTCGAGGCGTACAGCGCCGGGGCGGAGCCCGCCGGCGCGGTCAATCCCCTCACCCTGCGGGTGCTGAAAGACGACTACCATCTCGACGCGAAAGGGGCGCGCAGCAAGCCGGTCGACGCTCTCAAGCACATCGACTTCGACCTCGTCGTCACCGTGTGCGACAACGCGCGCCAGGCGTGTCCGATCTTCCGCGGCGGTCCGGCGACGATACATTGGAACATTTCCGACCCGGCGGCGGTCGCGGGCACCGACGCGGAAAAACTGCGCGCGTTCAAAGCCGCCGCCCAGGCTATCCGCCGCCGCGTGCAGCTGCTGTGCTCCCTGCCGGACGAGAAACTGGCGAGTGTAACGGAAGGATGAAACGGGCGGCGGCGGAGGCGGTGGGGACGGCGCTGCTGCTGGCGGTCGTCGTCGGCTCGGGAATCATGGGCGAGCGCCTGGCCGCGGGAAACGCGGCGGTCGCGCTGCTCGCCAACTCGCTCGCGACCGGCGCCGGGCTTTACGCGCTGATCGAGATGTTCGCGCCGGTCTCCGGCGCGCACTTCAACCCGGTGGTCTCCGCCGTGAGCGCGTGGAAAGGAATTCTATCGGCGCGCGAATGCGCCGTGTTCATCGCCGCGCAGGTAGTCGGCGCTATCGGCGGCGTGGTCGCCGCCCACGCGATGTTCGGCCTGCCGCTGCTTCAGGTCTCGCATCACCTGCGACCGACCGCCGGCGAGGCGTTGGGCGAGTTCGTCGCGACGTTCGGCCTGCTGTTGGTCATCCTGCTGCTGTCGCGGTTCCGCAGCGGCGCGGTCCCGGCCGCCGTGGCCGCCTTCATCACCAGCGCGTATTGGTTTACGTCGTCGACCTCGTTCGCCAATCCCGCCGTCACGCTGGCGCGCGCGCTGACCGATACGTTCGCGGGCATCTCGCCCGAGAGCGTCCCGCTTTTCATCGGCGGTCAGTTGCTGGGCGGAGGCGTCGCGGCACTGTTCGTCCGATGGCTTCTTAACGAGCCGAGACGTACAGCCTGAACCAAACGAAGGCTTACTTGGCACGATGAATAAAGTAGCGTATCTAGCTTGTCAGGAGGTCCTTTAATGAAAACGATTCTATTCGTCGGCCTGCTGACATTGGCGTTGACCGCCGCCGTCATGGCGCAACAGGAAGGATCCTCGATGCAAGACATGATGCGGCAGCACCACGGCGAGGGCATGTCCGGAATGGGCGGTATGATGGGCATGATGAACATGATGGAGCAGTGCAACGCCATGATGGGCGCGCATAAGAGCGGACAAGGCGACACGGCCCTCGACATCCTCAAAAAGCGCTATGCCAAAGGCGAAATCGGCAAAGACGATTTCGAGCACATGAAAAAAGATGTTCAATGATCCCATCGCGAGCCACAACCGGCGTAGTTTTGTCCGCGGCGTCTTTGCGCTTGTAGGGCTCGCGGTTTCGGGCGGATTGCCGCGCCTCTGGGCCGCGCAAAAGGCCGCCGCGTATAAGCTCGCGCCGGAGTCGGTCCTTGCGCCCGATATCCGGCGCGCGCCTCCGGATGTAAAGGAAGCTTACCGCTTCGCGATCGCCAACCAGGATACGCTGCGTTATATCCCTTGCTACTGCGGCTGCGGCAAAGACGGCCACACCAGCAACGCCTCCTGCTACTTAAAACCGGAGTCCAAACCGGGAAACCTGGTCTTCGACCGCATGAGCCTCGCCTGAGACATCTGCATCGGCATCACGCGTGACGTGATGAAAATGATGGACGAAGGCAAGCCGCTCAAGGAGATGCGGGCGACGATCGACGCGAAGTACGCCAAATTCGGCGCTCCCACGCCCACGCCACCCGTGCCCTAGCAGAGTATCACGCCGCGCCGCCGCTGCGGTAAAATCTGACTTCGACGCGCTCCAGTGTCGCGAGCCCTTCGGGAATGGCACCGTCGATAACGGGCAAAAAATTCTCGATGTTTTCCCGCGTATCGACGATTTCTATGACGACGGGGAGATCGGTCGAGAGCTGCAGTATCTTGGCGGTGTGGACGCGGCTGTGCGCGCCGAACCCTTCGATCCCGCGCAGCACCGTCGCACCCGCGAGCCCGCGCTCTTTCGCCTTTCTTACGATCCACTCGTAGAGCGACGCGCCCTCGTGCTTGTCGCTTTCGCCGATGAAGATGCGCAGGAGGCAGCCTTCTTTGGGCAAGACCATTGGATCACCTCATATCAGGCGCGCCAACACTTCTCCGATCCACACGGCCGCGAGGCCGAGACCGAGCTGGAGCGCGACGTTCAACGCCGCCGAAAAATGCTGCGCGTCCCGCGCCAGCGTGTAGGTCTCATAGGCGAACGACGAATAGGTCGTGAACCCTCCGATGATGCCGACAAAGACGAACAGACGCGCCTCGGAGCTGAACGACGCACGGCTCTCGGCGAGGCCCGCGAGAAATCCGATGACGAGACATCCCGCGACGTTGACGGCGAGCGTGCCGTAGGGAAACCACGGATTGTCCATGACTTCGTGCACGCACGCAGTAACGATATAACGCAGCGCCGCGCCCAAAAAGCCCCCGGTCCCGACAAGTAAAAGTCGTAGCATCGTCCTCAAAAAGCAAAACCCCTACCTCAATATTTGAAGTAGGGGTCATCAATCCGCCTTCGCGAATGGTTTAGCCGGCGAACCCCATCGCCTCGAAAATTTGACCTACCTTAAACCGGCACGGCTTGGTTTTCAAGCGAACGTTCGCGGCGACAGCCGAAAAGCGGCCATAAGGCGGGTCTTGAATCTTCATTCAAGCCGACCGCCGACAGAGTCGCTTTTCCTCACGCCATTCGATAACGATTGCGCCGGTCATAGGTGAGATCGAGCACCTCGTGCATCTTGCTGCGCGAGTCGCCGTCCGTCTTCGAGCGGATCACCGGCTGGGTGCCGCACCAGGGACAGGGAGCCACCAGCGGCAGCGTCGTGATCGTATCGAAGCTCAAATGCGGCAATGTAAACCGCGTGCCGCAGCTGTAACAGCGCAGCACGATCGTCCACGTAGCCGACCATGCCATATATCAATCGTACGACATCGCCGCCGCGCGCTCATAAGGGTCAATGCTCCATTCGCGTAACATATCCGGTTAATACCCTATAGATATCGCGCCCGGTTCTGGCTATGGTTGATGACCCCACTATGCCTGTCATGAGAAATCGTAAAACGTGGATGCTGGTTCTCCGCTGCTACGCGTGCGGCGGGAAGTTCACGCAGCGTCATTTGTCGTTCGATAAGGTGAGCGCGCTGCCGCTAATTCTTCCGTGCCCGTACTGCACGGCGCGGCCGCGGCGCCGCGCCGAGCAAGGGACCGGCGCGAGCGAGCCGTTCGAGATTCACCACGTCATCGATCTCGAAGACGAGACGGAAACGTATTACAGAAAAGAGCCGGACGCCGAGACGTGGCACTTCGCCGCGGGATGCTCCCATTGGCCGTCGGACGATTTCATCGAGCTGGACGGCCACCCGATCCGCGGCGAGCTGTGCAACGAGTGCCGGGCGCTCGCGACCGAATCCGAAAAGCCCGAGACGTAAGACCGTCGGGATGTCGTCCTGAAAGCTTGCCCGGCCAGAAAACTAATTGAGTTTATCGAGCGATACGCCTGTCCCCATTGCTTGACGACGCCTAATCTTTCGTCCATGTGAAACCCGAAAGTCGCCACCGCGTTGTGGGCCGTCACACGCTTTTATCGCGCTCAGTCAGAGTGAGTCGCTACCAGAAAAGACTAGCGCATTTTTAAAAAACATGTTGTATTAGCAGCGAGCCATGGCAGCGGCGGGCGGAACGAAAAAAAGAGCGCTGCTGGTCGAAGACGACCAGGACAGCCTAGACCTCATCACTTTAGAGCTGGAAATACTCGGCTATGAAGTCAGCGTGGCGCGGAACGGGCTGGAGGCCGTCGACATGGCGACCTCCGATCCGCCGGACGTCGTCATCATGGACATGCTGATGCCGAAGATGGACGGTTTCGAGGCGGCCGCCCGGATTCGCGCGCATCCCCAAACGTACAACACGCCGATCCTCGCCGCGACGGCGCTCGCCCGTGATAAGGACCGCGACCGCTGCCTC
>DATDFN010000291.1:0-13644 GCA_036522615.1 Binatia bacterium | reverse complement strand
GGGCTGCGTCTTGGCCTCCGGCGGCGCGGCAGTCGCCGCTGCGCCGGATTCCGTGAGTGTGATCAGCGGCTGGCCAACGCTGACTTCGTCGCCGGGCTTGACGTGGATGCGCGACACTTCGCCCGACACCGGCGAGGGAATGGGGCCGACGGCTTTTTCCGTCTCGAGCTCGAGGATGACCTGATCTTTTTCGATGCGGTCGCCCGGCGCGACCAGGATGTTCGCAACTGTGGCCGATTCGACGCCCTCGGCCAGCCGGGGAACTCGTACATCCATAGATTCGACGTCTCGCCGGTTAGAAGAAGAAAGGAGAGGCCTTGTCCGGGTCCACGCCCAAGTCGCGGATCGCGCGCTCCACCACATCGCGGCCGATCGCGCCTTTTTCGCTCAGCGCGTACAGCACGCCCAGGACCGTCATCTCCGCGTCGACGCCGAAATAACGCCTGAGCCGCGGCCGCGTATCGCTCCGGCCGAAACCGTCGGTGCCGAGCGACAATAATCCTCCGGGCACCCACGGCGCGATCTGGTCGGGAACGATTTTCATATAATCCGACACCGCGACGAAAGCGCCGCGCTCGTTCTCGAGCAGCGTTTCGATGTAAGACTTCTTCGGCGTCTCCTTCGGGTGCAGCATGTTCCAGCGCTGGGTCTGCAGCGCGTCGCCGCGGAGCAGCTTGTAGCTCGTCGCGCTCCAGACATCCGCCGATACGTCGTATTTTTCCGCGAGGATCTCCTGCGCGCGCAGCGCTTCGCGGAAAATCGGGCCGCTGCCGAGAATGTGCGCCTTGTGCTTCGCCTTGCTCTTTCCCTCGCGAAATTTATACAGCCCCTTGAGAATGCCTTCTTCCGATCCTTCCGGCATCGCGGGCATCGGGTAGTTCTCGTTGTACAGAGTCAGATAATAGAAGATCTCTTCGCCTTTTTGATACATGCGGCGGATGCCGTCGCGGATGATGACGGCGATCTCGTAGGCGAAGGCGGGGTCGTAGGCGAGCAGCGTCGGCACCGCGCTCGCGAGAATGTGGCTGTGGCCGTCCTGGTGCTGCAACCCTTCGCCGTTGAGCGTGGTCCTGCCGGCCGTCGCGCCGAGCAAAAAGCCCTTCGCCTTGCTGTCGGCCGCCGCCCAGATGAGGTCGCCGACGCGCTGGAAGCCGAACATCGAATAGAAGATGTAAAACGGCAGCATCGTGAGGTTGAGGTTCGAGTAGCTCGTGCCCGCGGCGATGAAAGAGCAGAGCGAGCCCGCCTCGGTGATGCCTTCCTCCAGTATCTGGCCGTCCTTGGCTTCTTGATAATAGAGCAGCGTCTCGCGGTCGACCGGCTCGTAGAGCTGGCCTTTCGGCGAATAGATGCCGACCTGGCGGAACAGCGCGTCCATGCCGAACGTGCGCGCCTCGTCCGGGATGATCGGCACGACGCGCTTGCCGACCGTCGGATGGCGCAAAAGCTTGGCCAACAGGCGCACGAACGACATCGTCGTCGAGGCTTCGAGCGTGCCGGAATCTTTCAGCATCTCCTCGAAGAAATCGGGCTGCGGCACTTCGAGCGCCTCGGACTTCGTGCGGCGCTTCGGGACGAAGCCGCCGAGGGCTTTTCTCCGCTCGAGAAGATACTTCGTCTCCTTACTGTCCTGCGGCGGGCGGTAGAACGGGGTCTCGACGACCTCTTCGTCCTTCAAGGGAATATCGAAGCGCGAGCGGAACTCGCGCAACTCTTTTTCGTTCATCTGTTTTTGCTGGTGCGTGATGTTGCGCCCCTCGCCGGCCTCGCCCATGCCGTAACCCTTGACGGTCTTGGCGAGGATCACGGTCGGTGACCCTTTGTGCTCGACCGCGGCCTTGTACGCCGTGTAAACCTTCAGCGGGTCGTGACCGCCGCGCAGCAGCTTGCGGATCTGATCGTCGGTCATGTCGTTGACGAGCTCGAGGAGCTGCGGATACTTGCCGAAGAAGTGTCGGCGCGTGTAGCTGCCGGGCTCGACGGAATATTTCTGATAATCGCCGTCGACCGCTTCTTCCATGCGCTGGATCAGCAAATCGCGGTGCTCGCTCCGCAGCAGCCGGTCCCAATCCGAGCCCCAGATGACTTTGATCACGTTCCAGCCGGCGCCGCGAAACACCGCTTCCAGCTCCTGGATGATCTTGCCGTTGCCGCGCACCGGCCCGTCGAGGCGCTGGAGATTGCAGTTGACGACAAAGATTAGGTTGTCGAGGTTCTCGCGCGAGGCGAGGCTCAGCGACCCCGTCGATTCCGGCTCGTCCATCTCGCCGTCGCCGCAAAAGCACCAGACGCGCGGCTCCTGGTCGGTGAGAAAACCGCGCGCCTTCAAATAGCGGAGAAAGCGCGCCTGATAAATCGCCGAAATGGGCGCGATGCCCATCGAGACGGTCGGAAACTGCCAGAAGTCGGGCATGAGATAAGGATGCGGATAAGAGGGGAGGCCGGGAATTTCCGCCAGTTCCTGGCGGAAATGGTGCAGACGCTTGGCGTCGATGCGCCATTCTACATACGCGCGCGAGTAGTTGCCCGGAGAGGCGTGTCCCTGGAAATAAACCAGGTCGCCCAAGTTGCCGTTGTCGCCGCCGCGGAAGAAATGGTTGAAGCCTACGTCGTAGAGCGTAGCCGACGAGGCGAACGTCGAGATATGGCCGCCGATGCCGTGGTGGATGCGGTTCGCCTTGACCACCATCGCCATCGCGTTCCAGCGCACATAGCTCTTGATGCGGCGCTCGATCTCGCGATCGCCGGGATACGGTGTTTCTTTCTCCGGCGCGATCGTGTTGATGTAGGGCGTGTTGACGATCGACGGAACCTTCACGCCGGATTGGCGCAGACGCTCGATCAGCCGCTCGACCAGAAGCGGCGCCTCGGAAGTTTTATTCTTCAGGACAGATTCGAGCAGATACTCGACCGAATCGAGCCATTTCTCGGTCTCGTTGTGATGGTTATTGTCTACTGGACGGGGAGTTTCGCTGCGACTATAATCCGTGCGGGTTACGTCGGATTCTTTCTTCTCAGCCTGCATTGTAAAGCCTCTTAAAGATCGGCCGTAGGGGCATACGGGTCGAAACTTAACCTATAAGATTCGCTTTGTCGAATCAATTATTTCATAACAGGAATCATGTGAAATACCTAGACCACAGTTGGGGCGCGCCCGCGCAAAATCTGGCCTGCGACGAGGCGCTGCTGCTGGAAGCGGAGGCGGGCGGCGCAGAGACGCTGAGATTCTGGGAGCCGCAGTCGCCCTTTGTCGTGCTCGGACATGCGAGCCGGGCCGAGGATGAGATTTCGCTCGAGGCCTGCCGGGCGGCCGGCGTTCCGGTGCTGCGCCGGCCTTCCGGCGGCGCCGCCGTTCTCCAGGCGCCGGGCTGCCTGAATTACACGCTTAGCTTGAATATCGCCGCGCGCGGGCTCGGCGAGGTCGCGGCGGCGAACGCCTACGTGATGGAGCGGTCGCGGCGCGCGCTGGAGCCTCTCGTCGGCGCCCCGGTGGCTATCGAAGGCTTTACCGACCTGACCGTCGCCGGGCGCAAGTTCTCCGGCAACGCGCAGTACCGCAAAAAACGCGCGTTGCTGTTTCACGGGAGCTTTCTCTTGGACTGCGATATCTCGCTGATCGAGAAGCTGCTGCTCTCACCATCGCGACAGCCCGACTATCGGCGGCGCCGGTCGCACGGCGACTTCTTGACCAATATCCATATTGCCGCAGCCGCGATAAAAGCCGCGCTGCGTGAATCGTGGAATGCCGTCGAACAACGGCCCGCGCCGCCGGCCGAAAAAATCGAAGCGCTCGTGCGCGAGCGCTACGCGCGCGACGACTGGACATTGCGGTTCTGAAGAATGATGGACTCGGAGAGATCCTTCACTTCGTTCAGGATGACAGATAGGCCTCACTCGTTCAGTAAAAACAATCTCTTTTGTCATTCTGAGCGCAGCGAAGACTCTCTCCGAGATTTTGGCTTCTTAGATCACCCTCAATCAGCCTTCCATCAGTCTGTTTGACAGCCGTTCGCCCGCACCGGTACATTCGCGGCCAATCATGAACGACTCCCGCCCGCCCTGGTTCGTGCGCAAGGACCTTGACGGCTTTTTCGGCTTGATGATCGATAACCTCATCCAGCTGATCCTGATCGTGAGCCTCTGCCGCGAGCTGATCCATCTGCCGGACGCGTATATCTTCGGCCGCATTCTGCCCGGCGCGGCGATCTCGATCCTCGTCGGCAACTTCTTTTACGCCTGGCAGGCGCGCCGGCTCGCGCGCGAGACCGGCCGCGAGGACGTAACCGCGCTGCCGTACGGCATCAACACGGTAAGCCTCTTCGCCTATGTCTTTTTCATCATGCTGCCGATCTATCTCGAAACGAAGGACCCGGTCTGGGCGTGGCAGGTGGGACTCGTCGCCTGTCTCCTGAACGGGCTCATCGAGATCGCCGGCGCGTTCGTCGCCGAGTGGGTGCGCCGCATAACGCCGCGCGCGGCGCTCTTGTCCGCGCTCGCCGGCATCGCGATCACCTTCATCTCGATGGACTTCAGCTTCCGCATCTTCGACAAGCCGCTGATCGCGCTGCTGCCGCTCGCGCTGATCCTGCTCTCTTACTTCGCGCACCAGCGCTTTCCACTGGGTCTGCCCGGCGGTCTGGTGGCGATTATCTGCGGCACGGCGCTGGCTTGGGGATTGGGAGAGATGAGCGGCAAGCCGGCCGCGAGCTTCGCCCTGAGCCCGCCGGTTTTCACCGGCGGCGCGCTGTGGCAGGCGCTTTCGAGCCCGGAATTTCTCAAATACATGTCGGTGATTTTTCCCATGGGTATCTTCAACGTCGTCGGCTCGCTGCAGAACATCGAGAGCGCCGAGGCGGCGGGCGACCGCTACAAAACGTTCCCCTCGCTCATGGCGAACGGCATCGGCTCGGTCGCCGCGGCGCTCTTCGGCAGCGCGTTTCCGACGACCATTTATATCGGCCATCCCGGCTGGAAGCGGCTGGGCGCGCGCTCCGGCTATTCGGCGTTGAACGGCATCTTCATCGCGTTCATCTGCCTCACGGGCACGATCCAGACCGTGCTCGACTTCATCCCGCTGGAGGCCGGCATCGGCATTCTGCTCTACATCGGCATTATCATCACCGCGCAGGCGTTTCAGGAGACGCCCAAGGAGCATGCGCTCGCGGTCGCGCTGGGACTCTTCCCCGCGCTCGCCGCGTGGGGGCTGCTGATGGTCGAGACCGGACTCCGCGCCGCGGGAAAAACGCTTTATCAGGCCGGATTGGGCGCGTTCGCCGGCAGTCTCGCGATCCACGGCATGATCTCGCTCGAGCGCGGCTTCATCTTCACGTCGATGATCCTCGCCGCGATCGGCGTGTTTCTCATCGAGCGGCAGTTCCTTCGCGCCGCGTGGTGGTCGCTCGCCGCCGCGTTGTTCTCCGCGATCGGCATCATCCACGCCTACGAGCTCACGCCCGGCGGCGTCGTGAGCCGTTTCGGGTTCTTCGCCGCGCCGGAGTTCGTCGGCGCCTATCTGATACTGTTCGTGCTGTTTCTCGCGGTAGGGTGGTGGGAAAAATCGAAGTCGGCCTAAAACTCCCCTTTATAAAATCCCCTCTGGCCGCGCGCCTCTTCGACGCCGACTTTTAGCAGCTTCAGCTTCGCGCCGGGAAAGCGCCGGCGCACCCGCACGCGAATCTTGCCGGCGATGTATTCGGCCAGAAGCTCGGTGCTGGTGTTCGCGATCGGCAGCAGGAGCGCGTCGTGCTTCGGCAGCACGATGCGCTGGTTGCGATAGCCGACCGTCACGTGCTCGTCGGCGCGGTGGATCGTGAGGGACGGGCAATCCTTTTGAATCAGCGTGCGGTGATCGAGCTCGTCGCAGATCTGCTTGACCACCGGCTTGAAGGCGATGAAATCGAGCACCACGCCGGCGCGGTCGAGCTCGCCTTCGACGGCGACCGAGACCTGATAATTATGCCCGTGGAGCGCCTCGCGCCTTCCGTTGGCGAAAACGAGGAAATGCGCGGAGGCGAAGTTGAAGTAGTCCTTCTCGACTTCGATTGTAAACCGGCGCGGCATGCCGAAACGGTATCGAAGATGCCGGATTTAGGCAAGCGATGCGGCGGCGGGCGGCGGTCGTTTCATCGCCTGGCCGCGGTTGTCACACGGCCGCGGAAGCGGGCCGATTTTTGCTTGGGATTACAACAGGCCTGCGTTATACTGCGGCCGTTTTTTGGTATGAAAGTGTTTTCTGCAGTTCTGCTTCTATGGAGCGCGCTCGCCGCTTCCGCACTCGCTCAGACAGTCAACGACCCGACTCTCACCGTTGAGACCGTCGTCTCCGGCTTGAGCAATCCGACGACGATGGCGTTCATCGGTGATGACGATTTTCTCATATTACAAAAAAACGACGGCAAGGTGTTCCGGGTGCAGAACGGCATCGCCGACGAAATATTGGATTTGAATGTCGACAACGCTTCCGAGCACGGCCTGCTCGGCATTGCGCTGCATCCGAGTTTCGACAGCAACGGCTTTGTTTATCTCTACTATACGCAGACCAGCGCCGGTGGCGACAGCGGCAACGCCGCGGTTGCGAACCGCGTGGACAAATTTCATTGGGACGGGAGCACGCTCACGCCGGAGCCGGGCAATCCCATCTTGAGCCTCCCGGTCGATCCCGGACCCAATCACAACGGCGGCGTCATTCTTTTCGGTCCCGACCAGAAGCTCTACGTCGTCAACGGCGACCTTAACCGGAACGGAAAAATGCAAAACTTCCCGAACGGCGACGATCCCGACAATACTTCGGGAATTTATCGTTTGAACGACGATGGGACCGCGGCGGCGGGCAACCCGTTCACCGGCGCGATGGACAAGTACTACGCCTACGGCGTCCGCAATTCCTTCGGGATGGCGTTCGATCCCGTAACGAATAAGCTTTGGGACACGGAGAACGGCGAAAACAACTACGACGAAATCAACTTGGTCGAGCCCGGCTTCAACAGCGGTTGGGAATCGATCATGGGACCGGACAGCCGCGACCCTCAGAACGCGAATCAGGATTTATATATCGCGCCGGGCTCGCAATACGCCGATCCGAAGTTCTCCTGGCTTCAGACCGTCGGACCAACGGCGATCGTCTTTCTCAATTCCACACAACTGGGCGCGCAATACGAGAACGACGTCTTCGTCGGCGACATCAACAACGGAAATCTTTATCATTTCGAACTGAACCAAGCGCGCAATGATTTCATTTTAAGCGGCAATCTTGCGGATAAAGTGGCCGATAGCGTCGCTGAACGCAATGCAGTCGTTTTCGGCACCGGATTCGGTTCGTCGTTTCAGGGAATAACGGATTTGAAAGTCGGCCCGGACGGATTTCTTTACGTCGTGTCCTATGGCGACGGCGCGGTGTACCGCATCGTGCCGGCGAATCCGCCGCTCACGATCAACACGAGGACGCTACCCGACGCAGAGGTCGGATTGCCTTATGATCACGATCTCGATATTGCCGGTGGAGTAGCGCCGTACGACATCAATCACGTGGCAGGTGCGCTCCCGCTGGGGATTTTGCCGAGCGGCACGAGCCTCAGCGGCACTCCCCAGACGCCAAAGAAATTCAAGTTTACACTTCAGGTGATGGACGACGACGGCGCTACCGTAAGCAAGCAGTTCAGCATCCAAGTTTTCAAGGCACTGGCGATCGCGACACAGTCGTTGAAGAACGGAAAGGTCGGAAAAAGTTACAAGGCGACTTTGAAAGCGACCGGCGGAAAAGGACCTTACAACTGGACGCTGTTGTCGGGTCCCGGATGGCTTAATTTGAACTCAACCGGCCAGCTCATCAGCACCGGAATGGCGGTGGCCGGGAATCACAACCTCGACGTTCAAGTCACCGACGCTTTTCTGGCGACGAAGCAAGTCACGCTGTCGCTGACGATCAGCGACTGACCCTCACGCGTCTTTTCCCACCGCCTCGCCGATACTCTTGAATCCGTCGCGCTCGATCAGCTTCAACAGCCCGCGGTTGATGCGCTTCACCGCCCCCGGCCCCTCGTAGACGAAGCCGGTTAAGATTTGTACGACGTTCGCGCCGGCCTTGATCTTCTCGTAGGCGTCGTCCGCGGTGAAGATGCCGCCGGCGCCGATGATCGGCAGCGTTCCACTGGTGGCGCGATAGACGTGGCGGATGAAATCGGTCGCGCGCGCCTTCAGCGGCTTGCCGCTGAGGCCGCCCGGTTGATCCACCGGCTTGCTCAGGTTCTCGCGCAGCACCGCGCTCGCGTTGGTCGCGACGATGCCGGTGATCTGTTCTGCTTTGGCGACCGCGACGATCTCGTTCGCCTGGGCGAACTCCATGTCGGGATCGATCTTCACGAAGACCGGCTTTTCGGGAATGCGCGAAGCCGCCGCGAGCTCGCGGTTCTTCGCCTGGATCGTCGCGAGCAGATTGGCGAGGTGGCCTTTCTGCTGCAGATCGCGCAGCTCGGGCGTGTTCGGCGAGCTCACGTTGAGCGTGAAGTAATCGCCGTAGCGAAAAAGCGTCTCGAACGTGAAGAGGTAATCCGCCGCGGCGTCCTTGGTCGCGACGATCTTGGTGCGGCCGATGTTGATGCCGAGCGGAATCTTGAGCGGCCGCTCGGCGCGGAGCGCCGCGAGCTTTAAGCCGATCGCCTCGGCGCCTTCGTTGTTGAAGCCGAGGCGGTTGATCAGCGCCTGGTCTTCCGGCAGGCGGAAGAGGCGCGGCTTCGGCTGCCCCGGCTGCGCCTGCGCGGTGACGGCGCCGATCTCGATGAAGCCGAAGCCGAAGCCCGGCCAGGTGCGGATCGCGACGCCGTTCTTGTCGAAGCCGGCGGCGAGGCCGACGGGATTTTTTAGCTTCAGCGGGCCGACGCTCGTCTCCAGGCGGCGGTCCTCGACGACATAAAGATTTTCCAGCGCGCGCTCGAGAAACGCCATGCGCGAGAGCATCGCGAGCGTTTGCTCGTGGGTTTTTTCCGCGTCGCCGCGAAACAGCAGGGGACGGAGTACGGATTTATACAGCATCGGCTCGGTGCGCGTCGGCATCAGCGGTAGAGCTCCTTCAACAGTCCGCTCTTTTCGAGCGTGTCGAGAAAATGGAAATCGATAAACTGCTCCGGCTTGGCGTTCTTCGCGGCCGGCATCGTCCCGGCGAGATCGTCGAGCGCGTTCTTCATGCCGGGCATATTGATGTAGGGAGCCTTCTCCAGCACTTTGCCGACGTAGAGATCGTACGCCTTCGCGAGCACCGCCGGGTCCTCGATCTTGGTGTACTTCGCGAGCGACTTATACGTGAACTCGCGGTCGCCGCGGGCGCGCGCGATGCCGCGCGCGTAGGCGCGCATGAAGCGATCGATGGTGTCGGGTCGGTTGCGGATGATGCCGCCCTGCACGACCAGCGAGGGGTTGGGAAACGGCAGGTCCATGTCCGTGATGCTTAAAAGCTCCTTGAAGCCCATTTTTTCGACGGCGAAGAGCGTCGGCGGCGAGACCAGGCCCGCTTCGATCGCGCCGCCCTGCAGCCCGCCCATGATCGAGCTCATCGCACCCATCTGCACGATCGCCACATCTTTGTTGGGGTCGAGGCCGTGTTTCTTCAGCGCATACCGCGCCGAGATGTCGGTGCTCGAGCCGAAGCGCGAGATGCCGATCTTCTTTCCCTTCAGACCTTCGACGGTTTTGATCTCTGGCCGCGCGTAGATCGAGAATATCATCTTATTGGTCGTGTTGCCGATGATCTTGATGTCCGCGCCTTGGAGCGCGGCCGCCATCGCGCTGCTGCCGTTGAGCGCGCCGATCTCCACTTCGCCGGCTACAGTCACCTGCGCGAGCTGGCTGCCGCTGGGGATCAGGATCATCTGGTCTTCGAGCCCCTCTTTGGCGAACAGTCCCGCGTCGTGGCCGACCCAGAGGCCGATGTACGAGCCGCTGATCGAGCTGTAGCCGATGCGGATGCGCTCGGCGGCGCGCGCCGGCGCGCAGGCGAGCAAAACGAGCAGCGACGATAACGCGATTTTGCGGAGCATGGCGGCTCCTCCTGTGCGCTTCAGCGCAGCGGCGAAAACGGCGCCGGGACCATCAGGCAGTTTTCCTGCTTGAGCATATATTCCTTCGTCTCGGGCGGCCAGCCGGGAATCTTGAACGACTCGGCGCGGAGCCGCTCGCGCTCCCCGGCGTCCTTATAAGCCCACATGTGGATGTATTGGTTGAGCGAGCCGGAGATCGTGTGCCACGCGCCGGCGAGCGGCGAGAGCTTGACGCGCTCGGGGATAATCTTGCCGAAGCGCTCGAGCACCGTCGGCATGGCGCCCGGCTTGTACGTGTAAGTGCGGATCTCGTAGACGTTGCCGAGCCGGCGCGGCTCCATCGCCGGCGAGAACGGCGCCGGCTGGAGCAGCTTGCTTTCCTGGAACAGGATGAACTCGTGCGTCTTCGGCGGCCACTGGCCGGTCTTGCGCGCCTCGGCGCCGATGCGCTCGCGCGCCTCGTAGCTCTCGTACGGCCACATGTGCACGATCTGGTTGAGCGTGCCGATCTCCGAACTCCAGATGCCGCCGAGCGGCGAGATCTTCGTCCGCGCCGCAAGCCCCGCCTCAAACGCCTTCATGAACGACGGCGTCGCGCCCGGCCGCAGTACATAGGTTCGCATCTCGATAATCATCTCGGCCTCCTTACGGGATAAAATGGAATCAAGCGATCGTTCTTTCCACCTTGATATATACCCCCGGCGGCACCAGGCGGAAGACGCGCACGGGCTCCGAGACGTTTTTCAGCCGGTGCTCGCCGGCGTCTTCGAGCACGAAGCGGTCGCGAATGCGCGCCGCGGTCTCGGGGCCGATCATCACCTCGCCGCCTTTGGTGAGCCCGGCGATCCGCGCGGCGAGGTTCGTCGTCGGCCCGGAGGCGGTGAACGTCCAGCGGCCGCCGCCCGCCGCGTCGAGCTTGGTGGCGCCGACGAGCGCCGCGCCGCTGTTGATGCCGACATGGATCTGCACGGCGGGGTAGATGCCGACGAACTCCTGGTTCAGACTCGCCACCTTCGCCAGCAGCTCGAACGCGGTCGCGGCGGCGTTCTCGGCGTGGCGCGCCGGGCTGCCTTCGCTCTGGAAGATAACCATCAGGCCGTCGCCGGCCGTCTCGTTCACGTCCCCGTGGTGCGCGCGAATGATCTCCAGAAAGCTGGAGAAATAATCCTGGATCATGCGGTTCAGCCGCTGCGCCGGGAGCTGCTCGGAAAGCCGCGTGTAGCCTTCGACGTCGAGGAACACCACCGAGACGTCGGCTTCGCGCTTTTCCAGCTCGCGCGCATCGGGATTTTTTTCCAGCAGCTTGGTCACGGCCTCGGGGACGAATTTGATCAATTCGCCTTTGACCTGCTCGAGCAGCTCGACCTTGCGCATCGACTCTTTCAGGCTGTCGAGCGCGGTGGCGAGCTCGACATTGCGGGCTTCCAGGTCGGCGTGCGCGCTCTGGAGCCGCCCCGCCATGTCGTTGATCGCCCCGCCCAGCTCGCCGATCTCGTCCCGGCTGCCGGTCGCCACGCGCGTGTCGAAGTCGCCGCGGCCGATGCGGCGCGCGGCCCCCGCCACCAGCGCGATCGGCCGGAGCACCACACGGCCCAGGAAGAGCGTCAGCGCCACGGCGACGCCGAGGATCGTGAGCGTCGCGACCACGATCTCGCGGTTGCGCGCGGCGGCGAGCTCGGCGTCGAGCCGGTCGAGACCGAGACTCACGCGCACGACGCCGCGCACTTTATGATCTTCGCCGTGGCAATCCTCGCACTCTTTGCGATTTTCCAGAGGACGGAAGAACGTCAGCGCGCGCCCGGCGTCGGTCGTCTCGTAGGTCTCCTGCGGCGCCACCGTCTCCACCGCGCGCTTGAACAGCGGGTCGCTGATCGTTTTGCCCGGCACGCGCTTCATCTTTGTCAGCCGCTCGATCAGCGCCGCGCCGAGCATGCCTCCCGCTTCGATGTCCTCCACGGTTTTGAGATCGCTGAAAGCCTCGACGCCGTTGCGCCGGTAAACGTCGATACCGCGGACATCCTTCAACTCGGTTTTAAGGCCCTGCACCAGGCGGAGGATGATGTCGGGATGCCCTTCGAGCATGCCGTTTTCGATGCTCTTTGTGATGGAGGCCGTCAGCAGCCTAGCCGTGTCCCGGTTGCTGGCCACCAGTGCGTCGGCCGCGCGCCGGATGTTCAGGATCACGAGACTGCCGAAGCCGAGAAAGAGGATCGCCAGCGTCAGCGCGATGACCTTTAGACGAAGGTGCTGCCGGAAGCGCCACATCGCTGTCTCTTCCCACAGATACGGCGGCAATTGCAACCGTCGATTTCCGGCGATAGTTGTTAGGCGTAATGGAATTCAAGGAGCTCGGCGCGACCGGCGTCAAAATTCCCGACATCGGCCTCGGCACGTGGCAGTACCGCGGCGGCGAGGCGCCGATCAAGCAGGCGGTCGAGCTCGGCGCCTGCCTCATCGACACCGCCGAGATGTACGGCAGCGAAGAGGCGGTCGGCGCGGCGATCAAAGGCATGCGCGAGAAAGTTTTTATCGCGACGAAGGTCTCCGGCAATCATCTGCGCTACGAGCAGGTGATCGCCGCTGCGGAAGGAAGCCTTAGGCGCCTCGGCGTCGACGCGATCGATCTCTATCAAGTCCACTGGCCCGATCCGGCGGTGCCGATCGCCGAGACGATGGGCGCGATGGAGAAGCTCGTCGACGACGGCAAAGTGCGCTACATCGGCGTGAGCAACTTTTATCTGCAAAACTTGCAGGAAGCCGAGAGCGTGATGAAGCGCCACAAGATCGTCGCCAATCAGGTCAAATACAGCCTGCTCCAGCGCGGCATCGAGGAGGACACGCTGCCTTACTGCCAGAAAAACCACGTCGCGGTGATCGCCTACAGCCCGCTCGCGCGCGGCGCGCTCTCGACGCGCACGCTGCTGAAGAACCGCCGCGCGCTCGCGGTGCTGCAGCAGATCGCGTCCGAGACCGGCAAGACGATGACGCAGGTCGCGCTCAACTGGTGCATCGCCAAGCCCGGCGTGATCGCGATTCCCAAAACCGACAAAGTCGAGCGCGTCGTCGAGATGTGCGGCGCGTCGGGCTGGAAGCTCTCGCCGTCGCAGACGGCCGCCCTGGAGAAAGCGTTTCCACTACAGTGAGGCGCAGCCCGGAATCCCTCTCCGGGTTCGATGCGATGGACCTTTACTACGGGTGAAATAAGACTCGCGCGAACGTCCGTTGTCGGACGCATCGAACCCTTCGAGGCATCCACGGACTGCGCTGCATCGCCGCTCGAATAAAGATTAATGTAGGGGCGGTTCGCGAACGCTCTATCTTGATTTCAAAACCAGCCGCGCAATCTCGTCGTGGCGCGCGAACCACACGCCGGAAAAGCCGGTCATGTAGCGGAGAATCTCCGCCAGCATCGCCGACATCATCGGCCGGCCGCCGAAGTGCGCGTGCACGGTTAAATTGATCACCGCCGGCGCCTCGCCGCGGTAGAGAAAATCGAAGGTGTCTTTGTAGACTTGATAAAAATCGCGCGGGCTGCCGCGCAGCACGCGGTTGTCGGTGAAGTCGCTGTGCGCGATCGCGACCAGCGGCCCCTTCGGCGTTTCGAAGACGTACGGCA
>DATDFN010000290.1:0-8198 GCA_036522615.1 Binatia bacterium | reverse complement strand
GCCAGCGCTGCGACGCAGACCAGCGTGAATCTGAGCTGGACGGTCCCCGGCGGCAACGGCTCCGGCGCGGCGAAGAGCTACGATGTGCGTTTTTCTAACACGGTGCTCGACAGTACGAATTGGACATCGGCGATCCAAGCGAGCGGCGAGCCCGTTCCGCTCGCAGCAGGCTCCGCCCAAAACTTTACTGTTTCCGGATTATTCTGCGGCAGGACCTATTACTTCGGCATCGTCAGTCGCGACGCGATGAATGTCGATTCCGGGCTGTCCAACATCGCGTCGGCTAAGACAGCGTCATGCAGCAAGCTGGCATTGCAATCCGGCACTTTGCCGATGGGCGAGGTTAACATTGCTTACGATAGCGGTGCTTTAAACTTCACTGGCGGCGTCGCGCCTTACAGCTTGGTAGTAGATCCCACCGGGCTTCCAGCGGGCCTGATCCTCGGCGCGCACGGCATCGTCGGCACGCCGAGGGAAGCGCGGTCGGCGAGCGTTGCCGGAGTGGTGATCGATGCCGCCGGCGCGTTGGCTAAAGTGAAGTTCAGGGTTACGATCGTCAGGCCCGTAAGCATCGCGACGTTAAGCTTGAAAGCCGGCAAGATGAACGCGAGCTATAGCGCGGCGCTGAAAGCAAAGGACGGAATAGCGAAATACACTTGGTCGGTGGACCCGGCAACGCCTCTGCCGGGAACGCTCGCGATCAATCCATCGACGGGTCAAATTTCGGGGATTGTGAATGCCCCCACAATTACGGACATCGACTTCATCGTGACCGACGCAGTCGGCGCTGTCGCCAAGAAGACGCTTAGACTTACCTTCAACTAAAATCCAGACGCGCGCTCCACGTATAGCTTGCGTCATGAACCTTCCGATCGGGGACGCCCGCTTAGTGCTGCCGTCGCTTCAACTAACTGCTCGTTTGGTGTATAGCTCACGGATACATGAGCTACGAGAACATCCTCGTCGAGAAGAGCGGCGCGATCGGCATCGTTACGCTCAATCGCCCGCAGCAGCTCAACGCGCTCTCCTACGGCCTCGTGAAGGAAACCGCGCTGGCGCTGGAGGAACTCGACCGCGATCCGGAAATCCGGGTGATCATTGTTACCGGCGGGGAGAAAGTCTTCGCCGCCGGCGCCGACATCAAGGAGATGGCGGACGCGGGGCCGTTCGACGAGCGCGTGCAGGGGCGCCTCGCCTACCGCGACCGCATCAACAAGATCGCGAAGCCGATGATCGCGGCCGTCAGCGGCTACGCGCTCGGCGGCGGCTGCGAGCTCGCGCTCTCGTGCGACATCATCATCGCGTCGGAGACGGCGCGCTTCGGCCAGCCGGAGATCAATTTGGGCACGATTCCCGGCAGCGGCGGCACGCAGCGCCTGACGCGGCTCGTGGGCAAATACCGGGCGATGGAGATGGTGCTGGCGGGCGATTTCATCGAAGCCGACGAAGCCAAGCGCTTGGGCCTCGTCAACAAAGTCGTGCCGGTCGAGTCGCTGATGGACGAGGCGAAGGCGCTGGCCGCGAAGATCGCGGCGAAGCCGCCGCTCGCCGTCAAATTCGCGAAAGAATCGATCGTGAAGGCCCTCAACACTACGCTCGACGAGGGCCTGGAATTCGAGCGCAAATCTTTTTATCTGCTTTTCTCCTCGGAGGATCGCCGCGAAGGCATGAAAGCGTTCCTCGAGAAGCGCAAGCCTGAGTTTAAGGGTAAGTAAGGAGCGACCGCCCGGTGGATTTCCAGAACATTCTCTACGAGAAGCAAGGCGGCGTCGCGACGATCACGTTCAACCGCCCGCAGGCGATGAACGCGTTCACGATCGAGATGAACGGCGAAGTGCAGCGCGCTTTGAAAGACGCGGATGAAGACAAAGACGTGCGCGTCATCGTGCTCACCGGCGCCGGCCGCGCGTTCTGCGCGGGTCAGGACCTGAAGGGCCGCACGCCGGACAAAAAAGGCTCGCTCGGAGCGTCGCTCCGCGAGCGCTACAACCCGATCATCCTCCGGCTCCGGCGCACGGAGAAGATTTCCATCGCGGCAGTGAACGGCGTCGCCGCCGGCGCGGGATGTAACCTCGCGCTCGCGACCGACCTGCGCGTCGCGTCGGAGGACGCGACGTTCGTGCAGGCGTTCTCTCGCGTCGGCCTCGCGCCGGACTGCGGCGGCAGCATCGTGCTGCCGCGTCTGGTCGGCTTCAGCAAGGCGATGGAGCTGCTGCTTTTGGCCGAGCCGGTGGACGCGCGCGAAGCGCAGCGCATCGGCCTCGTCGCCAAAGTAGTTCCGGCGGGCGAGCTCGCCGCCACTGCGAAAGCGGTCGCGGATAGGATCGCGAAAGGACCGCGCAGCATCGGGCTCATCAAGCGCGCGGTCAACCGCGCGATGATGCGCGATCTCGCCGACCAGCTCGAATACGAAGCCTATTTGCAGGAGATCGCCGGGCGGAGCGCGGATTACGACGAAGGCGTGCGCGCGTTCTTGGACAAGCGCGCGCCGGTGTTCACCGGCAAATAATTCAGTTCGATGGGCGACCAAAACATCAAGGTCGGCGTTCTCGGCGCCGGCACAATGGGCGCGGGTATCGCGCAGGTCGCGGCGCAGGCGGGCTACGACACGCTCGTCTACGACGTCTCGCAGGAATTCATCGACCGCGGCCTCGACCGCATCAAACAATTTCTCAAGGGCGGCCGCGAGCGCGGCAAGATCACCGCCGAGCAGGAATCCGGCGCGCTCGGGCGTCTGTCGGCGTCGCTGAAGCTCGAGGATTTCGCCGGCTGCGGGCTCATCGTCGAAGCGGTGCCGGAGAAGCTCGAGCTCAAGCGCGAGGTGTTCCAGAAGCTCGACGCCATCACGCCGCCGGACGCGCTGCTCGCGACCAATACGTCGTCTTTTTCCGTGACGGCGATCGCCGGCGCGGCGAAAAAGCCCGAGCGCGTGCTCGGGCTACACTATTTCAATCCCCCGCCGCTGATGGCGCTCGTCGAAGTCGTCCAGGGCGAGCGCACGAGCGCGGACGCGATCGAGCGTGCCGCCGCGCTCATGCGCGGCATGGGCAAGACGCCGGTGCGCGCGAAGGATACGCCGGGATTTATCGTCAACCGCATCGCGCGGCCGTTTTACAACGAGGCGCTGCGCATTCTGGGCGACGGCGAGGCGAGCGTCGAAGCCATCGACAACGTCATGAAAGGCGCGGGCTTCCGCATGGGGCCGTTCGAATTGATGGATCTCATCGGCAACGACATCAATTTCGCGGCGACCGAATCGCTGTACCATGCGTTCTTCGAGGACGCGCGTTTTCGCCCGAGCCCGATCCAGCAACGCCTCGTGCAATCCGGCAATCTCGGCCGCAAGACCGGCCGCGGCTTCTACGACTATGCCAAAAAGTAGCGTCATCGTCGTCGGCAGAAGCCGGCTGGCGCATGAATTGATCGGCCTCGCACAGGCGGCCGACTACGACGCCAAGCTTTATCCCGACGCGGATGCCGCGGCGATTTCCAGCTCGCTGGTCGTCGAAACGTCGTGCTACGGAGAAGCCCGGAAGCGCGAAATTCTTAATAAGCTCGACTCCGGATCGCCTTCGGCGGTGATCCTCACGTCGTGCCTCGGCTTCTCGACCACGCGCATCGCTTCCTGGACCGCAACACCGGAGCGCGTCGTCGGCTTCGCCACGTTCTATCCCCTTAAGGATAAAAAAGTGGTAGAGTTGAGCAACGGCCTGAAAACGGGTGAAGCCGCGCTCGCGGAGGCGGAGAGGTTCTTCCGCGCACTCGGAAAGGAGACCGCGCGGGCAAAAGACGCCCCGGGGCTAGTCTTTCCGCGCATCCTGAGCCTTATTGTCAACGAGGCGGCGCGCGCGCTGGACGAGGGCGTCGCGCAGGCGGCTGAAATCGACACCGCGATGAAGCTCGGCGTCAACTACCCCGAAGGGCCGCTCCGCTGGGCCGACCGCGCCGGCCTGGACGAGGTGCTCGCGGTGCTCGAAGGCTTGCACGCGGAAACCGGCGATGACCGTTACCGGCCGGCGCCGTTGATTAAAAAGATGGTGCTGGCGGGCTTGTTGGGAGAAGCCGCGGGCAAAGGATTTTACGAATACGGCAAAAGCTGAGGCCGATTAAACCCATGAAGGAAGCCGTCATCATCGACGCCGTGCGCACGCCCATCGGGCGGCACGCCGGCATTCTGAAAGACGTCCGCACCGACGATCTCGGCGCGCACGCGATCGCAAAGCTCGTGCAGAAGACCGGCATCAAGGGCGCGGAGGTCGAGGACGTATTTTTCGGCTGCACCAATCAGGCGGGCGAGGACTCGCGCAACGTCGCCCGCACCGCTTCGCTGCTTGCCGGCCTGCCGATGGAAATACCCGGCTGCACGGTCAACCGCCTCTGCGGCTCGGGTCTCGAAGCGATCGTTCAGGCGGGCCGCGCCGTCGCGCTGGAGGACGGCGATCTTTTCATCGCGGGCGGCGTCGAGAGCATGACCCGCTCCCCATGGGTGATGATGAAAGGCGCCAATCCCTTTCAGCAGGGTAATACGACGCTCTTCGACTCCACCGTCGGCTGGCGCTTCCCCAATCCGCGGTTGGGCGAGCTTTATCCGCTCATCAGCAACGGCGAGTCGGCGGAGAACATCGCCGAGAAGTACAACATCAGCCGCAAGGACCAGGATGCCGCCGCGCTCGAAAGCCACCGGCGCGCGGTCGCCGCGGCCGAGAGCGGCCGCTTCGCCGAAGAGATCGTGCCGATCGAGGCGCCGCAGAAAAGCGGCGCGAAGGTCACGCAGGCGAAAGACGAAGGCCCGCGGCCCGACACCTCGATGGAGAAGCTCGCCGCGCTGAAACCGGTCTTCCGCAAGAACGGCACGGTCACGGCCGGCAATTCCTCGCAAATCTCCGACGGCGCCGCGGCGGTCCTCGTCGCGAGCGCGGAAAAGGCCCGCGCACTGGGGCTCAAGCCGATGGCGCGCATCCTCGCGTCCGCAGTCGCCGGCGTCGACCCGGCCTATTTCGGCACTGCGCCCGTTCCGGCGACGCAGAAGGCACTAAAGCGCGCCCGCCTCAGCGTCGGCGACATCGATCTCTTCGAGATCAACGAGGCGTTCGCCTCGCAGCTGCTCCACAATGTCCGCGAACTGGGGCTGGGCATGGAACGCGTGAACGTCAACGGCGGCGCGATCGCACTCGGCCACCCGCTCGGCTGCAGCGGCGCGCGCATCGTGGCGACGCTGCTCTACGAGATGCGCCGGCGCGGCAGCCGCTACGGCGTCGCGACCATGTGCATCGGCGTCGGCCAGGGCATCGCGGCCGTCATGGAGCGCATTCCCTAGCTTCTTTTCGCGGACGAAAGCTTTTCCTGCGGCATGAGCCGTAAAATCGTCGCCCTCGTCGTTGGCGCCTTCATTCTGCTCCTCGGCGTTTTCGATTTTTCGCTTGATGCCATCATTCGCAAAAACCGCGCGCGGATCCAGCAGGACATGGAGCGAGCCCTCGGCCGCGCCGTCGCCTTCAGCGACTTGAAGGTGAGCTTCTGGGGCGGGCCGGGAATCGCCGCCACCGATCTGAAAATCGCCGACGACGCGCGCTTCGCCGCAACGCCGATCGTCCAGGCGAAAGAGCTGCGCATGCAGCTCCGCTGGCTGCCGCTGCTTATAGGCCGGCTCCGCATCGAAAAATTCATTCTCGAAGAGCCCGAAATCCAGATCATCCGCAACGAAGCGGGATTGCTCAACCTGGCCGTGCTCGTCGCGCGGGAGAAAAAGGCCGTGCCGCCCGCGGCGGCCTCCGACGAGGCGACGAGAGAGAAACGGCCGGCGAGCGCGCCGCGCCTCGCAATCACCGACATCCGCATCCGCAACGGCAGTATCGATTACATCGACCGCGCGTCGCGCGAGCCCGTCGAGGTGCGCGTGCGCCGGCTCGACTTTACCGCGAGCGGGGGACTCAACAGCCCGTCGCGCGTGAAGATCGCGGGCGAGATGTTCGAAGACGGCCGCGCCTTCACCATCGAGGGTCAGGCCGGACCGTTCTCGGGCCGGCCGTGGACGCAGGTATCGCTCGATGTCGCGGTCCGCTGCGACGCTCTCGGGCTCGATCAGATCGCGCGCGCGCTGCCGCAGCTCCGGCCGTATTTGTTTCGCTATCTGCCGGCAAGCGGCCCGGTCGCCATCGCGTCACGCGTCGCAGGCACGATCGAGCGGCCGCGCATCACCGGCCTCGATCTGCGCGGGCCTTTTTTCGGCGCGACCGCGAATAACGCGACCGTCAAGGGCGATATCGACTTGTCGCGCGGCGCTTCGCGGGACGAAGGGGCGATTAAGCTTCGTGTAACCGTGGATCCGCTCGCGCTCGAGCAGCTGAGGACGATGCCCGCTCTGTCCCAGACGCTGCCGCCGCCGCTGCTTGCCGAGGGACCCGTCAGCCTCTCCGCCGATGTCGACGGCACTCCGGCGGCGCTCAACATCCGCGCCGCCGTCAGGGCGACGCGCAGCGAAATCGTCTACGGCGACTGGCTGAAAAAAAACAAGGATATCCCGGCCGAACTATCGCTGGATCTTGAGCTGAGCAAGGAGCGGATCGTCCTGCGCGACGCGATCGTCACCCTCAATAATGCAAAGATAAGATTTTCCGGCGCGCTCGACGAGCTTCCCGAGCGGCAGCTTACACTCGCCATCAGCGCCGAGGCGCTCCCGCTGGCGGCCTTCGAGCGGCTTGTGCCGCCGCTCTCGCGCTATACGCTCGGCGGCACCCTCAGCGCCAGGCTCGCGCTCAAGACGAGGTTCGCCGGCAACTCCGCGCTGGAGATCCGCGGCGGCGCCGTTCTCGATAAGGTGCAGGCAAAAGAGCGGCGCAGCGGCCGCGGCATCGAGCGCGCCACCGGCGAGATCTTCTTTCGCGGCAAGGACGCCCGCGTCGATCGATTGCTGGTGCGCGCCGGAGGATCGGATATCGCCGCCTCCGCCGTCGTCGCCGACATCACGCGGCCCGTGCTCCGCTATTCTCTGCGCTCGGCAAAAATCGACCCCGGCGACCTAGCCTCTTCCGCTCCGTTTAAAAGCGATCAGTTCAAATCGCTCGCGGGCGCCGGCGAGCTCGGCCTGCGGAACGGCAAGCTGTGGCTCCGCGCCAATGTCGCGTCCGCGGAAGGCACGCTGGCCGAGATCCCCTACCGGAATCTTCGGGGCGAGGTCGCCTGGAGTCCCGAAAGCCTCGCCTTCAAGAACGTCGTCTTTCAGGCGCTCGGCGGGACGCTGCGCGCCGGGGGCTCGTGGGAGACCGCGGACGATAATTCGCTGCGGTTCGCGCTCGAGCCGAATATCGATACGGTCGATCTCCGCGCGCTCTCGAAGGGCCCGCTCGCTTTCATCGAAGAACATCTCGCCGGCCGCCTTACGCTCAAGGGGAAATTCCGCGCCGCCGGCAAAACCGCGTCGAGCATCCCGCAGGCTCTTTCGGGTGCCGGCGAAGCACAGGTGCGCGGCGGCGTGTTGAAAGATATCAATCTCCCCCGGCTCGTGCTGGCGCAGCTCGGCGTCCGCGGCGCGCCGCGCCGGATGCCGCCGCGGGTCGCGGCCCTGGCGGAGGGCCAACACATGCCCTTCGAATCGCTGGCGGGGAATTTCACGGTGCAGGACGGCCGCGCCTACAGCAAAAATCTTCTCATCACCAGCGCGGATTACACCGCCGGTGCGGAAGGCTACGTCGGCCTCGACAAGAGCCTCCAATGGGACGGCATGTTGACGTTTTCTTCCGAGTTCGCGCAGGAGCTCGCGCGCGAGCAGCCGGACGTCGCCGCGATGGTGGATGCGAAAGGCCGGCTCGCGGTGCCGTTCAAAGTCCGCGGCACGCTCGGACATCCGCAGGCGATCACAGCGCCGCCTCCCAAGGCCGAAGCGCCTGCGAAGTGAAACTTGACAATCCTATTGCGGACCCCTATGTACGCTGGCAGCTCCCCTCACCCTTGCCCTCTCCCAAAGGGAGAGGGCATAAAGAAATGGATCTTCTCCCAAAAGAGAATCTTCACTCTCTCCCACTGGGAGAGGGTTGGGGTGAGGGTTTATGAATCTACACGAAATTTATTTCACCATTCGGCCCGAAGACATCGCTTACGTCAAATTCGTGCTCGAGTCCTACGACGGCGTCGGCATCATTCGCACCGTCGACCGCAGGAAAGCGATCATCGTCGCGCTGGTCGTCGAAGATTTCCTCGCG
>DATDFN010000289.1:0-4752 GCA_036522615.1 Binatia bacterium | reverse complement strand
CGACCGGGCACTCGCACGTCTTCACTTTTCGCGCGCCGAGGCGTCTCAGCGCGCGCTCGGCCGCGCGCCGCCCTATCGCCTCGGGCGCTTCGAGCCGCGCGAACTTCCGCTGCGACGAGTACCAGTAGTCGCGTTGCATCGCGCCGTTCGAGCTCGCGACCGGCGCGACCGACATGCCGTAGCTCGTGCCGCGGTACTCGCCGCTAAAACCGTGGCTGTTGGCGTAAAGGACGCGCGCCGCGCCGGCGGAGAACTCGCCGCCCTCGGAGTTGGTGATGCGCGGATCGAGCTCCAGCGCCGCCTTCTCCGCCGCGAGCGCGAGGCGGATCTTGTCGTCGACCGTGACCGAGCGATTCTGTCCGTCATCGAGGTCCAGATCCGGCAGCTCCTTCGCCAGCGCTTCGGGAGCGGGCAGGCCGCTGAACTCGTCCTTCGCCGTGGCGCGCGCGAGCGCGCAGGTGTCATCCACGAGGCGCTCGATCGCGGCGGTCGAGATGTCCGAGGTCGACGCGCTCGCCGAGCTCGTCCCGAAAAAGAGCCTGAGCCCGAGCCGCTTCTCCTGCGCCTGACTGACTTTGTCGACCTCGCCCAGGCGCACGGCGACGAACGAGCTTTCGCTCTCCGCCATCATGACGTCGCCTGCGGTCGCGCCCTTTTGCTTCGCTTGCTTGAGGATATCGTGCGCGAGCTCGGCGGATAATTCCAATCGCTCCATGACTTATTTATTTTCCGAGGCCGTGCCGCCGACGGTAATGCCGTCGATGCGGATCGTCGGCAGGCCGACGCCGACCGGCACTGACTGGCCGTCCTTGCCGCAGGTGCCGACGCCCTCGTCGAGTTTGAGATCGTGGCCCACCATCGAGACGCGCGTCAGCACGTCCGGGCCGTTGCCGATAAGCGTCGCGCCCTTCACCGGGCGCGTCACCTTGCCGTCCTCGATCAGGTAGGCCTCGCTCGCGGAGAAGACGAACTTGCCGTTCGTGATGTCGACTTGGCCGCCGCCGAACGAGACGGCGTAGAGCCCTTTTTTCACCGACCGGAGGATATCCTCCGGCGCGCTCTCGCCGGCGAGCATGAAGGTATTGGTCATCCGCGGCATCGGAATGTGCGCATAGCTCTCGCGCCGGCCGTTGCCGGTCGGCGCCATTTTCATGAGGCCGGCGTTGAGACGATCCTGCAGGTAGCCGCGCAGGATGCCCTTTTCGATCAGCACGGTGCGCTGCGTGGGCGTCCCCTCGTCGTCCAAATTGAGCGAGCCGCGGCGGGACGGCAGCGTGCCGTCGTCGACTACGGTGCAGAGCTCGGAGGCGACCTTCTGGCCGACGCGCTCGCTGAACGCAGAGACCTTTTTGCGGTTGAAATCGCCTTCGAGGCCGTGGCCGATCGCCTCGTGGAGCAGGATGCCGGGCCAGCCGGGTCCGAGCACCACGTCCATAGTACCCGCCGGCGCGTCCTCGGCTTCGAGGTTCAAAATCGCCTGTCTTACGGCCTCGCGCGTGAAGCGCTCGTAGTTATTTTTGTCGAGAAAGAAGTCGAAGTCCACGCGGCCGCCGCCGCCGTATGTGCCGACCTGGCGGTTGCCGCGCTCCTCGGCGATGCAGGTGACGTTCAAGCGCGCGAGCGGCTGGATGTCGCCGGCGAGCCAGCCTTTGGAAGACGCGACGAGCACGATCTTTTCCTCGCTCGCGAACGAGACGAAGACGTTTTTCACGCGCGGATCGAGCGAGCGGGCGAGCCGGTCGATCTCGTAAAGCAGCGCCGTCTTTTTCTCCAGCGCGACATCCGTCGCCGGGGCTTTAACCGGATAAAGATCGTGCGCCTGGACGGTCTCGCGGCCGACTCTCACCGGCGTGTCGGCCGAGCGGTTCTGCGCGATCGCCTGCGCCGTGCGCGCGGCGAGCGCGAGATTGTCGATCGTGATGTCGTCGGTGTACGCATAGCCCGTCTTCGCTTCGGAAAGCACCCGTACGCCGACGCCGTTCGACGTCGAGCGCGAGCCTGTTTTCACGAGCCCCTCTTCGAGGCTCACGCCCTCGTTGACTCGGTACTCGAAATAAAGATCCGCGTAGTCCGCCTTGCGCTCGAGCGCCTGGGACAGCAGTTTTTCCAAATCGCGGCCGGTAACGCCGAAGCGCCGGTCGAAAAAATTTTCAGCTTTGATGATCTCTTGTGCCATGTTGTGCCCTTATGTTCCTAACACCTTTACAGAGCGCTTAAAAGTTCGCGCGGTTTTGCTTTAATAGCCTTCCACTTGTGACTTTTCTATAGTATATACTACTGGGGTTTTTAAACTTTACGAAGGGGACTGAGGACGCCATGTCAGCTACAAAGAAAAGAATCGTTCATGTCGTCGGAACCGGGACGATCGGCGAGCCGCTGATCGGCATTCTCTCCACCTTTCGCGAGCAATGGGGCCTCGACGACGTCACCTTCCACAAGCGGACACCGCTTCTGACCGACCGATCCAAAGTCCACGCGCTCGCGCACAAAGGCGCCAAGCTCGCCGTCGACAAGGATTGTTGGGGCAAGTTCAAGGACATGGGCATGGAGCCCACTTTCGAGGCCGAAGAGGCGATCGAGCGCGCCAGCGTCATCGTCGACTGCACGCCGGTCGGCAACGAAAACAAAGAGAAGCTTTATAATAAATATGCGGGCAACGGCCGCGGCTTCATCGCACAGGGCAGCGAGTTCGGCTTCGGCAAGATGTACGCCCGCGGCATCAATGACAAAGCGTTCAACGGCAAGGACCAGTTCGTCCAGGTCGTCAGCTGCAACACGCATAACTTGGCGGTTTTGATCGACACGCTCGCGCTCGGCCCGGAGAAGGAAGACAATCTGGAAGAGGGCCTTTTCGTCTGCATGCGCCGCGCCAACGACCTGAGCCAGGAGGGCGACTTCATTCCCGCGCCCGAGGTGGGCAAGCACGAGGACTCGCGCTTCGGCACGCACCAGGGACGCGACGCGCACGAGCTCTTCAAGACGCTGGGGTTCGATCTCCCGATCTATTCATCCGCGATCAAGCTCAACACGCAGTACATGCACACGATCCACTTCAACCTGCGGCTCAAGCGCAGCGTGACGATGGACGAGATCATGCGCCGGCTGAAAGCCAACGGCCGCGTCGCGCTCACGAACAAAAAGTCGTCCGCGTCCGTCTTCTCGTTCGGCCGCGACCACGGCCTCTTCGGCCGCATCCTGAACCAGACGGTCATCGTCACGCAGAGCCTCGCGCTCAAGGACGACAACGAGATCGTCGGCATGTGCTTCACGCCGCAGGACGGCAACTCGCTGTCGAGCAGCATCGCCGCGACGCTGCGATTTCTGTACCCCGACAACTACCAGCAGCACCTCGACGTGCTGAAGCCTTACTTTTTCCAGGAAATCTAGAACGAGTGATGAATTTTGAATGTTGCATTTTGAATTAAATTCAAAACTCAAAATTTAAAATTCAAAATTTATTCTTTCACGGCTTCCGCAGAGACGCCTTCCAATCGCACCTTATCGCCGACTTCGATGCCGCGCTGCTGCGCGACGCCGCCGTTGATCTCGAGCACGTAGCGGCTCGGCAGGCCGACGGAGCGCGCCGACAGCGTGAACGGGACCGCCTCGCGCACGATGCCGACGATCTTCAAATCGGAGCCGATGAAGATCATGTCGAGCGGGATCGGCGTGTTCTTCATCCAGAATGTGAGCACCGTTTCATCAGGAAAGATAAACAGCATCCCGTGATCGGCGCCGAGATCGCGGCGATACATGAGACCCATCTCGCGCTTGGATGGCGTGTCGGCGACCTCGATTTCGAACGCGGCCTCTTTGCCGCCGCGCGTCGCGATGACGACGCGCGGGTCCCCGCGGCAGGCGGTAAGGGCGAGCGTCAGCGCAAGCCACCGCGCGAGTGCGAGCCAGCGGATCTTTTTTTGCAGGTTCGTCAAAATGGACGTGTCCGGGCGGATGCGCCGGACCGGCAACGCGCTACTTCGCCAAATTGCCCGCCACGATCTCCGCGATGTCCTGGATCGCCGGCGCGCCGGTCTCCTCCTGCGCCGCCTCCTCGGTGAACATGCGCATGCAGAACGGGCAGCCGGTCGCGACGGTCTTGGCCCCCGTGCCTTTGAGCTCGCGCCAGCGGTTGGCGGTCACCCGCTCGCGCCCGGGCTCCTCGGTCTTCCAGAACTGGCCGCCGCCCGCGCCGCAGCAGAAGCTGTTGCTCCTGCTGCGCGCCGGCTCGGCGAGCTTGACGCCGGCCGAGGCGATTACCTGCCGCGGCTGGTCGAAGACCTGATTGTGCCGCCCGAGATAGCACGGGTCGTGATAGGTCGCGGCGCCGTCGGCGGCCGCGTTGAGCTTCAATACGCCGGACTTGATCAGCCCGTCGATAAACTCCGTGTGGTGCTTGACCGCGTACTTGCCGCCGAACTCCGGGTACTCGTTTTTGATCGTGTGCAGGCAGTGCGGGCAGGTCGTGACGATGAGCTTGGGGGCGAGGCTGTTCAGAGTCTCGGTGTTCTCCGCCGCGAGCTGGGCAAAGAGATACTCGTTGCCCGCCCGGCGCGCCGCGTCACCGGTGCACTTCTCCTGCAGGCCGAGCACCGCCCAATTGACGCCCGCCGCGTGGAGGATCGACGCCATGCTCTGGGCGATTTTCTGCGCGCGCGGGTCGAAAGCGGCGGCGCAGCCGACCCAGTAGAGGACGTCGGGGTCGGGATTTTTTTCGACCGTCGGCACCTCGAACGGCAGCCCCTTGGCCCAGTC
>DATDFN010000288.1:0-10115 GCA_036522615.1 Binatia bacterium | reverse complement strand
GCTGGAGATCGGCTCCTACGGCTTCGAGGAGAAGATTCAAGGCACGGGCGACCGCGAGGAAAATTTGAAGCTCGTGCGCGACAAGCTGCGCGTGCCGAACGCGGAGCGCTTGTGGTATCTCGGCGACGCGTTCCGCCTCGGGTTGTCCGTCGATGAGATTCACGACCTCAGCAAAATCGATCCGTGGTTCCTGGAACACGTCCGGCAGATCATCGAAGCGGAGGCGGAGATCAGGAGCGCCGGCGCGCCGACGCCGGAATCTCTGCTGCGCATGAAGCAAATGGGTTTCTCCGACCGCCGCCTCGCGATTTTGGCCGGCCGAAGCGAGGACGACATCCGCGCCGCGCGCAGCGCCGCCGGCGTGCGCGCGGTCTTCCGCGCGGTCGATACCTGCGGCGCCGAGTTCGCCGCCTACACGCCGTACCTCTATTCGACGTACGAGGGCGAGGACGAATCGAATCGAACCGGACGGAAGAAGATCATGATCCTCGGCGGCGGCCCCAACCGTATCGGCCAGGGCATCGAGTTCGACTACTGCTGCGTCCACGCCGCCTTCGCGCTCAAGGAAGACGGCTACGAGACGATCATGGTCAACTGCAACCCGGAAACCGTGAGCACGGATTACGACACCTCCGACAAGCTTTACTTCGAGCCGCTGACGCTCGAAAACGTGCTCGAAATCGTCGCGCGGGAAAATCCCGACGGCGTCATCGTCCAGTTCGGCGGGCAGACGCCGCTTAAGCTCGCGCTGGCGCTCGAGCGCGCGGGCGTGAAAATTATCGGCACTTCACCGGACAGCATCGATCTCGCGGAGGACCGCGAGCGCTTCCGCCGGCTGCTCGACGACCTCAAGCTGAAGCAGCCGCTCTCCGGCACGGCGCGCTCGTACCAGGAGGCGCTCGAGATCGCCGAGCGCCTGCGCTATCCGATCCTGGTCCGGCCCTCGTATGTTTTGGGCGGCCGCGCGATGCAGATCGTTTACGACTCCGACACGCTCAGAAACTACATGACCTACGCCGTCGCCGCGTCGCCGGAGCATCCCGTTTTAATCGATAAATTCTTGGACGACGCAATCGAGCTCGACGTCGACGCGTTGTGCGACGGGGAGCGCGTCGTCATCGGCGGCATTATGGAGCATATCGAGCGCGCCGGAGTGCATTCGGGCGACAGCGCGTGCAGCCTGCCGCCCAAGTCCATCTCGGTGGAGCTGCAGAGCGAGATTCGCCGGCAGGCGACCCAGCTGGCGCTGGCGCTCCAGGTCTCGGGTCTCATGAACGTGCAATTCGCCGTGAAGGGCGAAGATATATATATCCTGGAGGTCAACCCGCGCGCGTCGCGCACGGTGCCTTTCGTCAGCAAGGCGACCGGCGTGCCGCTGGCGAAGCTCGCCGCGCGCATCATGGTGGGAAAGAAGCTGAGCGAGCTCGGGCTCGTGAAAGAGGTTTTGCCGAGTCACATTTCCGTCAAGGAATCGGTTTTTCCATTCAACAAATTTCCCGGCGTCGACACGCTGCTCGGCCCGGAGATGAAGTCGACGGGCGAAGTCATGGGCATCGACGCGACTTTCGGCATCGCCTACGCGAAGTCGCAGATCGGCGCCGGCACGCGGCTGCCGCGGAGCGGCAAGGTTTTCATCAGCGTGCGCGATGAGGACAAGGAGTCGGTGACGCCGATCGCGCGGCGGCTCGCCGGTCTCGGCTTCCAGATCGTCGCCACGCGCGGCACCGCCGACTATTTTCAGAAGCACGGGATACCTTCAGAGACGGTCAAAAAAGTCCAGGAAGGTAGCCCCAATATCGCCGAAGCGATCAAGAAAGGCGAGATCGCGATGGTCATCAACACGCCGCGGGACGCGCATTCGCATGCCGATTCATTCCTGCTGCGGCGCAACGCGGTCGATTACCAGGTGCCTTACTTCACGACGATCGCCGGAGCGGATGCGGCGGCGGAAGGCATCGATCTGCTCAAGCAGCGCGAGCTCGAGGTAAAACCGCTGCAGGACTACCTCGCGCCGTTCGGCGATCGTGCGTGACGGGATGAAGGCCGAAAGGCCGAGAACGGACCACGCTCCCACCGCTCCCGCGGCCCCGAGTATCCGCGAATCTCTCAGCGCGCTTCGAGGCTCCGTACGTTTTTTAAAGGGCGTCGGGCCGGCACGCGCCGAGCAGCTCGAAACATTCGGGCTGCGGACGATCGAAGATCTTCTTTATCATCTGCCGTTTCGCTACGAAGACCGGCGCGCGGTCGCGAAGATTCGCGACGCGCTCGCAGGCGAAGAGAAAACATTTATCGGAAGGCTGATCGCCTTCAGCCAGCATTTCAATCCACGGCGGCGGCAGCGGATGCTCACCGGGACGTTGGACGACGATACCGGGCGGCTCGGACTCGTGTGGTACCGGGCGCCTTCGTACCTCGTCGACGGACTGGCGAAGGGGCAGACGCTCGTCATTCACGGAAAAGTCGAAGCCGGTCCCGGCGGACGGAAGCAGATCGCGCATCCCGAATTCGAAGTCATCGATCCCGCCGATCCGCCGGATCATCAAAAGATCCTGCCGGTGTACGAGCGTCCCGAAGGCATAGCGCTGAAGACGATGCGCAAATGGATCGCCGAAGCGGTTGATACGCACGGGATGCACGCCCCGGCATTCTTGCCGCCGGCGGTCTTAAAAAAATGCGGACTCCTCGATTCACGCGCCGCGTTGATGCGCCTTCATCTGCCGGAAAAGAGCGACGATGTCGAGGCGCTGAACCGCTCTTCCTCCGCGGCGCACCGCGCGGTCGTCTTCGACGAATGCTTCTATCTCCAATTGGGTCTCGCGCTCAGGCGACAGAACCGCACCGGACGGAGCGGCATCGCGTTCACGCGCGAGAAGAAGTCCCTCACACAAAAGATGTGGGAGCTGCTGCCGTTCCGCCTCACGCGCGCGCAGGAAAAAGTCCTGCAGGAGATCGCGCTCGACATGGCCGCGCCGCGGCCGATGCAGCGCCTGCTGCAGGGCGACGTCGGCTCGGGGAAAACAATCGTCGGCTGGTTCGCCGCGCTGCGCGCGATCGAGAACGGCTTTCAGGCGGTCTGGATGGCGCCGACCGAGCTTCTGGCCGAGCAGCATTACCGAAACCTGAAAGAGTTCGCGGCGAAGCTCGGCGTGCCGATCGCGCTGCTGACCGGATCGATGCCGGCGAAAGCGCGCAACGAGATCATCGACGGAATAAAAGAAGGCCGAGTCTCGTTCGTGATCGGCACGCACGCGGTCATCCAGGAAAATGTCCGCGTGCCGCGACTCGGGCTCGGCATCATCGACGAGCAGCACCGCTTCGGCGTCATGCAGCGGATGGCGCTGCAAAAGCTCGCTTCGTGCCGGGGCGCTGTTTCTCTACCGGAGCCCGACATCCTTCTGATGAGCGCGACACCGATCCCGCGCAGCCTCGCGATGGTGCTCTACGGCGACCTGGAAATCTCCTGGCTTAACGAGTTGCCGCCGGGACGAACGCCGGTGGAGACGCGCCTCGTGCGCTCGCCGGCGCGCGCGCGGGCGTACGATCTCGTCTGCGACGAGGTGCGCAAGGGCCGCCAGGCCTACGTCGTCTATCCGCTCGTCGAAGCTTCGGAGAAGCTCGAAGTGCGCGATGCGACCAGCATGGCCGCCGAGCTTTCGCGCGGCGTCTTCAAAGATTGCCGCGTCGCGCTGATCCACGGCCGGATGTCCGCGGCCGAGCGCGACGAGACGATGCGCCGTTTCAAGGACGGCGCCGTGCAGATTCTCGTCGCGACGACCGTCATCGAAGTCGGCATCGACGTTTCGAACGCGAGCGT
This sequence comes from Binatia bacterium, assembly GCA_036522615.1. GTDB lineage: Bacteria > Desulfobacterota > Binatia > UBA9968 > UBA9968 > JAJPJQ01. The sequence continues at coordinate 6,301 of DATDFN010000288.1, read as the reverse complement.
CATGGTCATCGAGCACGCCGAGCGCTTCGGCCTGTCGCAGCTGCATCAGCTCCGCGGCCGAGTCGGACGCGGAGAGCATCGCTCGTACTGCGTCATGATCTACTACGGCGGCAACAACACCGAAGCGCTCGAGCGCCTGCGCGTGATGGAGCGCGAGCGCGACGGCTTCAAGATCGCCGAGGCGGATTTGCAGCTGCGCGGCCCGGGCGAGATGATCGGCACGCGCCAGTCGGGGCTCGCAGACTTCCGCATCGCGAATCTCGCGCGCGACTCGCGCCTGCTGCTCGAAGCGCGCGAGGAGGCGCTCGCCTGGCTCGAGCAGGACCCGCGGCTCGCCCGGCCCGAATCGCGGGCGATGAAAGCGGTGCTGAAGCACCGCTGGGCCGGCCGCCTCGAGCTCGGCAATATCGGCTGACAAGCTCCGCAGGCTCCCATCCTACGACGCGGCCCGCGCCGTAATTTGCGAATATTTCGCGAATGCCTTACAATCGCATAGTCCTACTTTTTTCCGAGCGAAAGGGAAGCCAGTGGAATTTCAGCGGATCAAGAGGCTGCCTCCGTACGTCTTCAACATCATCAACGATTTGAAGCTCGAGGCGCGCCACCGCGGCGAGGACATCGTCGATTTCGGCATGGGGAATCCCGACATGCCGACGCCGCCGCACGTGGTCGCGAAGTTGATGGAGGCGGCGGCGAAGCCGCAAAACCACCGCTACTCGGTCTCGCGCGGAATCTATAAGCTTCGATGCGCTATCTCCGACTGGTATCGCAGGCGTTATCAGGTCGAGATCGATCCCGACGCCGAGGCGATCGTCACGATCGGCGCGAAAGAGGGGCTGAGCCACTTGATGTGGGCTATCGTCGATCCCGGCGACGTGGTGTTCTGCCCGAGCCCGACCTACCCGATCCATCAGTATTCGGTCGTGCTCGCCGGGGGTGATCTGCACAACATCCCGATGTATTCGGGCGACGACTTTCTCGAGCGTCTTCAGGGCGCGGTTAAACAGACCTGGCCCAAGCCCAAGCTCCTGATCGTGAGCTTCCCGCACAATCCGACGACGGAAGTGGTCGAGCTCGATTTCTTCCAGAAGGTCGTCGACTTCGCGCGCGAGAACGGCATGCTCGTCATCCACGATCTCGCCTACGCCGACCTCGCGTTCGACGGCCACAAGCCGCCGAGCCTGCTCCAGGTCCCGGGCGCGAAAGACATCGGCCTCGAATTTTTCTCGCTGTCCAAGAGTTACAACATGCCCGGTTGGCGCATCGGCTTCGCCGTCGGCAACCGCGACATGATCCACGCGCTCGCGCGCATCAAGAGCTATCTCGACTACGGCATTTTCCAGCCGGTGCAGATCGCCGCGATCCAGGCGCTAAACGGTCCGCAGGACTGCGTCGAGGAAATTTGCGAGACCTACCGCCGGCGCCGCGACGCGCTGGTCGACGGCCTCGACCGCGTCGGCTGGAGAATCAAGAAGCCGCGCGGCACGATGTTCGTGTGGGCGGAGATCCCCGAGCCGTGCAAGGCGATGGGCTCGGTCGAGTTCTCGAAGTTCCTGCTGCAGGAGGCGAAGGTCGCGGTCTCGCCCGGCATCGGCTTCGGCGAGTACGGCGACCCGTACGTGCGCTTCGCGCTCATCGAGAACGAGCATCGCACGCGCCAGGCGGTGCGCACGATCCGAAAAGCATTGGGCAAGCTTCTCGATTAATTCCAATTACTTGTGCCATAACTCCTCAAGGGAGCCCTGATGGCTGATAAGCGGAAGAAAATCGGTATCGGCCTGCTCGGCTCCGGCGTCGTCGGCCAGGCGGTGCAGGACTTCGTCTTGGGCGATGGCGCGCTGCCCATCGAGCTGGTGAAGATCTACACCCGCCAGCCGAAGGGCAAGAAGTGGCACAAGACGCATCCGGCGCTCTTCACCGATAAGCCCGAAGAAGTAATCGATCATCCGGACGCGGCGATCGTCGTCGAGGCGCTGGGCTTCCACGACGAGAAAGATCTCGCCGGCTTCAAGGATCTGATCTTGCGCGCGCTGAAGAACGGCAAGTCGGTCGTGACCTCCGACAAGGCCGTGCTGGCGCGCTACGGCGCCGAGATATGGGAAGCGGCGCGGAAGCACGGCGGCGACGTGCGCTTCGAAGCGTGCGTCGGCGGCGGCGTGCCGATCATCCGCTCGATCGGCGAGAGCTTCGCCGCCGAACAGCCGGAGGCGATCTACGGCATCGTCAACGGCACGAGCAATTATATCCTCACCGAGATGAGCCGCGGCGGGAAATCCTACGCCGCCGCGCTGAAGGAAGCGCAGGAGAAGGGCTACGCCGAGACCAATCCGAGTTCCGACGTCAGCGGCAAGGACGCCGAAGCGAAGCTCATTCTTCTCGCGGCCGTGACTTTCGGCCTGCAAGCCCAGCCGGGAGCATTCTGGCGCAAGGGCATCGAAGAAATTAACGCGATCGATTTTCAGTACGCACGGCAAAAAGGCCGCAGCACGATCAAAAGCGTCGCCGTCGCGACTCTGCTCGACGGCGCGGTGCAGGCGTATATTTCGCCGGTGCTCGTGCGCGACGACCATTTCCTCGCCGCCGTCGACGGCGCGACCAACGCGATTTTCTTTCGCGGCAAACGCAGCGGCGATTCCGGCCGCGACTGGAGCTACGCGTTCGCCGGCCCCGGCGCGGGCGGCGGCCCGACGGCGATCGCGATCCTCGGCGACGTCCTCGATCTCGCGCGCGGCAAATCGCGCGGCGGATTCGTGCCGCTCGTGAAGCCGGGCGCCTTATCCATTCAAGCCGAAGACAAGATCGGGGCCGGCTTTTATCTCCGTTTCATCGTCAAAGACCGCGCCGGCATCGTCGGCGACATCTGCCAGACCTTGGGCGAGGCCGGCATCAATATCTCGGAGATCTGGCAGCTGAGCCACAGCCGCGACGAGCTTAAGGCGCTCGCCGCGAGCTATCGGATCGCCGGCGATCCCGAGGGGATCCTGCCGTTCGTCATCACGCTCGAACGCTCTTCCATCGGGCAGATAAAGAATGCTATGAAAGTGATCGTCCGGCGGGACTACATGCTCGCCGAGCCGCTCTGGTTTCCAATCTGGAATTAAAGTGACGGCGAACGAAGCGAAGATGGTGAAGCCCGGCTCGGCGCCGAAATCCGGGACTGCGTGGCCGGGCGTAATTCGCTACTACCGGGAATTTCTGCCGGTCGACAAAGAAGACTCGATCGTCACGCTGCTCGAAGGCAACACGCCCCTCCTGCGCTGCCACAATCTCGAACGAGCCGTCAATCCCGACATCGAGCTTTATTTGAAGCTCGAAGGATTGAACCCGACCTGCTCGTTCAAGGACCGCGGCATGACGATGGCGATCACCAAGGCCGTGGAAGAGGGCAGCAAGGCGGTGATCTGCGCGTCGACGGGCAATACCTCCGCGTCGGCCGCGGCGTACGCCGCGCGCGCGGGTCTGAAGGCATACGTCCTCATCCCGCAGGGAAACATCTCGCTCGGCAAACTCAGCCAGGCGATGATCCACGGCGCGAAGGTGATCGAGATCGCCGGCAACTTCGACGCGGCGCTGAAAATGGTCCGCGAAGCCGCGAAGAATTATCCGGTAACGCTTGTCAACTCGGTCAATCCTTATCGCATCGAAGGGCAGAAGACCGCGGCGTTCGAGATCTGCGATCATCTCGGCTCCGCGCCCGACTATCATTTTCTCCCGGTCGGGAACGCGGGAAACATCACCGCCTACTGGAAAGGCTACCAGGAATACAACCGCATCGGGCGGATCTCCGCCCCGCCGAAGATGATGGGCTTTCAAGCGGCCGGTGCGGCGCCGATCGTGCTCGGGCGAGTGATCGAGAAGCCCGAGACGGTCGCGACGGCGATCAAGATCGGCAATCCGGCGAGCTGGCAGTCGGCGGTCGCCGCGCGCGACGAATCCGGCGGCGTGATCGAAAGCGCGACCGACGAAGAGATCATCGCCGCCTACAAGCTGCTGGCGAATTCCGAAGGCATTCTCGCGGAGCCGGCGTCGGCGATCTCCGTCGCCGGCGTTATCAAAAAGCAAAAACAGAAAATCTTTCGCAAAGGCGACGTCGTCGTGTGCACGCTCACCGGGCATGGTTTGAAGGACCCCGACACCGCGATCCGCGAATCGGACAAGCCGATGCGCATCGCCGCCGATATGAAGCTGCTGAAGGAGCTCTTCGAGCGCGAAGCGTCGTCATGAAGTACATCATTCTGCAGGGCGACGGCATGGCGGACTGGCCGCTGGAAAAATACGGCGGCAGGACGCCGCTCGAAATCGCGCCCACGCCGAACATGGACCGGCTCGCGTCGCGCGGCGTCTTCGGCCTCGCGCACACGATCCCGGACGGCTTCCCGCCCGGCAGCGACGTCGGCAACATGAGCATCCTGGGATACGATCCGGCGCTCTATCACACCGGCCGCGCGCCGCTGGAGGCGGCGAGCGTCGGCATCGACCTCTCGCCCAAGGACATCGCGTTCCGCTGCAATCTGGTCACGATCGGAGGAAGCGGAGCGAGCGAGTTCATGGAAGACTTCACCGCGGGCCACATCACGAGCGAGGAAGCGGCGGAGATCATCCGCGACCTAAACCGCGAACTCGGCGGCGACGGCATCGAATTCTTTCCCGGCGTCAGCTACCGGAACCTGATGGTCTGGCGCTCCGGCAAGGAAAAAATGGAGACGACGCCGCCGCACGACATCACCGACAAGGGAACCGCGCCGCACATGCCTACCGGCGACGGCGCGGAGCGCCTCGCCGATCTCATGCGCCGCTCGCGCGAGATTCTCGCCGCGCATCCCGTCAATAAAAAGCGCGCGCAGAGAGGCGAGCGCCGCGCGACGACGATCTGGCTCTGGGGGCAGGGCCGGGCGCCCGCGCTGCCGACGCTGAAGAAGCGCTTCGGCATCGACGGCTCGGTGATCTCGGCTGTCGACATCATCAACGGCTTGGGCGTCTACGCCGGGCTGGAACGCATAAAAGTCCCTGGTGCAACGGGCTTTTTCGACACCAATTATAAAGGAAAGGGTGAATATGGGGTCGCGGCCCTCGAGAGCAAGGATTTGATCTTCATACACGTTGAAGCTCCCGACGAAGCGGGCCACATGGGCGACGCGGAGAAGAAGATCGAGGCGATCGCCAATTTCGACGAGAAGGTCGTCGGCACCGTCGTGGCCAAGCTGAACGGCCGGCGCGATTGGCGGCTGTTGCTGCTTCCCGACCATCCCACGCCGATCGCGTTGAAGACGCACGTCGCCGAGCCGGTGCCTTTCATTCTCTACAGCGCCGCGGAAGAGCGCGCGCCGCAGCCCTTCGGATTCAACGAGCGCGACGCGGCTAAGAGCGGCGTCGTCGCGCCGCGCGCCTTCGAGCTGATCGACGCTCTCATAGGAGGGAAAAAAACGTGGACCGAAACCTCGCGCTAGAAGTTGTCCGCGTAACCGAGGCGGCCGCGCTGGCCTCGGCGCGGTGGATGGGACGGGGAGACGAAAAAGCCGCCGACCAGGCGGCGGTCGACGCGATGCGCCACGCCTTCAACGGCGTCGCCATCGACGGTACGATCGTCATCGGCGAAGGCGAGCGCGACGAAGCGCCGATGCTCTACATCGGCGAAAAAGTCGGCGGCGGCGACCACGCGCCGGAGGTGGACATCGCGCTCGATCCCTTAGAAGGAACGACGATCTGCGCCAACGGCGGCCCCAACGCGCTGTCGGTCATCGCGATGGGCGACAAGGGATCCTTTCTCCACTCTCCCGATACCTATATGGACAAGATCGCCGTCGGGCCGGTCGGCAAAGGCGTCGTCGATCTCGACAAGAGTCCGACGGAGAACTTAAAGGCGCTCGCCGAGGCGAAAGGGGCGCGCGTCGAGGATATCACCGTCATTATTCTATACCGCCCGCGCCACGAGGCGCTGATCAAGGAAGTGCGCCAGGCCGGCGCGCGCATCCGCCTCATCGGCGACGGCGACGTCTCGGCGGCGATTGCCACCACTAAAGCCGAGACCGGCATCGATCTTTTGCTCGGCATCGGCGGCGCGCCTGAAGGCGTGCTCGCGGCGGCGGCGCTCCGCTGCGTGGACGGCGACATGCAGGGGCGGCTCAAATTCCGCAACCCGCAGGAGATCGAGCGCGCTCAAGCGATGGGCATCAAAGACATTCACAAGAAATTCAGCCTCGAGGAGCTCGCCGGCGGCGACGTGATGTTCGCGGCGACGGGCGTCACCGACGGGGACTATCTCGACGGCGTGCATTTCTTTCCCGGCGGCGCGACGACGCAT
>DATDFN010000287.1:0-3401 GCA_036522615.1 Binatia bacterium | reverse complement strand
CAGAGCGCGGCCGCGCGGGATGATGGTCGCCTTGTGCACCGGGTCGGTGGCGGGCACCGACAGGGCCACCAGAGCGTGGCCGCCCTCGTGATAGGCGGTGAGCTTCTTCTCGTCCTCGGTCATGACCATGGACTTGCGCTCGGCGCCCATCATCACCTTGTCCTTGGCGTCCTCGAAGTCGCGCTGGGTGACCATGCGGCGGTTCTTGCGCGCGGCCATCAGGGCGGCCTCGTTGACCAGGTTGGCCAGGTCGGCGCCGGAGAAGCCGGGCGTGCCGCGGGCGATGACCTTGACGTCGACGTCGGCGGCCAGCGGCACGTTCTTCATGTGCACGCGCAGGATCCGCTCGCGGCCGTTGATGTCGGGGTTCGGCACCACGACCTGGCGGTCGAAGCGGCCCGGGCGCAGCAGCGCCGGGTCCAGCACATCCGGACGGTTCGTGGCGGCGATCAGGATGACGCCTTCGTTGGACTCGAAGCCGTCCATCTCGACCAGCAGCTGGTTCAGGGTCTGCTCGCGTTCGTCGTTGCCGCCGCCCAGGCCGGCGCCGCGATGGCGGCCGACGGCGTCGATCTCGTCGATGAAGATGATACACGGCGCGTTCTTCTTGCCCTGAACGAACAGGTCGCGCACGCGCGAGGCGCCGACGCCGACGAACATTTCGACGAAATCCGAGCCGCTGATGCTGAAGAAAGGCACGCCCGCCTCGCCGGCGATCGCGCGTGCGAGCAGTGTTTTGCCGGTTCCCGGCGGTCCGACCAGGATGCAGCCCTTTGGGATGCGGCCGCCGAGCTTGGTGAATTTCTTCGGGTCTTTAAGAAAGGCGATGATCTCCTGCAGTTCTTCCTTCGCCTCGTCCACGCCGGCGACGTCGTTGAACGTCACGCGGTGCTGGTTTTCGGTCAAAAGCTTGGCGCGGCTCTTGCCGAACGACATCGCTTTGCCGCCGCCCACCTGCATCTGGCGCATGAAAAAGATCCACACGCCGATGAGCAGGAGCATGGGAAACCAGTTGACTAAAAGCACCATGTACCAGGGCGATTCGTCTTCCGGCTTGGCCGCGATTTTTATGTTTTTCTCGCGGAGCGATTTGACGAGATCCGGATCGTTCGGCGCAAAAGTGCGGAAGCGCTCGCCGTTGCGATATTTTCCCTGGATGTTGTGGCCTTGGATCGTAACTTCCTGGATCTCTCCGCGATCCACCGCGGCGGTGAACTCGCTGAAGATGATCTCGGGCTCGCGTGAGTGCTGTTTGCTGAAAATGTTGAACAGGAACAGAAAAATCAGCACTAGCACCAGCCACAAGGCCAGATTTTTCGACATCTGATTCAAACCAAACCCCCTTTAAAGGAGAACCCTAACAAGGGTAACACACGCGTTTAATCAGTTCAACGTTCAAGTGGGCATATCCGGCTGGTATTTCAAGCAAAATTGACCAAGCCGCGCCTAACGGAGAGGCCTGGCCGACACCCGCAAGACAGACTGCGTTCCGGCCGTAATCAAAGCGATCCGGCTCCGCGCGCAGCCGGGAATCCATGCGATTTCGTCTCCCGCGAAGAGCAGCGGCAGCGTCGCGCGCGCCTCGAGGGACATTTTTTTATCGATAAACAGGTCTTTCACCTTCTTTTGACCCGTCATTCCCAGCGGCCGAAGGCGGTCGCCCGGCCGAAAATTCCGCACCGTCAACGTTCGCGGCAGCTTTTCGACGTCGAAAAATGCCTCGAACGGGTCATTTGTAACTACGTCATCCGGGGCGACAACGGATGAAGATAATTTCATACCGGCTTCAACGACGATAAGATCGGCTCTCGTCTGAAAACGATAGCTGTAAGCGATATACGGCGGGCGCACACCTCTTTTCTCGATCGTCAATGTCTCATATCGCCTAACCGCTTCGCGCCCGCCCGGCAGGGTGACACAGCCGTTTGGCGGCCCGGCGCACGCAAGTTCAAGAACCGCCTCAATATGGTCGAAGCCGATGCGCCTGAGACTGCCCAGGTCGTTTTCGAGCCAAAGTCTTACGATGCGCCGCTGAAGCGCTCCGGGCTCGGCCAGCAGCGGCGCGCGAAGCAATGCGCTCGACCGCACGGTCGCCGGCAGCCGCTCGCGCGCGAGGCGATCCAACACCTCGTCTTCGTCGCGGACGATCTCGGCCATGCGCGCGAGTCGGGCGGGAACGGCCGGGTCGATCTTTTCTTTCAGGCGCGGAATTAAATCGAGACGCATCCAGTTGCGCAGCAACGTCGAATCGAAGTTGCTGCGGTCGACGCGATATTCGAGACCCTCCGCCGCGAGATACGCTTCGACATCCTCTCTCGGCGTCTCGATCAACGGCCGGATGAGAATAGCATCGCCATGCCGCGCGGTCGGCGCGATCGCGCGCATTCCGCGTCGACCGCTGCCGCGAAACATGCGCATCAGCAGCGTCTCCGCCTGGTCGTCGAGCGTGTGCCCGGTCGCGATCTTATTCAACCCGCGACCGCGCGCAGTATCGGCGAGAAACCTATAGCGCTCCTCACGGGCGAGCGCTTCAAGATTACCTCCGCCGCTCTCGGCCTTCGCCTCGGAAAGTTTAATTTCCTTCAGATGAAACGGCAGACCCACACGGTCGGCCAGTGCGGCGACAAAGCGGGCGTCGGCGCGCGACTCCTCGCCGCGAATGCCGTGCTCCAGATGCGCCACCTCGAGTCGCAGGTTGAATTCTTCTTTAACATCCACGAGCGCGTGCAGCAGCGCGACGGAATCCGGACCGCCTGAAACGGCGGCGAGAATTGCGTCGCCGTCCGCGAGCATGCGGTATTTGCGGATCGTTTCTGCGACTCGAGCGGCCAGCGCCATAGGGTGATTCTGGGCGCTTTACCTGGGCAAATCAAGGAAGAAAATCGTCACACCTTCAGCTTGCCGGCATATCCGGTCATCTCGACGTAGCCGAGCCCCTGCACGGGCCGGCCTTTGACGGCGCCTCGAATCGAGACACTGCCTTCCCAGTACGTTACTTTGGTGCTCTTTTTCGTGTCGAGCTCCTGGTCGGGAAAAAACGGCGCCACTTCCAGCTCGAGTTGTTCCCGAGGAACAGTGACTTTCCATTTCATCGGATAAATCGCGCCGCTTCTCGGGCTCTTCCACTTGTCCGAGGCTTCGATTTTGAAATCGGCGAGCGCGAGACGGCGCGTCGAACCGTCGGCTTTTACCATCGTTCCGCTGGAATAGGGATCGATGGAGCCGTCTTTCCGCCGCATGACGTAAAGCATGAGCTCGGAGTTGTCGTCGAGCTGAAGGCTGAACCAGTCCCAGCCGAGCTGATCCTCGGCGAGCTGATTGCTGCCGAACTCGTGGTCCATCCAGCTTTGGCCGCGGACGGTTTCTTTCCGGCCGGCGATCTCCAGCTCGCCTTCGGTGCG
>DATDFN010000286.1:0-11983 GCA_036522615.1 Binatia bacterium | reverse complement strand
TTCACTCGCTCCGCTCGTCATCAATGAGGTGACAGTCGTCGGCTCGCGCTGCGGCGTCTTCCCGCCGGCGCTGGAAGCGCTGGCGCGGAAAAAAATCTCCGTTACGCCGATGATCGAGAAGATTTACTCCCTTACCGACGGTGTCGCCGGCGTAAGGCGCGCGGCGCAGCGCGGCGCGCGCAAAATCTTATTAAAAGCGTTTTAACCCACCAAGCTTTTCCACGCCCTGTAAACCTTCTCTCCGCTTCTGCGTCTAAGTATTTGCCGCGATTTACGTATTTAGGGTCTTTACCTGAGTCCAACCATCCGATTCCCGCGGCAAGGCCCGGAATGCGAGGAGCATTATGGATTACCTCCGTCCCTACGCCTTTCCTGCCGATCAGGCGGTTCTCGCCGCGTGGGATTCCGAAATCAGTCGATTGACCGATGAGCCCGCCATAGGCGAGGCACTCGCCGCCTCCGGCCAGGAGCTGTTCGCGCATTTTGCGGCGGCATACGACGAGCTCCGACGCCTGCCCCGCGGCGCCCGCCGCTTGCTTCAACGCCGTCTCGCACGCTCGGCGCCGGGATGGAAAGCGAAGCTCGCGACTTCGATTGCCGGGGCGGCGCTCCTGCTCGCGCTGTCGCAGGGTAGCGCGTCCGCCGCGACGATTACGGTCAATAGCCTCGTCACGAAGGTCAAGGACGGCGACGGCCTGTGCACGCTCATCGAAGCGATCGTCAACGCCAATAACGACGCCGCGACGCACGCGGACTGCGCCGCCGGCTCCGGGGCGGATGTCATTCAGCTGCCGGCGCTCGGCACCATCAAGGTGACCAAGAGCTTTACGAGGTATTACGGCCGGAACGGACTGCCGGCCATCACCAGCGACATCACGATTTCGGGCAACGGCGGAAAGATCGTCGGCAAGTTCGGCTTCCGTCTCTTCGCCGTCAAAAGCAGCGGCGACCTCACCCTCGACAACGTGACGGTGAGCGGCGGATCGGAGCGGTTTGGCGGCGCGATATTCAACTACGGCACGCTCACGCTTACCGACTCGACGGTGACGAACGCGCGCGCGCATCTGGGCGGCGGTATCTTCAACGGCTCCGCCGCCGATCTCACGATCGACAACAGTGTCGTTTCGAGCAACTACGCCGACTACGGCGGCGGCCTATACAACTATGCCGCCACCGTAGCGGTGAGCTACAGCACGATCAAAAACAACCGCGCATTTATCGACGGCGGCGGCGTCTACGACCGCGCGGGAAGCCTGGATATAGAATACAGCACGGTTTCTAAAAATTTCTCGGGCCGCGACGGCGCCGGCCTGCACCACCGCGACAGCGCCGTGCTCGTCGCCTACAGCACGATATCGAGCAACGACACCGGATTTTTCGGCTACGGCGGCGGCGTCTTCGACCGATCCGGCACGACCGACATCATCAACAGCACGATCTCCGGTAATACCGCCTTGACCGGCGGCGGGATTTATAACCGCTCGACCATGACGGTGTCGAACACGACGATTTCCAAGAATTCCGCCCGCGACGGCGGCGGCATTTTCACCGTCTCGAACGACCTCACGCTGACGCGCAGCTTAATCTCGGGGAATTCGGCGTCCTTTGCGGATGAAATCGACCGCTTCTCCGGCACGGTCTATCGAAATAACTACAACGTCTTCGGTGCCAACGCCGGCGACGGCGTGAAGGGATTCTCGCCGGGACCGACCGACATCGTCCCGAACGTCGGTATCGGGAGCATTTTGATGCCGCTCGCGTACAACGGCGGACCCACCAAGACGCACGCGCTGGTATCCGGCAGCCCGGCGATTGACGCGTCGCCGGCCGACGCCGATTGCGCGCCGGCCGATCAGCGCGGCGTCGCGCGTCCGCAGGGGCCGAGCTGCGACGTCGGCTCGTTCGAATTCTGACGTCAGCCGGACCGCGTTGACAGCGCCGCCTCTATAGCGCAATTTATAGCGCTATGGCTCAAGCACCAGAAGCGGACGCCGGAGCGGCGCTCCGCAGCGTCCACACGGCGAATCTTCCCGCGCTCTTCGAGCGGCTGCAGATCAGCCTCGTCGTCTCGACCTACCAGGCCGGAAAGGCGATCGTCGTGCGTAACGACGGCGGCGCGCTCAACACGCATTTCCGTACGTTCGCCAAGCCGATGGGCATCGCGGCCGATCACCTGCGCCTGACGATCGGCGGCGCGAACACGGTCTGGGAATACCGCAACATGCCGGCGGTCGCCGAGAAGCTCGATCCGCCGGGAAAGCACGACGCCTGCTTTCTCCCGCGGCGCATTCACGTCACCGGCGACATCGACATCCACGAGCTCGCCTGGGACGCGAAGAACGAGCTCTGGGTGGTGAACACGCGCTTCTGCTGTCTCTGCACGCTCGACGTCGATCACAGCTTCCATCCGCGCTGGCGTCCGCCGTTCGTGAGCGCGCTCGCGCCCGAGGACCGCTGCCATCTGAACGGCCTCGCGATGGTGGACGGCCGGCCCAAGTACGTCACCGCGCTTGGCACGACCGACACCGCCGGCGGCTGGCGCGCGAACAAAGCGCGCGGCGGCATCCTGATGGATATCGAGACGAATGAGATTCTGCTCCACGGGCTTTCGATGCCGCACTCGCCGCGCTGGTACCGCGATCAGCTCTGGGTCCTCGAATCCGGCGAGGGAACGCTCGCGGCCATCGATCTCAAGACGCGCACGTGGCGCGCCGTCGCGCAGGTGCCGGGCTTCACGCGCGGCATCGACTTCGTCGGTCCGCTCGCCTTCATCGGGCTTTCGCAGGTGCGCGAGAGCGCGGTCTTCAGCGGCATCCCCCTGGTACAGCGGCTGAAAGAGCGCACGTGCGGCGTGTGGGTCGTCAACATCGAGAACGGCCAGACGATAGGATTTCTCCGCTTCGAGGCGGGCGTGCAGGAGATCTTCGCCGTGCAGGCGCTGCAAGGCATCCGCTTTCCCGAGATGCTCGAATGGACCGACCCGCGCCTCGCGCAGTCCTACGTTCTTCCCGACGAGGCGCTCGCCGATGTGCATCTGCCGAGCGCCGAGGAGCTCGAGCGCTCGCCCGGGTTTCATTTCCAGCGCGGCAACGAGCTCTACTCCAAAGGAAAGATCGACGAGGCGGTCGCCGCCTATCGGCAATGCGTCGCGCTGCAGCCGGAATTTCCCAACGCGCGCTTCAATCTCGGCGTCGCGCTCGGCGACGCAGGAAAGTACGCCGATGCGGTGACCGAGCTCGAGCAGGTCGTCGCTGCGGAGCCCGAGCGCGCCGAGGCTTACAACAGTCTCGGGTTCGCGTTCGCGCGGCGGCGGGAGCCGCAGAAGGCGATCGCCGCTTACGAGCGCGCGATCGAGCTCCAGCCCAATTACCCGCAGGCGCGCATGAACCTCGGCATGTGCCTGCTGCAGGTCGGCGATTATACGCGCGGCTTCACCGAATACGAGTGGCGGCGCAAGACGCCGCAGTTTCCGGCGGTCCGCTCGCCGCATCCGCCGTGGGACGGCAAACCCGCGCCGGAAAAGACGCTTCTCATTTACAACGAGCAAGGGGCGGGCGACGCGATCCAATTCGCGCGCTATCTGCCGAAGACGGCAGAGCGCTGCAAGAAGGTCGTGCTCGCATGCCGCGACGATCTCATGTCCGTCTTCGCGACCATTCCCGGCGTCGCGCAGATCCGCGATCCGGGCGAAATCAAGGTCGGGGACTTCGACACGCATCTGCCGATGCTGAGCCTGCCGTACGTCTTCGGCACGACGCTCGATAGCATTCCCGCCGCGACGCCCTATATCGACGCGGCCGCGCTGCGCCGCCGAAAAGAAAATCCGGCGCTTGCGCTTCCGGCCTCGCCGCGCCCCCGCATCGGCTTTGTGTGGGCCGGCAGCCCGATCAACCGCATCGACCGCCAACGCTCGTGCTCAGTCAAGGAGTTTTTGCCGATCCTCCGCGCGTCCGGAGCGGATTTCTTCAGCCTGCAAAAAGGCGAGCGCGCGAAAGACCTGAGCGATCTGCCGGATGACGTAGCCGTCCAAAATCTCGATCCGCTGCTCGGCGACTTCGGGGATCTCGCGATCATCATCGACCAGCTCGATCTCGTCGTCGCCGTCGATACTTCCGTTGCCCACATGGCCGGCGCCCTCGGAAAACCGGTCTGGACGCTGCTCAGCGACGCCGCCGATTGGCGCTGGGGATTGACCGGAGAAAGCACTCCGTGGTATCCGACGATGAGACTTTTCCGGCAATTCGAGCCCGGCGACTGGTCCGGCGTAATACATCGGGTTGCCGAAGCTTTGCGCGACGTAAGCGCAAGGCGGTAAGTAGCAGGTCGTATGTATTATTTCTCGCCGTGTCCGCTTCCCGCGGACGAGTCGGTTGTCAGCGCCTGGGATTCCGAGCTCCGCCGCATCAAAACCCCTTGGATCGAGCGACTGCTGGCGGAACAGGGCCAGGAACTCTTCCAGCGATTCACTGCCTCGTACAATGAACTCCGCGCGCTGCCGCGCAATGCGCGCCGCGCACTGCAACGAAAACTCGCGCGCTCTGAAGACGGAACAATCCCCGCCGAGTGGCGACGCCGACTGGCATACTCGATTGCCGGCGCTGCGCTGCTGGTGGCGCTGGGGCAAACGATGGCGGAGGCCGCGGCGCCAAAGGTATCCACGATCAAAGTTAGCGCCAAATGCACTTTGTACAATGCGATCAACGCCGCATATTACGCGAACGTTATCAACCAGCCTTTCAATAAGAAGACCGCATATTACTACGGGTTCTACTACCATGGCTGCAAAGCCGCGCCCGGCCCAAATGCCATAATTTTGCCGAAGACCGCTTATACATTGCAGTATCCCGCAATAATCAGGAGCCCGATCATCATTCAGGGCGCGAAGCCGAAAAAACCAAAAAAAGGTCAGCCCTTTATTCCTGGTACAGGCGGCACGCTGCACGCACCGGCAGGCAGTGCTGCTTTCTATGTTTATTACGGGGCGAGCCTTAGCCTTTACAACGTCACCATCACCGGTGGAGCGACCTCCGGCTACGGTGGTGTCATTTACAACGGCAACGGCGCCTCCACCTCCCTCAATATCAGCGCGATATCCGGCGCGTCGGCCTTTCGCGGCGGCGGGATTTTCAATAGCGGCAATCTAACGATTACGGGCAGCAAGATTTCCGGCAACACGGCGTCTTACGGCGGCGGCATATACAATTACGGCAACTTGTCCGTTTCAAGCGCCACAGTTCTGGGCACCGTCGTCGTTAGCAGTACGATTACCGGCAATCATGCCGATTATCACGGTGGCGGCATCTACAATTCCTACAGCGCGACGATCAGCAACAGCACGATCTCGGACAATACCGCCGCGAGGAACGGCGGTGGAACCGCGAACAGCGCCTCCGGCACGCTCTCGATAACGAGCAGCACGTTGACAGGAAACGACGCAGACAAAGGCGGCGCGCTGCACAATGCGTACAACCTTGCGGTTACCAGCAGCACTATTTCCAATAGCACGGCCCATTACGGTGGCGGGCTGTACAACTACTCCGGGACATACGCCACGCTTACGGGCAGCACCGTTTCAGGTAATCAGGCGACCATCTTTCAATACACCCCAAATATCCAGACATATTACTACGGCGGCAAGGGCGGCGGCATCAATAATCACGGCGGGCTTACGCTAAACAGCAGCACGATTACCGGAAACACGGCCCAGGGCAAGAAAGTCGTCTATAGCGATCAGACTTCCTACTACGGCGGCAAGGGCGGCGGCATTTACAACGCAGGCAATATTGATTACATCGACAATACCAACCAGATTACAACAAACCACGCTAACTATTACGGCGGTGGCTTGTTCAACTACGAAGCGACCGGCACTTACGCTGGTGTGGCAACCGGCGTCATCACCGGAAACACCGCGCCGACGGGCCCCGATATTTTCCCGCTGCCGCCACCTTAAGGGTTTGCGCTCGGAACCCTCGGCCGCCGTTAACTTTTCATTAAAAAATAAATCCGTATCTCACCTGATAAGAATCGCGTAACCCGCGCTTCTAACCCCTCTGTTTTACGTAAAAACTCCCGCGGCAAGCAGGTAACAACCTGATTGGCGCAAACCGCTCCCCACGGCATTATCGACGCTGGGCCGAGAGTCCGCATGAAAGGGCTCTGTCCGGAGGATAATCATCATGAATTACTTTCAGGCTTATACCGTTTCGTTGGAGGACACGATCGTCGCCGCGTGGGATTCTCAAGTAGAGGAGTTGATTCATACGCCGGGATTCGGCGACCTCGCCGCGGCCGAAGGCGCGAAGCTTTTGCCGCGCTTCGCGGAGTACTATGCGCGCTTGCGCGCGATGCCGCGCGGGGCGCGCCGGGCTTTCGAGCGCAAATTGGCGCGCCGCTGCCGGCGCGCTGCACTGCCGGCCTGGCAGAAGCGGCTTGCGACTTCGATGGCGGGCGCGGCGCTGCTGCTGGCGTTGACGCAGGGCCTCGGTCAGGCGGCGACGATCAACGTCACGCCGAAAACGCCGCCGGAGATCAACGACGGCGACGGCAAATGCTCGCTCGCCGAGGCGATCGTCAACGCGAACAACGGCGGCGCGACGTTCGGCGATTGCGAGGCGGGAACCGGAAACGACACGATCGTTCTGCCCAAGGGGACCTTGACGCTGACGGCCGTCGACAACGACGACTTCGGCAATACCGGGCTTCCGGTGATTAGTGCGACGATCACCATCCAGGGAAACGGTGCAAGGATCGTCCGCAGCAAGAAGGCCCCGCCGTTTCGTTTGATGGCGGTAAGCGCGTCAGGCGATCTCACGCTGCAGGACGTCACGCTCAGCGGCGGCGACGGCATCGGTCGGCTGCGCGGCGGCGCAATAACTAACTACGGCAACGTCACGATCGTCAGCAGCACGATCTCGGGCAATGTCGCGTTCGAGGGCGGCGCCGTCTTCAACGAGCACGGTCATCTAAACGTTACGGACAGCAACATCACGAACAACGTCGCCAACTACGGCGGCGGCATCACGGATTACAGCGGCACGTTCACGATGACCAACAGCACGCTGTCGAAAAACAAAGCGCTGCCTTACAACGGCAATCCGTCGTTCGGCGGCGGCCTGCTTTCGACCACGGCGCACGACACGATCACCGGCTGCGTGATCAGCGGCAATACGGCGTCGAAAGGCGGGGGCATCGCGGTCTACGGCGTCACGGTTATTTCCGACACGACGATCACCAAGAACCGGTCCGACGACAGGGGCGGCGGCATCTACAACGGCAGCGGCCATAGTCTTACCGTGACGGGCAGCACGATTTCCGGCAACCGCGCGGACACCGGCGGCGGAGTCTCCAATCGCGGTTCGTTCGATCTCAGCAGCGGGACGATCACAAAAAACAGCGCCATCACATATGGCGGAGGCGTCGACACCGCGGGTGGCGGCGTGTTCACCGACGGCGGAGTCGTGGCCGGCAATAAGGCGCCGGTCGGCGCCGACATTTACGGCACATAAGCTACGCGTCGGCGCGGATGAAGGGTATGGCGTGGAGGTGGGGTTGAAGGATGAAGATGTAATCGCCGCCGCTTGGAACTCCGGTCTCGCGCACTTCAACGATGCGCCTGATATCGCCGCGGCTTTGACGATCCGCCGCGGCGAAATGCTTCCTCGTTTCGCGTTTTGGTACGGCGCGCTTTCAGAGCTGCCGCGCGGTGCGCGCCGCGCGCTCGAACGCCGGCTTCTGCGCGCCCCCCAAGTCAAGGATTTGGTGCCGCCCGGCGCGCGCGGCCGGATACTGCGAAAGCTCGCGCGCTCCGTTGCGGCCGCCGCACTGCTGTTCGCCGTCGCACAAGCCGGCGAGGCGGCTACGATCACCGTCACGACGAACGTGCCGGCGGTCGACGACTCCGACGGGAATTGTTCGCTCGCGGAGGCGATCGTTAACGCGAACGATGATGCGCCGACGCATCCGGACTGCGCCGCCGGCAGTGGGCCCGATACGATCATTCTCCCGAAGGGGACGCACGCGCTCGTGGCGGCGTTCACGGATTACACCGGCGCAACCGGTCTGCCGGTAATCGCGAGCAACATCACGATCGCGGGAAATCGCGCGAAAATCACGCGGTCGAAGAAAGCGCCCGCGTTCCGTCTGATGGCGGTCGCGGACTCCGGAAAGCTCACGCTGAACGAAGTCGGGCTGAGCGGCGGCTCGGCGGATATCGGCGGCGCGATCCTTAACTACGGCAGTCTGGAGATCAACGATTCGACGATCTCCGGCAACACGGCGGCAAAAGGCGGCGCGATCTACAGCCGTAGAGCGACGGCGCAAGTCGTGATTCACGGCAGCGGCATAACGAAAAATCAAGCCGAGGTCGGCGGCGCCATATTCAGTTATCAGTATGTTCTCATCGTCGACAGCACCCTATCGGGAAATACCGCGTCGAGCGAAGGCGGGGCGATCGCCAATTACAACGGCTATTTGCGCCTCGATCACAGCACGATTGCGAAAAATCGGGCGGCCCGGACGGCGGCGGGAATCGACAATGTCTACGGGACGGCGAAAATTTTCGACAGCGTCATTAGCGGCAACAGCGCGATGTACGGCGGCGGCATAGAAAACTACGGCAGCGGCAGCGCAGTCGGCAAACTCTATATTTATAACACGATGCTCGCGAAAAACGGCGCCGCGGTTTACGCGGGCGGCGTCGCCAACCTCGACGGATATTTCAAGCTCGCCGACAGCACTGTCACCGGCAACAAAGCGAACGACCGCGGGGGCGGCGTGTTCAATAACGCCGGCGCGACCTTCGTCGCCTCAAACAGCATCATCGCGAAAAACAAGGCGCCGAACGGCGCGGATGTTTATCCCTAGCGGGCGGCGGATTATTGAGCGTGCGCGTGCTTGTGGCGCCATGACGCGCTTGTCTGAATCGCCAGGAACGACAAAACGAAGCATGCGAGGCTCAGCATGAAGGCCGAGCGGTACGAGCCCGTGAGGTCGAAGATCGCTCCGCCCGCCCACGAGCCCAGCGCCATGCCGATGCCGAAGGTGATTTCGAGAAAACCGAAAATCGTCCCGATATTCTTGCCGGCGAAGATGTCGCCGATCACCGCTCCATAAGTCGGGTTCCCCGCGCTATGACCGAGGCCGTACAGGATCGCGGCGGCGTGCGCCAGCAAGAGCGGCGCGCCGGCTCCGATCGAGGCGATCGAGAGAATTCCCACCGCTGCGACTAAAATCGAAAGGCCGTAGGCTGGAGCTCTTCCGATCTTATCGGAGGCGTACCCCCAGAGAAAGGTTCCGAGGACGCGCATGAAGCCTACCATACCGAACAGAACCGCGGCGGTTAGTTTGTCGAAGCCCTGTTCCACGAGGTGCGCGACGAAATGCGTGTAGATGATAAACAACCCGGTGCCGAGCGCGAGGTGTCCGCAGGCGATCGTCCAGAAGGGGGCAGAGCGGAGCGCCGCGCCCAGCGTCCAGTCGCGGTTGACGGCAGCTCCACCGCGCTTTGCATCTTCGACCGCCGCGCTCGCGCCGTCGGGCAACTGCCCGACGAGCGCGGGCGTGCGCCGCTGAAAAATCGCGTTTAGCGGAATCACCGCCGCGAGAATCAAACCGCCGATGAGCATGAAGGCGGCGCGCCAGCCGGCGCGCGCGATCCAGAACTGAGCGAGCGGCACGAGCGTGATCATGCCGAATCCTTGTCCCGCCGTCGCGAGACCGATGGCGGTCGCGCGCCGGCGGACAAACCAGGCCGAGAGCAGCGCGCTTTGGGTGACGAAGCCGAGCCCGCCCTGGCCGACGGCGGCGAGGATCCCGTAGAAAATGTACAGCTCCCACAGGGAATGGCTGAAGCCCGATAAAATGAAGCCGACTCCCATCAACAGTCCCGCGAGCGGCATCAGCGCCCGCGGTCCGAGCCGGTCGAATAGGTAACCGACCCCGGGCGACACCGACGCGTAGACGAGAGAGTTCAGCGAGACGACGCTCGCGCCGACGGCGTGCGACCAATGAAAATCTTCCAGCAGCGCGACATAAAAAACGCTGAAAGAGCCGAAGGCGCCGCGCACGAACATCGTATTGACGAAACAGAGAAAGAGGATGACGTACCCATAATAAAATCGCGACGGCACGCGGCGAGTTTATTACAATGGGCGAAGAAAAGTCGAGGATTACGGCTCAAAAATCAGTTAGCCGTCCGCGAGCAGCGGATTGAGCTTAGTGAAGAACTCGCCGATTGCGCCGCGATAATTATAATCGGCCAATTCGTCGAGCGGTGTGGGCTCTCGGTTGACGATCGCGAGCCGCGCGCCGCTCTGCTTCGCGACGACGGGAAAGGACGCGGCCGGCTGCACGGCGAGCGATGAGCCGACGACGATGAAAATTTCCGCGGCCTCGCTCCATTCCGCCGCGCGCCGCATCGCATCCTGCGGCATCGCCTGGCCGAACGAGATCGTGGCCGGCTTGAGCAGGCCGCCGCAGGCGCAGGGACCGGGTATCACGCCTTCTTTCAAGCGCGCATAGATCGGCTCGGGCTCGAACTCCTTGCCGCAGTCGAGACAGCTCACTTTGCGGTCGGTCCCGTGCAGCTCGACCATTTTTTCCGGCGAGACGCCGGCCAGTCCGTGCAGGCCGTCGACGTTCTGCGTGATCAGGCCGAGCAGCCGGTCGCGCTCCTCGAAGGCCGCGATCGCGTAATGACCGACGTTGGGTCGCACGTCTTTGTAGAGATCGTGCGTCTCTCGTTTCATCGTCCAGTAGCGCGCGCGGGCCGCCTCGCTTGAGACGAATTCGTCGTAATAAACGGGTTGGTATTTGGTCCAAATGCCGCCGGGGCTGCGGAAGTCCGGCACGCCGGACTCCGTGCTGATGCCGGCGCCGGTGAAGAATACGACCGCGCGGCTGCTTCGCAACCGCGCGGCGAACTCTTCGAGCGTCATTGACCGCGCGGACCGGCCGCGGGCGGCGCGGCCGTCTGGTCTTCCGGCGGCTTCACGTCGAGAATTTTCACGTCGAAGACGAGCGTTTTACCGGCGAGCGGATGGTTCATGTCCATGACCACCGTTTTATCCTTGATCTCGTGGATGCGCACCGGAAACTGCTGTCCCTGGGCGTTTTGCGCGACGAGGGTGGCGCCGACCGTTAAGGAGTCCGCGGGCACGGCTTCCTTCGGCACTTCCTGAAAATTCTTCGGATCGACCTGGCCGTAGGCATCCTCCGGCTTCACGGTTACTTTTTTCTCGGTCCCCGCGGGGAGGCCTTCGAGAGCTTTTTCCAGGCCGGGAATGATCTGTTCTCGGCCGTCGACGTAGCGCAAGGGCTCTTTGCCTTTGTTCGACTCCCTGAACTGTCCGTCGTCACTGGTGAGCGTATATTCGAGGCTCACTGTGGAGCCGTTACGGATGATGTTGGTAGAATTCGGCGCCTGTGCGGACGCGGTGCTCCACGAACAAACCAGCGCGATTGCAGCTGCGGCGAAAAAACTCTTCATATCCCCTCCGGGAAATATTTGTGAAGCTAAACGTAGGATATACCCAGGTGGGGTGGGATACAACGAAGAGGTGAAATTTTTCCTTTATCGCGGCTTGAACTTAGGCAAGGAGACTCCACGGCCGGTGTCCTCGAAAAGGACCGCGACGGGCATGCCGATTTTCACCTGCTCGATCGGGCAGCCGACGACGTTGCTGCAGATTCGCGGCCCCTCTTCGAGGTCGATCCAGGCGGTGACGTAGGGGATGTCCTTCTCGAAGCCGCGCAGCGCGCGGCCGACGACCTCGCGGATGACGGTGAAAGCGAAGACTTCGCCGCGGCCGCTGAGCTCTGTCCATTTAAGCTTGTCGCCGCCGCACTCGCCGCACTGCGGGCGCGGGCACCAGACCCAAGCGCCGCACGCGGCGCATTTCTGCATGCGCAGTTTCCCCTCGGCGGCTGCGTCCCAAAACGGCTTCGTTACCGACGTGATTTCGGGCAGCGGCTTGGGAATTTC
>DATDFN010000285.1:0-9697 GCA_036522615.1 Binatia bacterium | reverse complement strand
GAGGGTTGCGCCGACCAGCTCGATGTAAATCGGCACGTCCTTTTTCACGGCCGCGGCGACTTTCACTTCCGGCGGAGCCGGCGGCGGAGGCTCCTTCTTCGCGCAGCCGGCGAGAGCCAGCAGGAGCGTCCCGGCCATGAGCGTTATTGTCTTGTTTGCATTCACATAAAGCATCGTCTGTTCTCCAAGGACTTCAGCCTGCGCTTCGAAGCTTCAGGGTTTTTTCGGCGCCGACGATTTCAGCCATTGGCGCGCTTTGTAAGGCTCGGAAGGAAGAAAATACTCGACCGATGCATGGCGAAAACCTTTCGCCAGAAAGGCGTACACGTCATCCTTCCACTGCGGGTCTCCGATGACCGCAATCTTGGCGATGTCCTTGTCGTGCTCATTCATAAATGTCAGATCGCCCCATCCGCCTTCGCGCTTCCAGCCCTGAAAGTTCTCGAGAAACAACAACGCGCTTATCTGCCCGCAGCGCCGGATCGCCTCAAGAGAGGCGTTCTGCAGCTGGCTCACGTCGTCTTTGGTGAGCTCGCCGCTTATTTTCGCGGTTACGATCGGCCCGGTTCCGTCGATGATCGTAAAAGGCATTTGTGTTCCCTCACATCGATCTTGTTAGCGAAGCTTTTCCCGCGCTCACTTTCCGACCGTCAGCAATGCCACGATCACGGGCCCCCAGGCAGTAAGAATTATATTGCCGATGGCGTACGGCACCGTGTAGCCCAACGCCGGCAGCTTGCTCTGCGCTTCGTCCTGAATCGCGCGGAGCGCAGCCGTCATCGTCCCGGCGCCGGAGCAGGCGCCGAGGAGAATGACCGGATTCATGCCAAGGACGAAGCGGCCGAACAAGATCGCCACGAGGTGCGGCACAATGGAGGCGATTAAGCCGACGAAGACAAGGCTAACGCCGGATTTCTGGAGCCCCGTCACGAAGCTCGGACCCGCGGTCAGCCCGACGACGCCGATGAAGACGGTCAAGCCGACGGTGTCGAAGATCCACATGGCGGCCTCGGGAATACGCCCGAAAACGGGGAAGACCGAGCGCAGCCAGCCGAACACCAAGCCCATGATCAGCGCGCCGCCGCTGGCGGTGAGCGTGATCGGCAGCCCGGCGACGGTGACGGTGAGAAGACCGACGAGTCCGCCGATCACGATGCCGGTGCCGACGAAAATCATGTCCGTCGCGCTGCTCGGCCAGTCGGCATAGCCGATCAGCGCCGCAGCGCGATCGATGTCCACTTTAGCCCCGACCAACGTCACCAAGTCGCCGCGATCCAGTGCCGTCGTAGGCCGAATGGGAATATCGGTCCCGGCGCGTACGAGCTGGCGAAGAAAGACACCGCGGAAGTGCGTGCGCCAGGGCTCCATGCGGGCGACGTCCAGCAGAGTCTTGCCGACGAGCGCCTTGTTCGTCAGCACGACGTCCACGACCTCGATCGGAAAGTCGAGCAGCGCCTTGTCGTGGACCTCCGGACCTATCGCTTCGCCGCGCTCGACCAGAATCTCTCCGCGCGCCATGACCGCGAGAACGTCCCCTTCGCGAATGACCACGTCGGGCTCGGCAGTCACGATGACCTCGCCGCGGCGAATGCGTTGAATGAAGAAGCGAAAGTCTTCCGGCAGCCGTTCGAGCTCGGCGACGCTCTTGCCGAATATTTTTGCGTTGGTAGCGCGGTACGCGCGCACGTCGAAATACCGGGAAGCGGAAATGACTCCAGGCTGCGCCTCGGATTTGGCCGAGACCTGCGCCTCCATCTTCCTGGCCTCTTCTTTGAGATCGACGCCCATGAGCTTCGGGCCGACCTTGGGCAGAAACCAGACGACCGCCGTCGTTCCGACGAGATACGTGACCGCGTAAGCGACCGGAATATTATTCAGCAGGGCGGCTTTCTCTTCAGCGGAAATCGCGAGGCGGTTGATCGCGTCGCCCGCCGTGCCGATGACCGTGGACTCGGTGAACGCGCCGGCGAGCAGCCCGGCCGCGGTTCCGACGTCGTACGCAAAAAGCTTCGCCGCGATGAAAGCCGCCGCGAGACACGTAACGCACAGCACGACTGTGAGCGCCATTTGCGACAGCGCGTCGCGCTTCAGGCCGCGAAAAAACTGCGGCCCCACTTTATAGCCGGTGGTAAAGAGAAAAAGATCGAAGAAAACGGTCTTCACGAGCGCCGGGACTTTGACATCGAGCTGCCCGATGACGACGCCGGCGAGCAGCGTGCCGACGACCGTCCCGAGACTGAAGCCGCCGATTTTGATTCGACCGACGGCAAAGCCGATCGCGAGCGCGAGAAAAATCGCGAGCTCCGGATTCTGCTGCAACGCCTTGAAGAAATAATCCATCCTGATCTTTTCAGAGTCGCGGCTTCACATCCTTTTGTTCACCCTAGCTCGTCGTGGATATCCGGGCGTCGACCACACCCGTCGCTGGGATTTTTTATAGGCCGGCGTCGGCAACGCTGTATATTGGACCTTGGTCCAATAGAAGAACCGGAAAAATAACCGTGTGTTAACGCGCGGTTATTGCATGCCCAGGTGCAAGCGGAGAATGCGGCGGACTTCTTCGATGGTCTGGGGCTCGCCTTGCGTGGAATGACCGGAGCGGACGACTTTCTCCGACTCGACGCCTTCGATATGCGCGCTCTCGTAGGCTACGACGCCATCGGTCTTTCCCGTGACCGGTCCGTCGCCGAGCACGGCGATGATCGAGTGTGCGGGGATCGACGGATCGATCGGCAAATCGATCAGCGCTCTTACAAAGGGATGCCCGGGGCTCATGTTTTCCACCGAAGTCGGAACCTGGCTCGTTTTCAACACGCCGAGCTCGCCGGCTTTCGTGAGCGCCGCGAATTGCGATACCAGAGTGCCCGGGAGCGTAATGAGTCTTCGAATCAAAGGAAGCACCCATCCTCTTGCCTGATAGCTGCCGCGATGCGGCGTCGAAATGAAAACGACGCGTTTGAGCGTCGGCACCGGATCGAAAAACATACCCTCGCGCACCAACTCGCGCGTTTCCGCAGGCAGTTCCACTTTTTCAAACGATTCGTCGCTCACGTTGTGCCAGAAGTGGTCCCCGCTGTGGACCGTCATGAGCTTGGTGAGGAGTCCGCCCTGGCTGTGGCCGATCATCACCATGCGCTTGAGCGCCTCATCCTGCCCGGCGGGATCGATCTCCGTGACGATGTCGCGCAGCGCGCGGCGGAGCAGCATGGCCGAATAGAGGATCGGCTGCCCGGTGTTGTATTGAAACATCCAGAACTGGTAGCGGCCGCGCAGCACGGGATCGTTGGTAAGCTCGTTGTACATCTCGGCCCAGCGCGCCGGACTCGAGGCCGTGCCGTGTACCAGCACAACAGGAATGCGCCCGGCGCGGTACGGGTGGATCATGAGCAGGCCGTCGCCGAGGATGCCGTGCGGGTCCGCGACGCGGAAGCCCGCCAGTTCGAAGCTCCATACCGGTGCGCCTTCCAACCCGTAAGCGAGCGCGGCGGTCGGCTCGAGCTCCAGCGGCACGTCGCGGCCCTCGATGTTGAGCGTATAGGTTTGATCGGCGGCGTAGAGCTCCAGACGTCCGCCCAGCTTTCCTTCCATCACGCCGCGCCGCGGCGAGTCTATGCGCACAAATGCGGTGACCGGCACTTTGATCCGCGGCGGTATGCGCTTGCGCGCGATCTCGGCGTTCGGATTGCTTTCCAGCGGCTCGACTTCGGCCGCGAGCGGCGCGCCGACGCCGGCCTGACGATAGCGGTTGCGCAGCCCGCGCACTTCGAATTCGCCGACGGGAATGAAACGCTTCAGCCGGTAGCCGCCCCAGAGAAAGCCCGAGGTTTCCGCGGTGAGCGTGAGCTCGCCGAAAGGCAGCTTGTAGGTCCCGGCCTTGAGCACGACCTCGGCGCCCTCGGCCGAAGCCAGCCCCCGCGCCAGGCCGCGGTTGTAAAGATCGGCGGCGAGGCGAAACCGCGGATCGATCGGACGCGGTGTCGCCCCGCTCTCCGGCAGATCAAAAGCGTACGCGTAAACTGCCGCGGCAAGATAATACTCACGTGCGCCGGAGCGCTCGGCGTGCAGGAAGGAAAGCTCCGCGAGCGCGAACAGACGGTCTTGAAAGCGTTCCTCGTCGACGGGCTGCCGCAACATCTGGTGCAGCTCCGTCAGCGTCGCGGCGGGATCCTCCTCGAAGCGCGTAAAGAGACCGTTTCGCTGCAAGACCTGGGACGACCAGCTGCTCGGCGTTCCCGCTGAAAGCGCGTTGGCCGTAAGGATTTGCTGCGCCTGCTGCGTGCTCAGACGCGCGACGCCGATCGGCGTCGCGCAGGCGGAGAGCAGAAAAAGGCCGGAGGCCACTACACAGAACTTGGCAAAGAGCGATGTATAGATGCGCCTTCGTTTCATCATCTTATTCGTTTCCGTATGCCATCATCACGGCAGCGGCGCCGGCCGCGGCAGGCCCTGGCGTATGCGCTGCGAAAAATCGGGCGCCTTGTCGGCGGCGTGCGCGCGGTCGTTGATCAGTGAAATTTTTTCCAACTCCGCGAACGGCATCGAGGTGTCGATCCGCCCGCTCTCGTACAGGTACGCCGGCACGTATCCGCTCAGGAGAATCTTCCACGAAAGCGGCGGCGACTCCGGATTCATCTTCGTGTGCGTCAGGATGCTCGTCGTGCAGTTGGTCGTGAGCGTGTTGTAAAAGCCCGGGCGCTCGCGCATCTCGTTCATCGTCTTGATATAGTCGAGAAAGACCCGGCGGATATTTCTCTGCGGCGCGCGCGTCCGATAGATATACACCTGCTCCTGCGGCTCGCGGTAATTCGAGCGCACGCGGACGACGTCGCGCTCGTCGGCGGGGATGTAGATCAGCTCGTAGTTGCGGAAAAACCCCGCGAGCGTCGAGTAGCTCTCGCCCTTCGCCTTGCGCGTCTCGATCGAGACCGCGAGATAATCTTTATTCTGGAAGCCGAAGCTCAGCATGACGTGGGCGATCGCCTTGCCCGCCCAATAGACCGCGATCACGTCCGCCGAGTCGAGCTTGCGAAGATCGTACGTCCGGTCTTCCCAGCGCGCGTCGAAGTCGGTTTCCGTGCGGTAGTCGAAATTGCGCACGCCGTGGATCGTCACGAGATCGCCTTTTACTTCCGCCCAAGGCGTCACCGCGACTTCGGGCTGCCAGTCGCGATCGTTCGAGGCGGGGATCCGGAAAAACAACAAAACGAGCAGGGCGAAAACAACGAGAAAGCCGGCGAGCGTGCGCCGGCGGTTCGGCAGAAATATAAACGCGAGCGCGACCGCGAGCGGGAAACCGATCGCGAGGGGGGCGCGAAGGTTGTCGCCCAGCACCGGCGCGTAATAAATCGCGCCGGCCGACCACGCCGTCATCCCGGCGACGACGATGGCGGCAAGGGCGCGCAGCGCGATTTTCATTTCGCCGCTCCCGCCGCCGCAAGCGGCCGCACATTTTGCACAATTTCCGGCAGCGGCGCCCCCCTTGCGCCGGAAGGCAATTTGGCGCCCACCGCCGCGGCGAGCGTCGGCGCGACATCGACCGTTTCGATCTCGCGGTAAATACGCTTGGCTCCGAGCGTGCCGCCGGCGAAGACGACCGGCACGTAGGTGTCGTAGCGCCACGGCGAGCCGTGGCTCACCGCCGCCTGCAGCCCCTCGGCCTCGCGCAGGAAGCTGTGCGGCTCGAAGACGACGAAAATGTCGCCGGAGCGCTGCGGGTTGAAGTTACGCAGGACGGCGGTGATCCTCGGCGTCGACGGCAGGTTGTTCTCGCGCAGCGCCGTGCTGGAAATGGCCAGCGCGATGCCGTCGAGCTTCATCAGCTCCGCAGCGACGGCATTCTCGACCTCGGCCTGGTTGAGCCCGCGCTCGCGGATCACATCCTGGTTCAGGTAGACGTAAGGATGCTCGTACATGCGGATGAGCTCTTTTCCGACGCCGAATTTCTTTTTCAAGGCGGCGATGCCCGGCTCGGTGTCCCACTCTTCGGGCCTTAGATATCTCGCCGGGATGCCGAGCTCGTTGAGGTAGCCGGGCGCTTCGGGCGCCCCGTGATCGGCCGACAGCACGATCAGCGTGTTCCCGAGGCCGACCCGCTTTTCCACGTAGGCGAACAGCCGCGCGAGCGTGCGGTCCAGGCGCAGCAGGTTGTCCTCGCTCTCCAGGCTCGATGGGCCGAAGATGTGCCCCACGTAATCCGTGGACGAGAAACTGATCGAGAGGTAGTCCGGAACGTCGTGCCTGCCGAGCTGCTCGCGGTCGATCAGCCTCTCGGCGAAGTCGAGCGTCAATTCGTCGCCCACCGGACTGATCGTCAGGCGCGTCGTGAAATGTTTATCGCCCGCGTCGCCGAACGGATGCGGGAAGACGCGGCCGTAGCCTTCGTAGTCGATCTCCCAGGGCCGGTCGTCGGCGGCGCCGTAGATATAACGGGACTTCTCCCGCAGCAGCTCCCACGATTTGCCGCTATAGCCGCGCGCGAGCTTCTTATTGTTCCACTCGGTCACCCATGCCGGGTAGCGGTTGTAATAAAAGGTGCTGGAGACGAACTCTCCGGTTGCTTTTGAGAACCAGAACGCCTTGCCGGCGTGCCCCGCGAGCGGAACCGCGCCGCGGTCTTTGACGGACACGCCGAAAATCTTCGACCGGCCGGCGTAGCGGATCGCCAGCTCGTCGCTGAAGGTCGAGACGAGAATCGCCGCGGGCGAACGGCCGTCGGTCGCGGCGAGCTTTTGCGTCGGGTCGAACTCCGTCGCTTTGTCGACGTCGGCGCCGGGCGTCAAGATGCGATACCGTTTGTCCTCGGTGTTGTAAGCGAGCTTGCCGGTTCGGCGGTCGAGCCAAACGTTGGCGACCATGCCGTGCGCGGACGGGTCGGCTCCCGTCGCGAGCGTCGTGTGTCCCACGACCGTCTCGGTGTTGGCGTGCGCGTGATGGGCGTCCGCGTACCAGATGCCGTGCTGGACGAGATAGCGAAAGCCACCGTCTCCCATGCGGTCGAGATAGCGCCCGGGCAGGTCGCCGCGTAGCTGGTCGACGGTGATCTGCAAAATGAGTTTGGGGGCGGGCCCGCCTTCGTTCCACGCCGGAGGAACGACGGCGGCTTGCGGGACGCTCGCTGCGAAGACGACGGCTGCCGCGACGGCGCGGCTCAGAAGTTTCGGGAGAATGCGTTGCAGGATCGCGGCGCCCACTTCATTTCACGATTTCGTTGCCGAGTACGGCGATTTAAACCTACGATGCGGCGCGCGCACGCACCGCGCGGCCCGGCGCGCTCGAAAACACGTACCAGAGGACGATCACCGGCACCACCGCCCACAGCGACGCGCGCAGGACGTCTTCTCCCTCCAAAACCGCGCCCACGACCAGCAACAAGTTGAGAACGGCGGCGACAGCGCCGCAAGAGCGCGTCCAGCCGCGCCCGGCGAATTCGCCGAAGGCGAACAAAACGTACAAGAGGGCGATCAAGCCGACGAGCGCTCCGCGCGCGTAAACGAACATCGCTATCGCGGGCAAGAGAAGAATGCCCCGCTCCATCAAGTCGCTGCCGATGTCGAACCAATGCAGCGAGCGGAGAACTGCAAGCACGCCCTGGGCGAGCGCCAGGACGGCGACAAAAGTCATTTTGGAGTTTGACGCCTGCGCCACTTGCTACCTGCCCATGCGCCGGTCGTAGGCGCGTGACAGCCGAGACGCGAGATCGCTGTTCGCGCCTTGCGGGCCGCGCGCATTGAATTCCACGCGCACGCTGCCGTCGGCCTGTGTGAAAATGTTTATCGTAACGTCCTGATCGCCGCGGGCACCGGTAATGACTCCCCTCGACCGGTCTTCGCCGGTAAGCCGCACACCCTCGTCGTAAGCGGCGCCGCGCGCCGCGTCCCAGGAGCGATCGAAGCTGGTCGGTCCCGGCCCGTACGCCGGCGCCGGGCCGTAGTAATAACAGCCAGATACAAAAAGCATCGCCGCGAGCAAGGCCATGACGGCGAGGCGGCGCGATATCGTCGCGTGAGCTTGTGCGATGGAACTCATCTTTCCTCCTTCATTCATCGCGCGAGCGGCACCATGAGCGACCGGCGCATCGGGTCGAGCTGGCGCGCCGTCTCTTCCTGGACGACGCGATTGACGGCTTCCATTTGCTCGATCTTCGCCCGATTCATCTTCTCCGTCCGGTCGATATCCGCCAATAATTGACGGATGCGCTCCGCGCGCTGCGCGCGGGTGGTTCGACCGGCCGCGACGGCGTCGGTCAGCGCGCGGTCCTCGGCGATCGCCTTGCTGTAAATCTCCGGCGTCAAGGAGCTCGAGACGAGATACTGATCGATGCCCCGGTAGACGCACTCCCGCCAGGGGCGCTCGCTCGCGCCGAGCTCGAATGGGCCGAGCGCCGCGCCCGCTTCGGGGCTGTAACCGTACTGCGCGGTGCATTGCGCGGCGTGCTCGCGAAAATCCGCCCGCGCCGCGACGATGTCGCGCGAGCCCGAGCCGCACGCGGCGGCGAAGAGCGTGCCCGCCGCGAGGCCGAATACGGCGGGCGATATATTTCTCATGGGCGTCATCTATTTATTTACTTGCTGGCCGTATCTATCTTGGCTTCCGTCCAGCTCTTGTCGGGATTGTATTCCTTTATCGCCGCGGCGGCCGACGCGGTGTTTTTGCCCAGGTCCTTTTGCAAGACCTTACCGTCGTGATTGACGACGAACGTCATCACGCCGGAGTTGCCGTATTCCGCGGGATAAGCGACGACGGCGAAGCCACCGATCATCTTACCCTTGACAATGTAGCTGTACGCGCCGCCCGGCGCATTCTTTCCCTGTGCCGTCAAAATCCGGTAGTGGTAGCCGTGATAGGAAGGCGCGCCGCTTTTATAACCTTCGTTGCGCGCCTGCTTCATGATCGGTCCCAGCGGACTCTCCGGCTCGCCCGCTTTGACATCCCAGTACAAGCCGTTCTTCTTACCGGAGTCGCTGATGAATTTTTGGGCGTATTCCCTCAATCCGCTTTTGTCGCTCGCCTTCATGGCGTACTCGCGCTCGGCGTCGACGACCGCGAGCAGGGTGTTAATCGTGAACAGCTCGTTGTCGCCGATACGGCGGTTGAGAATCTCCTCGCGGCCCTGCTCGGTGTCGAACATCCAACGGCCGCCTTCCTGCACGAGCGGAATTGGGAAGGGCCATTCGTTCTTGCCCACGATGAGAATCGTATTGTCCCCTTCCTTCGAAAGGCGATTCTTTTCTTCGTAGGCGGCGATAACCCGGCCGCGTCTTTCTTTATCCGCGACCGGATCGCCGGAAGAGAGTAAATCCTTCGCTTGTGGACCGAAGATTGCCAGCAGCTCTTTTTCATTGCCGGCCTTCGCCGCGGCGATCGCCGCCTTGGCCGCTTCTTCGGGCGAGGAAAATGTTTTCTGCTGCGGTGCGGCGGCGAATCCCGCCGAGACTCCGAGCAGGAACAACGCTCCGCAGATGCCGGCAAAGAGTCCGATCCATGTCGTCCGGATCTCTTTCGTTTTTAACAGCTTCATGTCTGCCTCCAACTCGCGTTCGTTTCAGTGGTTAGCGATTGCGAACGTTTTATCTGCGCCTTCCTTCGACTTCGACCGCTACGATACCTACCGGTGGTACCTCGACCTCGGTCCCCTGTCACGCGTCAACGCGCAGTACCTCCATGGGAAGATTCCGAGCTGGAACGACTTCGTCGCACA
>DATDFN010000284.1:0-3250 GCA_036522615.1 Binatia bacterium | reverse complement strand
GCCGTCGTTGATCAGCGCGAGCGGCTCGCCGTTTTGGATGCTGGTGAGGAGAATGAGGCCGCAGTAGTTGCCCGGCCGGACGCAGTACTTTTCCTGCGTGACCGCGCCGTTGTATTCCTGCTCGTAGATGACGTCCGACTTCATGCGAATCGCGAAGTAACCGGAGATCGATCCGCCTTCCATCGTGCCCCATTGATAGACTTTATTCGGGTCCGAGGTCGGAATTTGAATATCGATGCGCGGGCGGCAGACCGCCTCCTCGCGCGCGATCTGCGCATACGCTTCTTCCAGCGCCCGCATCGCGATCTCCATCGTGAGGACGCTGCGGACGTCGTCGTTGTTGAGGATCAGGGTCACGAAGCGTTACGGATTCTTGCCCCAGAGCGAGACGAAAAACTTCTCGTTGATGAGTTCCTGCACCAGACTATTGTCGAAGAACTGCTCGGGCTTGGCGGTCTTGGCTTTCGGGTTTTTCTGCGCGATGACGTCGAGCGTCACCTGGAACGCCTGCGGCTTCACGAGCGGCACTTTCTCGACGAAATCGTAGGCGTACTGCACGCTGCCGTCGAGCATCCCCGGATCGGTCACCTTGGAGTATTTGGCGAGAATCTTTTTGTATTCTTCTTTATTCGTGTGCATGAAATGCACCGCGCGGCCGTACGCGCGCAGAATCGCCTTCGCCTGCGCGCGGTGATCTTTCACGAAGCGGCGCGTCACGCCGATGCCGACGTGGACGAACGGGATGTCCTCTTTGGCGAGGTTGGCGAGCACTTTGACGCCCGCCTGCTGCGCGATGAAGGCCATCGGATACGACATCGGCGCCGCGTAAATCGAGCGCTTCGACAGCGCGGCGGCGATCGCCGGCATCTCGCCGATCTGGATGATCGGCACGTCGCGCTCCGGCGCGAGTCCGTACTTTCGCAAAAAGAGGCGCATGGAAAAATCCGTGGAGGCGCCGTAGCGCGTGACGCCGACCGGCTTTCCTCTTAGGTCTTCGACCCGCTTTATGTCGGGCGAGGCCATGATGTAGAACGCGGCGACGTTGATGACCGCGCCCATCGCGATGAGATCGCCGCCCTGCAGGCCGATGTCGGCGATCACCTGGCTGTTGGCGGTCGAGACCGAAACGTCGCCGGCCAGCTGCGCCTGCGCGATGGTCGAAGAGCTGGCGATATAGATCAGGTCGGTCTCCAACCCCTCCTGCCTTAGAAAGCCGCCGTCCTGCATCACCCAATAGGGCGAGTTGAGCGCGCTCACCGCCGACCAGCCGACGATGAGCTTCTGCGCCGCGGCGAGCCGCGGAGCAAGAGCGACGCCGATCAGGGCGATCGCGAAGAGGATGCGGAAGAATGTTTTCCTCATCCTTTTTCCTCCTGCTCGCGGTAGAAGCCGAGCGCGCGCATGAGCGGCTCGTCGCTCATCGTAAAAATAATCGCCGGCTCTTTATGGCTGTTTTCGTGGCGGTGCGGCTGCCACACCGGCGCGACGAAAGAATCGCCCTCCTCCCAGTCGAAGCGCTGGTTCCCGATGAACGATGTGCCGCGGCCTCTGAAGACATAATAGATCGTCGAGCTCGTGTGGCGGTGCGCGAGCGTCTTCTCGCCCGGGCGGATCATCTGGATCGCGCAGTTGAACGTCGGCAGCGTGGGGCCGCCGGTCAGCGGATTGACGTAATTGAGAACGACGCCGTCGTAGGGATCGCCGGGCCGCTCGCCGATGCTTTTGAGTGTCTGCTCGGTGTCTTCCCAGCGGTAGACGTAGGCGGGCGGTTGAATCGAATCGCTCCGGACCCAGCTCGGCCGGAGCGGGCCGAGCTCGGCGTAAGAGGTCCCTTCGGCGCGCGTGATCGGCTGGTGCGGCTCCGCGGCGGGCTCGTGAAAGTCGACCTGCAGCATGCGCACGAGCGGCGAGTCGAGGACGTCGAGCCACATGAGCGTCTCGTTGGATTCGTTAACGTGGTCGTGCCAGCTCCAATTCGGCGTGGTGGCGAAATCGCCCGCGCCGATCTCGAACGATTCGCCGTCGACGACGAGCCGCGCGCCGCGCCCCTTCGTGATGAAGCGAATCGCGCCGGCCATGTGCCGGTGCGCCGCGGCGTGCTCGCCGGGCTTTAAGAGTTGCAGGTTCAGCGTCAGCGTGTGCGTCGTTCCTGTCGGAAGCGCGGGATGCTTCATCTGGATGACGCGGCGGAAGGTCGATTCGAGTCCGAGCAGCTCGCCGGCTTTTTCCATCGCGGCGTAGAGCTCCTTCCCCTTCCAGAGACAAGGGGCGAAGGTCGCGACCGGCTCGCGCCGCGTCTCGCCCTGCACCGCCTGCCAATAGCCGCGGAAATTCTTTTTGGCGAGCTCTTCCTCGAAGGCTTTGAGATCGGCCATGGTCGCCTCTACAGACTATACAATCGAGCGGCGTTCTCGCCCATGATCTTCGCCATGAGCTTCGGCGGAATGTCCTCGCGCCGGGTGACGCTCTCGACCGTGTGCGGGAACTTCGAATCGGAATGATTGTAATCCGAAGCGAAAATCAGCCGGTCTTCGCCGACGAACTCCGCCACGTATCGAATCGTCCGCTCGTCCGGCTCGAAAGAATAATAGAGCTGATCGCCGCGCATGTACTCGCTCGGCGGCTTGGTGAGCCACGGCACCGTCGGCTGCAGGTACTCGTAGTGCTCGTCGAGACGCTCCATCCAATACGGCACCCAGCCGGCGCCGGCTTCCATGAACGCGACTTTGAGACGCGGATATTTTCCCAAGATGCCGCCGACGACCACACAGAGCACGGCGATCATTTGTTCGAAGGGATGCGTCATCGCGTGGGTGTAAAACGGATGGTCGAAGCGCTCGGTCCCGGCGGCGACGCCGTCGCCGGCACCCGTGTGGACGCACACAGGGACGCCGAGGCGATCGGCCTCGGCGAAAAACGGCTCCAGGTCGGGATGGTCG
Source organism: Binatia bacterium (assembly GCA_036522615.1). Lineage (GTDB taxonomy): Bacteria > Desulfobacterota > Binatia > UBA9968 > UBA9968 > JAJPJQ01. The sequence continues at coordinate 311 of DATDFN010000284.1, read as the reverse complement.
AGATTTTTACCCGACGAGGAATGGACCGGAGTCGCGACGGCGACAAAGCCCAGCTCTTTCACCGCGCGGCGCAGCTCTTTAACTGCCGCGGGCGGATCCTGGATCGGCACCAGCGCGACCCCCTTGAGCCGCCGTTTGTCGGCCGCGCAGTATTTCGCGAGCCAGTTGTTGTAGACTTCCGCGATCGCCGCGGCAAGCTCTTTGTCCTCGACGAACGGCAGGCTCAAGAACGGGCTCGTGCCGAAGAGCACCGCCGTGTCGATGCCTTCGAGATCCATGTCCTTGAGACGCTGGACGGGATCTTCCATGCC
>DATDFN010000283.1:0-19814 GCA_036522615.1 Binatia bacterium | reverse complement strand
GGACGTCGAGGCTGCGCCGCTCCATCTCGCGTGCGACGTCGACCATCTGGTCGAGCGACGGCGTGATCAGGCCGGAGAGCCCGACGACGTCGGCGCCCTCCGCGGCGGCGGTGTCGAGGATCTTCTCCGCCGGCACCATGACGCCGAGGTCGATCACCTCGTAGTTGTTGCAGCCGAGCACGACGCCGACGATGTTCTTGCCGATGTCGTGCACGTCGCCCTTTACCGTGGCGAAGACGAGCTTGGCGCGCGCCTTTCCCTGGTCGGCGGATTTTTTCTCCGCCTCCATCAGCGGCGTCAAGTACGCGACCGCTTTTTTCATCACGCGCGCGCTCTTCACCACCTGCGGCAGGAACATCTTGCCCTCGCCGAAGAGGTCGCCGACGACGTTCATGCCGTCCATGAGCGGCCCCTCGATGATCGAGAGCGGGCGCGGATATTTCTCCAGCGCCTCTTTTAAATCCGGCTCGATGTGGTCGAGCACGCCGCGGATGACCGCTTCCGCGAGGCGCTTCTCGACATTCTCCTCGCGCCAGGCCTCGGCCGCCGCCGCGCTCTTGCCGTTGCCCTTGTAGCTCTCGGCCAATTCGAGCAACCGCTCGGTCGCGTCGGCGCGGCGGTTGAACAAGACGTCCTCGACGCGCTGCAATAATTCCGGCGGGATCTGCTCGTAGACCGAGAGCTGGCCGGCGTTAACGATGCCCATGTCCATGCCGGCCTTGATCGCGTGGTAGAGAAACGCCGCGTGCATCGCCTCGCGCACGCCGTCGTTGCCGCGGAACGAGAACGAGATGTTGCTGACGCCGCCGGAGAGGTGGCAGCGCGGGAATAATTCTTTCAGCCGCTTCGCGGCCTCGATGAAGTTGACCGCGTAGTCGTTGTGCTCCTCCATGCCGGTGGCGACGACGAGGATGTTGGTGTCGAAGATGATGTCGCTCTCGTCGAAGCCGATCTCTTCGGTGAGAATTTTATGCGCGCGCGCGCAGATCGCGATCCGGTGGTCGGTCGCGGTCGCCTGCCCTTTCTCGTCGAACGCCATGACGACGACGGCGGCGCCGTAATTTTTCACCAGGCGCGCGCGGCGGCGGAACTCGTCCTCGCCCTCTTTCAGCGACAGCGAGTTGACGACCGATTTCCCCTGCACGCATTTCAAGCCCGCCTCGATCACGTCGAAGTTCGAGCTGTCGATCATGATCGGGATGCGGCTGATCTCGGGATTGGCGGCGATGTGGTTCAAGAACGTCGACATCGCCTTCACCGAATCGAGCATGCCCTCGTCCATGTTGACGTCGAGGATGTTTGCGCCGCCTTCCACCTGCTCGCGCGCGACGGTCAAAGCCTCTTCGTATTTCTCTTCGCGGATGAGGCGCGCGAAGCGGCGCGAGCCGGCGACGTTGGTGCGCTCGCCGATCATGATGAAGTTGGAGTCGGGGCGGATCGTGAGATTCTCCAAGCCGCTGAGACGCGTGTAGCCGTCGCGCTCGGGCGGCACGCGCGGTTTAACGCCCGCGACCGCCTTAGCGACCGCCGCGATGTGCTCCGGCGTGGTGCCGCAGCAGCCGCCGGCCAAGTTGAGCCAGCCTTCGCGCGCCCATTCGGAAAAATATTTCGCGAACTCCTCCGGCCCCATGTCGTAGCCGCCGAACTCGTTCGGCAGCCCCGCGTTGGGATAGGCGAAGACCGGCAGCGGCGCGAGGCGCGCCATGTCGGCGATGAACGGCACCATCTGCTCGGGGCCGAGCGCGCAGTTGAGGCCGACGGCGGCGAGGTCGAAGTGCGCGATCGACGTGAGGCACGCCTCCAGCGTCTGGCCCGAGAGCGTGCGGCCGCTCCGGTCGGTGATCGTGATCGAGGCGAAGACGGGCAGGCGGATATTTTTTTCGCGAAAGAATTTCTCGATGGCGAAGAGGCACGCTTTCAAATTGAGCGTGTCGAAGGTCGTCTCGGGGAGCAGCAGGTCGACGCCGCCGTCGACCAGGCCGCGCACCTGCTCGTAATAGGCCGCGGCGAGCGTGTCGAAGTCGGTGGCGCGGAACGCCGGGTTGTTGACGTCGGGCGAAAGCGAGGCGGTGCGGTTGGTCGGGCCGATCGCGCCGGCGACGAAGCGCGGCTTGTCGGGCGTGGACGCGGCGTCGGCCGCGCGCCGCGCGACTTGGGCCGCCGCGAGATTGATCGCGTGGACCTGATCTTCGAGAGCGTAGTCGGCGAGCGAGATCGCGTTGGCGTTGAAGCTGTTCGACTCGATGATGTCGGCGCCCGCGGCGAGAAACTGTCTATGGATATTCTCGATCGCCTCGGGGCGCGTCAGCACGAGCAGATCGTTGCAGCCCTTGAGCGGGCGCGCGTGATTTTTAAATTGCGCGCCGCGGAAATCCGCCTCGTCCAATTTGAGCGCCTGGATCATCGTCCCCATCGCGCCGTCGATGACGAGGATGCGCCGGGAGAGGAGCTGCTTAAGAATTTCTGTGTTGTTTTTCATGCTGCCGTTTTTATTTTCTCACGTAAGGGCGGTTCGCGAACCGCCCCTACAATTTTTTATTCCCTCGCCCGTCTCGGGAGAGGGCCAGGGTGAGGGCCACCCTCACCTCGATCCTCTCCCTCCGAGGGAGGGCGAGGAAGCCGGAGACCCCCTCTTAGTCTCCCCTTCGTAAGGGGGAGACAGCCCGCCGTTTCATCCTTCTCCTCGTAGGGGCGGTTCGAAAACCGCCCCTACCGAATTCGCGGCCCGCGCCGGCGCCGCGGCCCTGGCGACGAAAATCTCCACCGCGCGCTTGCCGTTCTTCTTCGCCTTCTCGCCGGCGTAGCTGCCGGTCAATTCGAATTCGATTGCGCCGCAGCCGGCGGCGCGGAGCCATTTTTCGATCTCCGCCCGCGCGAAGCCGAGCCGGCGGTGCGCCATCTCGTCGCGCATCCATTCCTGGTCGTGCGGCACGAGGTCGAGGAGGACGACGGACCCGCCGGGGCGCGTGACGCGGACGAGCTCGGCGACGGCGCGCGCGGGGTCGGCGAGGAAATGCAGCACCATGACCGAGAACGCCGCGTCGACGGACGCCGATTCGAGCGGGATTTTCTCCGCGTCGCCGCGGCGGAACTCGACGTTGCCTATGCCGCGCTCGCGCGCGACGGATTCGGCGCGCTTGAGCATCTCGGAGGAGAGATCGACGCCGATTACCTTATTCGCGACGCGCGCGAGCTCGAAGGTGAGCGAGCCGGTGCCGCAGCCGATATCGGCGACGATAAGGCCGCGCGGCACGAGCTTCTCGAGCGCGACGGAGCCCAGCCGGTCGTCGAAGCAGGACTTGCGGATGCGCTCCCAGTCGCCGGCGACGGACTCGAAGTAGCCGCGCGAGCGCGCGGCGCGCCGCTGGCGGCAGCGCTGGAGCCGGCGGCGGTCGTCTTTCGCCTGGGGCAGCTCGGCGAAGCGCGGCGCGGCGGAGTCGAAGAGGCGACGCGCGGGCTCGGCCATGTCGCGACGGAGCGAGAAGTAGACGTTGGTCCCCTCGCGCCGGTCGGCGACGAAGCCGGCGTCGCGCAGGATCGCCAGGTTCCGCGACACCGCCGACTGGACCGAATCGACAACCTCGCGGATCTCGCCCACGGTGAGCTCTTCCTGGGCGACCGCGGCCAGGATGCGGAGCCGTGTCGGGTCCCCCAGGGCCTTGAACATGCGCGCGAGATCCATATCAATCACAATATATATATATTTAGATCGTCCGTCAAGCCGCCCGGACCGCTCGAAAAAGCGGCCCGGTAGTGGTAAGGAAACGGCCATGGACAGCAAGGCACTTTTGGACGTCGTGCGCACGCGCCGCAGCGTGCGCGTCTACAAAAGCGGCAAGGTGAGCGGCGCGCAGCTCGCGATGATCCTCGAGGCGGCGCGCTGGGCGCCTTCCGGCGCCAACACGCAGCCGTGGGAGTTCGTGGTCACGCGCGACCGCGAGAAGATGCGCCGCGTGCGCCGCATCTACGACGAGGAGTGGCGCGCGCGCAAGCGCGAGGACCCGGTGAATTATAAAGGATTGAAAAAAGATTACGTCGGCGACGTGAGCGCGCTCGTGCTCTGCTGCGCCGACCCGCGCACGATGCGCGTCTATTTGACGACGCGCCAGCCCGGCGACCGCGAAAAATTATTGCAGGCGAGCATCGCGAACTCCGTCGAGCACATGATGCTCATGGCGGCGAGCATGAACCTCGGCACCGTCTGGGTCTCGGTGCGCGACGAGGTGAAGGACGAATTGCGCGAGTTGTTCAAAGTGCCGGAGCCGCTGCGGCTGCTCTGGATCATGCCGATCGGCCACGCCAAGGCATGGCCCAAGGCGAAGCCGCGGCGAAAGATCACCGATTTCGTGCACGAGGAATATTATCGCGCAGAGAAGCTCCGCCGCGATGAAGACATCATGGCGTGGCCGAAGAAATAATTCCTCAAAAGCCGCCCTCACCTCATTCCTCTCCCTCCAAAGGAGGGCGAGGAAGCGGAAACACCAGCCTGCGAATAGATGCGAAAGTGACTGTTCCCTCTCCCATTCCGATGGGAGAGGGTTAGGGTGAGGGCCGGCTAGATGGTCGAGATCTCGTATTGATCGTGGCGCAGCCGCTCGGCGGCCTTGAGAATGATCTTGTGGTTGATCTCGCGCTCTAAAAAATCCAGGCTCTGGTTCTCGTCGTCGTAGAGGAAGTTGGCGATGTCCGGGTGCAGCCGCACGACGATGCGCTTGCCGTCCTGCAGCTGCGTCTTTTCCTTCTTGATCGCGCGTAAAATTTCATAGGCGACGGTCACGTTCGACTTCACCCGCCCGTGCCCGTCGCAGTAGCTGCAGGGCGCGAGCAGCATGTTCTCCAAACTCTCGCGCGTGCGCTGGCGCGTCATCTCGACGAGCCCGAGCTCGGAGATTTTCAAAATATTCGTGCGCGCCTTGTCCTTCTTGATCGCCTCTTTCAGCGTCTCGTAAACCCGCTTGCGGTTCCCCTCTTTCTCCATGTCGATGAAGTCGATCACGATGATGCCCCCGATATTGCGAAGGCGCAGCTGGTGCACGACTTCTTCGGCCGCTTCGATGTTGGTCCTGAAGATCGTCTCTTCCTGATTGCGCCGGCCGACGAAGCGGCCGGTGTTGACGTCGATGGCGGTCAGCGCCTCGGTGCGGCCGATCACGAGGTAGCCGCCCGAGCGCAGCCACACCTTGCTCTCCAGCGCCTTCGTCATCTGCGCCTCGACGCCGAAGTGATCCATGATCGGCTCGGGGTCGGTATAGACTGTGACCTTGGATTTGAGCCGCGGCATGAAGTGGCTGACGAATTCGAGAATGCGCCGGTACTCCTTCACCTGGTCGACGTAGACCTGGTGCGTCTCGGTCGTGAAAAAATCGCGGATCGTGCGCGTGACGAGATCGAGGTCTTGATGGATCAGCGACGGCGCCGGCGCGGTCTCGGCTTTTTTCTTGATGCCGCGCCAGAGCTTGGTGAGGAACGCGAGGTCGCGCTGGATCTCGCGCTTGCTGCGTCCCTCGCTCGCGGTGCGGAGGATGAAGCCGCCCTCCTCGGTCGTCATCGAGAGGGCGATTTCCTTGAGCCGCTTTCTTTCCTTGTCGTCCTCGATGCGCCGCGAGATGCCGACGTGGCTTACGTTGGGCATGAAGACGAGATAGCGCCCCGGCAGCGAGACGTGCGAAGTGATGCGCGCGCCCTTGGTGCCCAGCGGGTCCTTGGCGACCTGCACCAGAATCTCCTGCCCGTGCGTGAGTTGCTTCTCGATCGGCAGGCGGCGCGACGGGTGCGCCGGCTTCGGCGGCTCGACGATAATCTCGTTTTCCGACGCCGTGAAGGCGCCGATCTCCGACGAGGTCGAGAAATCCGAGACGTGGAGAAACGCGGCCTTGTCCATGCCGATGTCGACGAAGGCGGCCTGCATGCCGGGCAGCACGCGCGAAACCTTGCCTTTGTACATGTTGCCGGCGATGCCGCGCTCCTGCCGGCGCTCGACTAAAAATTCCGCCAGCGATCCGTCTTCGACGATCGCGATGCGGGTTTCCTGCGGGGTATGGTTGATATAGATGTCCTGTTTCACACGCTGTCTTTCTAGCTGGGGATGCGTCCGTGCGGCGGGGAATAAATGGCGGGATCTCTCCTCGACAACGAGACCCATGCAACAACTAATCCTCGTTTATATGTTAAACGCGAAGCGATTTCAAGTATTCATAACCGCGTTCTGTTGACTTTACCCGATGCGGCCGATATTCTTTACGGCAACAACGAGTATGGAAGCCGCCGCGTCGATCCCGACCTATTCGATTCTCAATACCAAGGTCCTCATCCTCAACCGGTCTTATCTGCCGATTCATGTCACTTCGGTGCGGCGCGCCTTTACCCTGCTCTACCAGGGGATCGCGCGCGCGGTAAACGAGCAGTATCAGACCTTCGATTTCGAGAGCTGGAGCCATCTGTCGGTCTCTGTAAACGACGAGTCGATCGGCTTGGTCAATCGCGTCATCCGCGTGCCCCGGGTTATCCTGCTCGTCGGCTACGACCGCGTGCCCAAGCGCCACGTACGCTTCAGCCGTTATAATATTTACGCGCGAGACAAGCTCATTTGCCAATACTGCGGGCGCAGGTTACCGCGCTACGAGCTCAATCTCGATCACGTCATCCCGCGCTCGCGCGGCGGCACATCGACCTGGGAGAACGTCGTCTGCTCGTGCCACGAGTGCAACCGCCGCAAGGGCGGCCGCACGCCGCATGAGGCCGGCATGGCGCTGCTGCATCGTCCCTACAAACCGAAGTGGACCCCGTTCATGCAGGAGACTTTCAATCTGTCCCGCTACCGCGAATGGCACCCCTTCCTCAACGCCGTCGACGTCTCCTACTGGAACACAGAGCTGTTAGAGTAGACAGAATCTGACAACACCTGACAGTATTTGCGGTCGCTCTCTTCATCACACCAATATCTTGTGGTCCGAAGACCCCGCTGCCGCAGTATCTTGTAATTTTCCTTGACACTCTTTTCCGCATGTGGAATAGTGCGGAATTGAGTGAAATACTCCGCAAAATCGCGCTTCTTCCACACTTCAAGGAGTATCGGCTGATGCGTCTAAAACGGCTGGAAATGCAGGGTTTTAAGTCGTTTGCGCCACGCACGGTTTTGGAGTTTCCGCGCGGCGTGACGGCGATCGTCGGCCCGAACGGATGTGGGAAATCCAACGTCGTCGACGCGCTGCGCTGGGTGATGGGTGAGCAGAGCGCGCGCCATCTCCGCGGGCACCAGATGGAAGACGTCATCTTCAGCGGCAGCGAGAGCATGGCGCAAACGGGCATGGCTGAAGTGTCTCTGGTTCTGGAAAACGAGGACGGCCGCGGTCCCGTCGAATACAACGGTTTCAGCGAGATTATGATCACGCGCCGGCTCTTCCGCTCGGGAGAATCGGAGTACCAGATTAATAAAGTCGCCTCGCGCCTCAAAGATATCATCGAGCTTTTCCTCGGCACGGGCGTAGGCAGCAAGGCGTATTCGATCGTCGAGCAGGGGCGCGTCGACGAACTCGTTAACGCCAAGCCGGAGGAGCGCCGCATCATCATCGAAGAAGCGGCGGGGACGAGCAAGTACAAAGGCAGGAAACAAATCGCCGAGCGCAAGCTCGAGCGCACGCAGCAGAATCTTCTGCGCGTGAGCGACATCGTGCGCGAGATCGAGCGTCAGATCCGCAGCATGGAGCTGCAGGCGAAAAAAGCCGAGCGCTACCGCGCCATCAAGCAGGAGCTCCGCCAAAAAGAGCTCGCCTGGGCAGACGGCCAGCGGCGCGCGTTCGAAGCCGACATCGCGGCGCACGAAGCGACACTCAAGGAGACCGAAGACGGTCTCATCCAGCTCACCGCCTCGCTTAACGCGAAGGAGTCCGAAGCGGAGTCGGTGCGACTCTCGCTCCTGGAGAGCGATCGAAGAATTTCCGCGGCTCAGGAGACCGTCTACCAGCGCAAAGTGACGATCCAGGGCGACGAGCAGCGAATCGAGTTCCTGAAAAAAGAGCGTGTCGGCCTCGACGCGAGTGAGCGTCGCTCGACCGCCGAGCGCGCGGAGGTCGCGCGCAAGCTTGAAGCCCTCACCGGTGAGATCGAAGAGCTGCGAAAAGCCCGCGAGCACTTCGTCCAACTCTCGCTGTTCGAGGAGGCGTTGCTTAAGGATAAAGAATCCGAGCTGGAAAATTTAAAACGGCACATCCGCGAGCTGCAAGCGGCGGTCGAGGAGGGGAAATCCACGCTCATCGATCTTGCAAGTTGCACCGCACAAGCGCGCAGCGATCTCGCCGCGCAGGAAAAAGATCGAGCCGAACTCGACGCCGAACTCGCGCGCAACCGCAGCGAAGACGCCGCGGCGGCGTCAGCCCTCGCCACGTGGCGCGAAAAGCTCGACCTAAAGCTGGCCACCGCAAAAAGCACGGTCGAGCGCGCCGGCGACGTCGCGCAGCAGAGCCGCGAAGTCGCCGAGTCGATCCGCTCCTGGAACACGGCGCGCGACGAGCAGGAAAAGCGCATCGAGCTGCTGCGCGGCAAAGTTCAGGAAAACGGCTCCCGGCTATCTTCACTTCAGGCGCTGCAGCGGAATTATGAAGGCTATCAGGACGGCGTCCGCAGCATCATGCTGAAGCGCCGCAACGAGGCGGCGTTCGACGGCGTTTACGGTCTCGTCGCCGAGGTGATCGAGGCGCCTGAAGCATACGAGAAGGCGCTCACCGCCGTTTTGGGCGATCGGCTCCAATACATCATCGTGAAAAGCCACGAAGAGGGACTGGAGGCGATCGATTACCTCAAGCGCGAGTCCGTCGGGCGCGGCAGCTTCATCACGCGCGAGGTCTCGCGGCGCGAGAAAAAGGCGCTGCCGCTCGGACAGCCCGAAGTCGTGGCGCCGATGATGGACGTCGTCTCGGTCAAAGACGAGTACAAGCAGATCGCCGAGTACTTGCTCGCCAACGTCGTCATGGTCCGCGACTTGAAATCGGGCTTGACGCTGTGGAACCGCAACGGCTTCACTTGCACACTCGTCACACCCGAAGGCGAAGTGATCGATCCCAGCGGCGTCGTCACCGGCGGCAGCCTCGACGGGCTGGAAGAGAGCCTGCTCGCGCAGCGGCGTCATATTAAAGAGCTCGAGATCTTCATCGAGGAATTCCAGTCGGAGCTGCGCAAGGAAGAAGAATCGCTCCGGGAATTGAAGGCGCGCATCGCGCAGGCCGAGGCGAGCCGGACCGTGCTGGTCGAGGAAGGTCATCGACTTGACGTGGAGCGCGTACGCCTCGAACACGAGCTCCTCGAGGCGGAGCAGGAGGCGCGCCGGCTCGAAGAGACCCGCCAGGCGCTCGCAGAAGAAGAAAAACATTTGGCCGACGGCCTGAAAGCGGCCGTGGACGCGATCGACCGGCATCATCGCGATATCGAGCTTTGGACGGCGAAAAAGACGGAGCGCGATGCCCTGCTCAGCGAAGCTCAAACCTCGCTTACCGACATCGAGGCGGCGTTTCAGCGCCTCGACGCCGAAGCGACGGAGTCGCGCATCCGCGGCGCGACGCTGTCTGAGAAAAAAGAGCACGCCCATACCGATCTGGAAAACCGACTAAAGCTGCAGACGGAGCTTGCGCAGCAGATCGCAAGCGCCGAGGCGGAGATCGCCGCGCTTAATAAAAACCGCGACGACACCGCCGCCGAGCTCGCCGGCGCCGAAGTCTCGGTCACGGAAGGCAAAACGGCGCTCGGCGCTCTGGAGGCCGAGTTGGAGGCAGAGCGCGTCAAATACCGGGAAATCTCACGCGGGCTGATCGAGCTCGAAGAGAGCGTCAAGGAGCTGCGCCCGCTGGGGCAGAGCCGCCAGGAGGAAAAAAACCAGCTGCTTCTCGCGCTTTCCGAGCAGCGGCTCAACCTCCAGCACCTCATCGACGGGATCCGCGAAAAGTACGACTGCGATCTGAGAGACCTGACCGCGGAAAATCTGCCGCCGGGAATCCAGGCCGACGATCTCAAGATCGACATCGACGATCTCAAATCACGCCTCGACCGCATGGGCGAGGTGAACCTCGCCGCGATCGGCGAATTCGAAGAGCTGACGAGCCGCTTTCAGTTCCTGAGCCAGCAGAAGCAGGACCTCGAAAAGTCGATCGCCGACCTGCAGCAGACGATCAGCAAGCTGAATCGCGTCTGCCGGCTGCGCTTCAAGGAGAGCTTCGAGGAGATCAATCAGAAATTCGAGGAGATCTTCCCGCGCCTTTTCCGCGGCGGGCGCGCCAAGCTCGTGCTGACCGACGAGAACGATTACCTCGAGACCGGCATCGACATCATCGTGCAGCCGCCGGGAAAGAAGCTCCAGTCGATCACGCTTCTATCCGGCGGCGAGAAGGCGCTCACCGCCGTGAGCCTGCTCTTCGCGATCTTCCTCACAAAACCGAGCCCGTTCTGTTTTCTCGACGAGGTCGACGCGCCGCTCGACGACGCGAATCTCGACCGCTTCAACGAGATGATCAAAGAGATGAGCAGCTTCTCCCAGTTCGCCGTCATCACGCACAACAAGCGCACGATGCAGGCGGCCGAGGTGCTATACGGCGTCACCATGCAGGAGCCGGGCGTCTCGAAGATCGTCTCCGTCAACATGAGCTGACCGTTTTCGAGCGACTCTCCCCTTTCGTTGTTGCCGCTCCCCGCGGGTGGTAAAAATTTAATTTATGGCATCGGAGTCCTTGTTCCAGCGCCTGAAAAACGGCCTGACGAAAAGCCGCGAGGGCTGGGCGGAAAAGCTCGATGGTCTGTTTCAAACCGAGCGCGCCTGGGACGCGCAGAGCCTCGCCGATCTGGAAGAGATTCTCTGGTCCGCCGATGTGGGGGTCAAAGCGACGCAGCGGCTGGCCGATTCGGCGAACCTTTATATCGCCGGAAAAAGCGTGAGGGATCTCTCGGCCTTTCTCGAGCGCGAGATCGTCCACATCCTGAAAGAGATTCGCCGCGCTCCCGCCGCAGCGCCGCTTTCCACAACGCCGTGGGTCATGCTGTTTTTGGGCGTCAACGGCGTCGGCAAGACAACCACGATCGGCAAAATGGCGGCGAAATTTCGCGGCGACGGCAAAAAAGTCCTGCTCGTCGCCGGCGATACCTTCCGCGCGGCCGCCGTCGAGCAGCTGGAGATCTGGGGCGGCCGCGTAGGCGCAGATATCATCAAGCACCAGGCCGGCTCCGATCCGTCGGCCGTCGTCTTCGATGGGCTGCAGGCAGCGAAAAAACGCGGGGTGGACGTCGTCATGATCGATACCGCCGGGCGGCTGCACAACAAAGCGCACCTTGTCGAGGAGCTGAAGAAGATCCGCCGCGTCATCGCCCGCGAAATGCCCGGCGCGCCGCACGAGACCCTGCTCGTGCTCGACGCCATCACCGGCCAGAACGGCCTGCAGCAGGCGCGCGTGTTTCAGGAAGCCATGGACCTGACCGGCATCGTGCTGACAAAGCTCGACGGCACGGCCAAGGGCGGGGTGGTCGTCGCGATTCAGGAGGAGCTTAGGATTCCAGTGCAATATATCGGTGTCGGCGAGGACGTCGAGGATCTGCAGCCGTTCGAGCCCGAGAGCTTCGTGAAAGCGCTTTTCGAGACCCGGCAATGAGCGCGCTCCAGACGATCAGGGGATTTTTCGTTTCCTTGACTTCGCGCCGCGGAGCGTCTAGCCTTATCCCCATGCCGCACGAACATGAAGCCCATGCCGAGCAGCCGGTAATCAGCCTTACCGACCAAGCGATCCGGCAGGTAAAGGCGATCCTCGCGCGCGAGAACATCGAAGACCACGGTCTCCGCGTCGCCGTAACAAGCGGGGGCTGCTCCGGATTTTCCTACGGCCTTGATTTCGAGAAAGAGGAAAGGCCGGACGACGTCGTCGTGACGATCGACGGACTGAGGGTCTATGTCGACGGGGCGAGCGCGCGCCACCTGAACGGCACCGTCATCGATTACGTCAGCGGCTTGCAGGAATCCGGTTTCAAGTTCAATAACCCCAACGTCAAAGGCACCTGCGGCTGCGGCACCTCTTTTTCGACGTAAACGCTTCAGAGTTTGCAGCCGTCGGCTTTCAGCCAACTACTTCAAGATTCCGTAAGGTTTCCTAAACCGGCTGCTGCACGCTGAGCGGCTTTCCGCACACGTTATGAAAGCAGTAAGACTGCACGGGTATGGCGGCGTCGATCAGCTGCGCTACGAAGAGGCTGAGACGCCGAAGATTCAGGCGCCTACCGACGTCGTCGTCGCACTCAAGGCCGCGGCGCTCAACCACATCGATGTCTGGAACCGCAAAGGCCTCACCGGCATGGAGGTCGCAATGCCGCATATCCTCGGCGGTGACGGCGCCGGCATCGTCGCGGAGATCGGCGCCGAGGTCGCGAACGTTAAGCCGGGCGACGCCGTTTGCCTTTACCCGGCGACCGGCTGCGGCAAATGCGAGTTCTGTCTGACAGACAATGACTTCATGTGCATTCATCTCCGGGTCCTGGGCGAGAGAATCAACGGAACGTACGCCGAGTACGTCCGCGTACCGGCGCAAAACTGCCTTCCCATCCCGCCGGGATTCTCGTTCGAGGAGGCCGCCGCCTTTCCGCTCGTGTTCATCACCGTCTGGCGCATGCTGATCACGAATGCGCGCCTCCGGCCCGGCGAGGACGTGCTCATCCTCGGCATCGGCGGAGGAGTCGCCGGAGCGGCGCTTCAGATAGCGAAGCAGATGGGCGCGCACGTCATCGTCACCTCCTCCAGCGAAGAGAAGCTCGCGCTGGCCAATAACTGGGGCGCCGACCACGGCATTAACTACACGAAGAACGACTTCGCCAAAGAAACGCGCGCCCTGACCAAGAAGCGCGGCGTTGACGTCGTCGTTGACTGCGTCGGCGGGGAAGCGTGGAACAAAAGCCTCGCGGCCGCGGCGAAAGGCGGCCGCGTCGTGACCTGCGGCGCTACAGCCGGCGCGAATCCGACCATCGATTTGCGCCGCGTGTTCTGGAACAACTTGAGCATCTTCGGCTCGACCCTCGGCAGCCGCGAGGAGTTCCGTCAGGTCGTAAACTTCTTCTGCAACACGAACATGCGGCCGATCATCGATCAGGTCTTTCCTCTTAAGGACGCCGCCGCGGCCCACGAGCGTATGGAGCGCGGCGAGCAGTTCGGCAAGATCGTGCTCCACATCGCGGATTAAGATAGACAAAATCCGCGAAAGCACATATTTTACGTTTACAGACCCGCCATGCGCGTAATCGCCGGACAAGCGAGGGGCCGCCGCCTGCGAACGCCCAAAGGGCGCGAGCTGCGCCCGACGGCGGATCGCGTGAAAGAAGCGCTGTTTAATATCCTGCCACACGATCTCACTGGCCGGCGCGTTCTCGACCTTTTCGCCGGCACCGGCAATCTCGGGCTCGAGGCGTTGAGCCGAGGCGCCGCTTCGGCAGTTCTCGTCGATATCGCGCGTCCGGCGACGGCGGTCATCGAAGAAAATGTCCAAACGCTGGGCTACGGCGCGAGCGCGCGTGTCGTGACGGCGCCGGTTTTCAAGGCCGTTCGCTCGCTCGCCCGCAGCGGCGAGCGATTCGATCTCATCCTGCTGGACCCGCCGTACGAGCGGGGCCTGGCGGGGGAAGCTCTGAAGGAGATCGCGAAAGAAGGCGTGCTCGCAGAGGACGGCGTGGTCGTCGCGGAGCACAGCGTGCGGGATCGGCTCGAGGAAAAATACGGCGCCCTCGTATTGACCGACCGGCGGCGCTACGGCGATACGGCGCTGTCGTTTTACCGCGGCGGAGAGCGGCGGGAGGAGTAGGGAATGGCGCAGACGAAAATCGCGATCTATCCGGGCTCGTTCGATCCCATCACCAACGGTCACGTCGACCTGGTTAAGCGCACGCTTGGCGTCTTCGACCGGATCGTCGTGGCGATCGCGCGCAACCCGGAAAAGGACCGTTCCCTCTTCGATCTCGACGAGCGGCTGCAAATGATCCGCCAGGTTTTCAAAGGGTTCGGCGACCGCGTCGAGGCCGAGAGTTTCGACGGGTTGCTCGTTGAATACGCAAAAAAAACCGGCGCAAAGGTCATCATTCGCGGGCTGCGCGCGGTCTCGGACTTCGAGTACGAGTTCCAGATGGCGATGATGAACCGCGAGCTCGCGCCCGGCATCGAGACGCTCTTCATGATGACCGGGCAGGATCATTTTTACATCAGCTCGCGCCTGGTGAAGGAAGTCGTGAGCCTGGGGGGCGACGTCTCGGGCTTCGTGCCGCCGCTCGTTGCGAAAAAATTGAAAGAGAAATTTTAGGAGATCTCGCTTTATGAGACTCGGAAAGAAAACGCAGGGGATCAAGCCGTCGGTGACGCTCGCCCTCGCCGCCAAAGCGCAGGTGCTGCGCGCCGAAGGCGTCGACCTCGTCAACTTCACCGCCGGCGAGCCCGATTTCGACACGCCGCAGCGCATCAAAGACGCGGCAATCGAGGCGCTCAAAAAAGGCATGACGAAATATACGGACGTGCGCGGCATCGAGCCGCTCCGCCTCGCGATCGTGGAGAAATACCGGCGCGAATATGGTCTGGAGTATACGAAAGACGAAGTATTGGTGAGCTGCGGCGGCAAGCATGCGCTCTATAATCTCGTCCAGGCGCTGATCGACGACGGCGACGAGGTCGTCATCCCCTCGCCTTACTGGGTGAGCTATGCCGACATCGTGCTGCTCGCGGGCGGCGTTCCCAAGCTCGTCGAGACAAAGGAAGCGAACGGCTTCCGCATCACGCCCGCGGAGCTGGAGAATGCGCTCACGCCGAAGACGCGCATGTTCATCCTGAACAGCCCGTCCAATCCGACCGGCGCGGCTTACGATCGCGACGAGATCGATGCCCTATCGCGCGTTCTGGAGCGGCATGACTGCCTGATCTTATCCGACGATATTTATGAGAAGATCGTCTACGACGGATTTAAATTTCACCAGATCGCCGCGCTTAATCCGAAGCTCCGCGACCGAACGATCATCACGAACGCCGTCTCGAAAACTTACGCGATGACAGGCTGGCGCATCGGCTATGCCGTCGGGCCGAAGGAAGCCGTCGCGGCGGCGAGCAAGATTCAGAGCCAGAGCACGTCTAACCCGACGTCGATCGCGCAGGCCGCCGCGCTGGAAGCGATCCGCGGCCCGCAGGACGAGGTGCCGATCATGGTCGCCGAGTTCAAGAAGCGGCGCGACGCAATCGTCGCGCGGCTCGCTGCGATCCCGGGGATCGGCTGCTTCAAGCCACAGGGCGCGTTCTACGTTTTCCCTAACGTGCGCGCGCTGTTCGGGAAAAAGTATAAAGACAAAGCGCTCGCGACGCCGGCGGACGTGGTCGAATACTTTCTCGACACCGCGCGCGTTCTCGCCGTTCCCGGCGAGGATTTCGGCTCGCAAGAAAATATCCGCATCAGCTACGCGACATCCATGCAGGAAATCGAAAACGGCTGCGCGCGGATCGCGGAAGCGGTGCGCGCACTCGGCTAGCGCCCCAACTTCATTCTCTCCTTCCCCCCGCCGAGGCAGCGCAGAGCGAGGCCGCATGCGCAGGAGCGCGCCGGTCTTGCCGAGAACAAACTTAGGAATAAGCGCGAGAAAGCCTCGAGGCACGGGCTATCGAATGCGGCCGAGAGCCCGCGCCGCCGGGGCTCAATATTTCGGCCGCTCGCCGGTTTTCTTGTAGCGGAAATAGTCTCTCAGAATCTGCGCGTGGTCGAAAACCAGCGGCGCGGGCAGATTCGCTTCGTGAAAAACTGCTGCCGATTTGGCGTCGTCGGCGCCTTTCGGCGCTCCGTTCGCTTTCGCGATGAATACCGTCGAGATCGTGTGGCCGCGCGGATCGCGCTTGGGGTCGGAGTAGCTGTGCAGCTGCTCGACCAGCTTGACGTCGAGCGAGACTTCTTCTTTCGCCTCGCGCGCCGCGGCGGTCTCCAGGCTCTCGCCGTAGTCGACGAAGCCGCCGGGAATCGCCCAGCCGTGCGGCGGATTCTTGCGCTCGATCAAAACGACGCCGCCGTCGACCTCGATGAGGATATCGACCGTCGGCAGCGGATTCTTTTTTTCTTTCTCCGCCATCGTTAACTTGACTCTCTAGGAGGCGCCGTGTAGTAGTATTTTTTCAAGCTTGCCGCGGGGTGGAGCAGTCTGGTAGCTCGCAAGGCTCATAACCTTG
Source organism: Binatia bacterium (assembly GCA_036522615.1). Taxonomy (GTDB): domain Bacteria; phylum Desulfobacterota; class Binatia; order UBA9968; family UBA9968; genus JAJPJQ01. The sequence continues at coordinate 3,619 of DATDFN010000283.1, read as the reverse complement.
AGGTCCCGGGTTCAAATCCCGGCCCCGCAACCAACCGAAAGGGGGCCTAACGGCCCCTTTTCTTTTTTCCTCTTAGCTCTTTCCTCCATAAACTTTATCAAAGAATCCTTCGCTCTCAAGACGCTTGAGCAGCGACGGGTCGACGAACTCTTCCGCCCTGACGTTCGCGACTTTCGGATTCTGCTCGGCCACATACTTGAGCACGGTGCGCGTTCCCTCGAGCGTCGGGTAGGGCTTTCGATCCATCTCCTCCAGCGCTTCGAGGTAAAACTCCTCGGCCTGGTCGGGCTTCGCCAGGCGCAGATTTCTCGCGATGACTTCCTTGACCGCCTGCTTGTTCTCCTTGTTGAAGACGTAGGCATAGCCCTCGATCACCGCGCGCGTGAAGTTCTCGCCGATTTTCGCGCCCGGGGCGACGAATTCTCTTTTCGCGGCGAGCACGGTGTTTTGATACGGGATCTTCGCTTTATTGAGATCGAGCAGCGCCGTGTAGCCCCTCGAGAGCATCATTTTGGTCGGAAGCCGCTGGAGCATCGCGGCGTCGAGTCCCTTGGCTTCCAGCGCCGCCATGCGCTCGGGGTCGAGGCCGGTCTGCAGCAGCACGATGCCGTCGCGTTTGAGGTTCAGCCCCAGGTGCTCGAGCGCGATCAGCGCCGATATATGCGACGAGCCGCCGAAGCGGGCGGTGCCGAGCCGCTTGCCCTTGAGCTCGGCGGCGCTCTTGATATTCGGCTGAGCCACCAGCGTGAACGGGGACGTGTTGCTGACGCCGAGGAACGATACGATCTTCTCGCCGCTGGCGACGAGGCTCACGAGCGCCGCCGGCGCGTTGGCCGCGACCTGGATCTCTCCCGCCGCCAGCATCTGGGCCACCAGCGCGCCGCCGGCGACAAAGATCATCTGCACGTCGAGACCGTATTTATCGAAAATCTTCTTGTCCTTGGCGACCCAGAAAGGGGTATTGTGCGGCGTCGCGGTGGAGACCGCCACCCGGATGCGCGTTTGCGCCTCGGCCGCGAGCGGCGACAGCAGCATCACCAACAACATCGTCATCACCTCAAGCCTTCGCATCATCGTGACTCCTTTCCTGCTGCGCATCGTTTTCTCCGCGCCAGTAGGCGCGCATCTGATCGCGCTCGGCGAGCGCTGAAACGGCGAATCCTGCGAGCACCGCCCAGAAAGCCGAGCTGATGCCCGCGAAGCTGAACGGCGTCACCGCGACGGCGAACGCGACAAGTGCGCCGAATCTCAATCGCCCGCCGAAGGCCTTCTCGAACGCTTCTTGGAGCGACGAGAGGATCGCGAGTCCGGCCAGCGCGATCACATATTGCCGCGGCACGATTGAAAGTAAAGAGCTCACCGCGCTCGCCGCAAGCGCGAGAATAAATGTCAGCATAGCCGCCGTCACGCTGGCCGCATAGCGGCTGGCGGCCGGACCCGCGTCGGGCGCGGCGACGATCGCGACAGCAGTGCGCCCCACGATCGCCGGACAGCCGCCGAGCAGCGCGTTGACGATCGAGCCCAAGCCGACGAGGACGGTCACCGGCTTTACGGGCACGCGATAGCCCTGCGCGCGGAGGAAGCCGAGCCCTTGGACGTTGCCAAGCACCATCGACAGCACCACCATCGGCAGGCTGACCGCTATAAACGCCGACAGCGAGAATTCAATCCGCGGCGCGACCAGCGCCGGCAGCTCCCATGCGATGGGCTGCGCGGCGAAGTCGCGGGTAACAATAATCGCCGCAGCGCCGCCGAGGAGGGCGAGGCCCATGGCAGGAACGCGCGGGCGGGCGATGATCCGCCCGAGCAGATAGCCGGCCACGGTCGCGCCGCCGACGACTACATCCTCGACCGTCGCCTTGATCATGCGCACGACGTATTCGAGAATGCTGCCGGCGAACATGCCCATGACGATGGGGAGCGGCAGCCACTCCATGATGCGCCCGCCGATGCCGGCGAGGCCGAGCGCGACAATCATCGCGCCGGCCATCAAATTCGCGCCGACCAACTCCGCGAAGCTGTACTGGCCCGCGAGCGTGCCCATGTAGACCAGGCCGGGAATCGTCCACGTGATCGGGATCGGCTGTCGATAAGCGAGCGAGAGCGCGAGAGAGGAGGCCGCGGCGCTCGCCCAGACGATAAAGATCCAGCTCGAAGATTCCGCCGCGCCGAGGCTCAGTTGGCGCGAGACCGCGATTTGGAGCGGCACCATGCCCGACGCGAACCATATGAAGGTCGTGAGACCGGCCCAGAGCGCCGCGCCATTGAAATCCGCGAGCGACAGCGGTGCGGGCATTTTGACGCCGCTTGGTATTTTTTTTCTCGACCCTGTTGACGAGACGCTCAAGACGGTCAAAAATAGCGCGTCAGGACGATCGAAGGCAACTCGACATGTATTTCACCGCCCGCCGGATTCCAAGCATATATCTATGATAAACGCAGCAAAAAGATTGACCGCCGTAATTGTCGCCGCGGCCGCGCCTCACGCCGAGGGCGCCGGCAGCGCGCGCGAGCGTCTGATCGAGCACCTCGCGTGGACGCTCGCCCAATTTCCTTTCGGCAACTTCGCGCTGATCGGGAAGTCAGGCAACGGCCATGGCGGCGGTGCTTCGGTCTTAGCGGACGATCACGCCGGAGCCAGCGCCGCCGGCTCCATCGCCACGGTTCTCAGACGGCTTCGCGGCGGGGTCTTCGTCGCGGCCGGCGATATGCCTTTCCTGTCGACCGATATGGTCGAATGGCTGCTCGGCCACGACGATCCCTCGGCCGACGCCGTCGTCCCCCGCCACGCCCAGGGGATCGAGCCGCTGTTCGCGATTTACAATCCGAGCTTCTTGGCACAACTCGACGCGGCGCTCGCGCACCCGGGAGACGCGCTCCTCGCGGCGCTGGATAAGTCGCGCGTACGGTATGTCGAGACGTCCGAAGCCCTTGCGCGCAGCTTCGAGCGCGTCGAGAGCGAGGAAGCTTGCGCGCGGGCGCTCGCCGGTCTGGAGAAAAAATTCGCCGATCCGGGCCGGCTGTAGGCGGCGCCCGATAATCGCGGCCTCAGCGCATCTGCACGACGACATCGACCAGCGCCGGCTTTCCGCTCTTAACGACCTTGACCGCATCGCGCAGCGCCTTGCCCAAATCCTTCGGCTCCGTCACGGGCCCCGTCGACCAGACGCCGTACGATTTCGCGTTCGCGGCGAAGTCGACCGCCGGCTCTTCGATGCGGATACCGACGGTCTTGTTCTCCACCGGACGCTTCCGCAGCACGGCCATGCGCTCCTGGTGCTCCTCGTCGTTGTAGTACGAGCGGTTGCTGTTGACGACGATCAGCAGCGGGATCTCGTAGTGCGCCGCCGTCCAGAGCGAGCTGATGGTGAACAGCAGATCGCCGTCGGGCTGGATGTCGACGCAGAACTTGCCCGAGCCTTTGTGCGCAAGCGCCGCGCCGAGCGAAGCCGGAAGGCCGTAGCCCAAGCCGCCGCCTTTGTACTTGCCGAGGATCTGGTTGAACTTCTCCCCCGGCATGTAGAGGTTTTCTTTTCCCTGCGACGTGCCGTTCGTCAGCACCCAGTCCTCGTTCTTTACCGCCTCGGCGATCTCGGTATAGAGCCGCGTCGTCGAGATC
>DATDFN010000282.1:0-2502 GCA_036522615.1 Binatia bacterium | reverse complement strand
ATCGCCTGCCGCGAGCGCGGCGCGCTCCGCCTCCCGCGCCTTCTGCCGCTCTTCCGGCGTAACCACGCGGATGGTGATCGCGGCCGGCCCGACGGGGACCTCCGCGTTGTCGCGGTAGACGTTCGGCCTGAGCGCCTTCAGCATGAACATCGCCAGCGCGTCCGAATAGCTCTTGTACCAGCCGGTGATCCTGCCGCGGTGGATCACCGGCGTCTCCACGCCCCGGAACGCGCGGCGGTAGACCTCCTGCGCGGCGTCGTCGGCGAGGATCATGTGCGCGCGCTGGAAGCGCTCGCGGTAGCCGATGTCCTCCCTCATCCACTGGTAATGGCTGAAGCGCGACACGCCCGAGAGCTCGCTCGCGCGCTTCACGCCCATGCCGGCGACGAAGCCGGCGAGAAAGGCGCGCTGCCGGCGGTCGTCGAGGTCGGCGAAGCACTCGCGCAGCTCCGCGAGCGTCCGGTCGTCCGGCGCCGGCTCGGCCGCCAGCGGCGGCGCTTTATGTTTCACGATGCGGTTGGACATAAAAATTCCTCCTTGGGTGGGATTTTTACTGCGGAAACGAATGAGATGAAGAGGCGTGATTCATCACGCCCAAATTCTTTGCGGGCAATTTTACCGGACGGGCGCAATGAATTGCGCCCCTACGAAGAGATCGGGGAAGCGCGGTCGATTGTAATAATGAACCTAAATCGAATTCGAATCAAGAAAAAAATCGGCCGAAATGTCGCAGTGTGTCGCAGTGTGACGCGGAATTTTTGGGAGGAAGGGGGATTCGGAGTGAAGGGCGAGGTAGTAGTGCCCCCGGAGCGCAGGGCAGCCTCCGTCCGCCCCCCCTACTTGGAATCCCCTCCGCGTTTTGATAAAAGGCCTCTCGCCGCGACAAACATCCGCATCCGATCCTCATGCGCCGGCTCGTGGTCAAATTAAATTCATAGGAGAAATCAGTGGATCAGCAGGGATTTTCGTTCAAGGCCAAGCACGCGTGGCTTTTGCTTTTCGCTGCGATGATGGTTTTCGTTTTCTTCAACCGGGACAGCGCGCTGTTCGACGCGGGCTCGCCGCTGCGCCAGCGCTATCGGCCGGTGGCGGGATGGATGGTGGTGCACGGGATCGCCGGCGCGGTGGCGCTGTTTCTCGCGCCGTTCCAGTTCTCGAGCCGGCTCCGGCGCCGGTACATCCAGCTGCACCGGATCATGGGGCGGGTCTACGTCGCGTGCACGGCGGTCGCCGCGCCCTTCTCGATCCCGATCGCGGTGATCCTCGGGCCGTCGATCCTCGTCCCGGCCGCGTCGCTCCAGGCGCTCGGCTGGGTCGCGACGACGGCGACGGCGCTCTACTGCATCCGCACCGGGCGGGTCGAGCAGCACCGCGAGTGGATGCTTAGGAGCTATCCCTTCGCGATGGTCTTCGTCGTCGTGCGCGTGCTGGTGGCGATCCCGGCGATCGACCGGATGGGCGAGCTGGGGCTGGCGCTGGTCGTCTGGCCGACGATCGCGGTCGCGGGCATCCTGCCGTCGTTCCTGATCGCGTGGCGGCATCTCGCCGGGGAAGCGCCGGCCGCCGCCGCCGCGCAGCAGCGCGCGGCGTAGCCCTCACCCTGGCCCGCTCCCCCGAGGGGAGAGGGAAAGGATTAACAATGGCCGCACCGTCATCCCCGGGGACTTGAGCCGGTCGCCGCCGTCGCGGTTTGTTTTTGTTCTCCTTCTCCCGCGCCGGGAGAGGGCTGGGGTGAGGGCTACGGCTTCAGCGCGATGATCTTGCCGTTTTCCTCGATCCAGATCGGCGTGCCGTGCATGCGGGCTTCCTTGCGCGCGACTTTGGCGGCGCGGCGCAGCGCGCGGCCCGCCGCTTTGGCGAGCTTGTCTAGTTCTTCAGACTTCTTGTCGCGCGGCTTTTTGTTCATGGGCCTTTCTCGACTAAGCGCGGTTTCGCGCCGGAGTTATCATACACCAGCCAGGCATCGGCCAAAAGCCGGTAAATCACGTAGAAATTAGTCGAGCTGCGGTTAAACCGGCGCAGAACGTCGGCGCGCGGCACGTCATGGCCGCCGTGTTTGACGCGGGTAGCGATGCGCCGGAGCGCGAGGCGCGGCGAAGATAGCCGAAGATAATAGATTTGGACTCTGTATCCCGCGGCTTTCCAGCGCTTCAGCCGAGGGACATAGCTGCGGCCTGCGAGCGTGCTCTCGAAGGCGAAGTCTTCCCGCTCAGCCGCCAGGCGGTCCAGCTCATGGAGCACCAGCCTGCCCGCGCGGAGCGCGGCGAGCTCGGGCCGTAGCGGCGACAGGCCGCCGGCGATCAGGTCCGCGTTGACGAAGGGAATAACGCCGGCGTCCTTCGGTAGATATTCTCTGGCGAAGGTAGTTTTACCCGCGCCGTTGGGCCCGGCGATGATGATGCAGAGCGGCGATTTGGACGGCTTGGCCACGATGTGTCAGGGAAATACCGCGCGACTATATCACAAGGGAGAAGCACCCTCACCCTCACCCTCGCCCTCTCC
>DATDFN010000281.1:0-5638 GCA_036522615.1 Binatia bacterium | reverse complement strand
GCGCGTACTTGCCGCCGCCGTGGATGATGCCCTGCGCGGCGATCGTCTGGCCGCAGCCGAGAGCCGCCGATTCGAGCAGCAGCGCGTGATAGCCGGCGCTGCGGAAACGCTCGAGGCACCACAGGCCGGCGGCGCCGCCGCCGAAGATGAGGACGTCCAATCGCATGGTGAATACTGGAGAATTGTAGCACGGAAAACCGCTGAGGGGCGACTAGAAGAGTATTTCCGAGTTTTACGCCGCGAAGAGGCGCAGGTCGACCATCTCGCAGATGACGTGGCCGACGAGGATGTGGGTTTCCTGAATGCGGGCGGTGTTCTTGCCTTCGGTGGCGGAGAGGAGGAAGTCGCATTTCCGCGCCATCTTGCCGCCGTCGCCGCCGGTAAGGCCGATGACAGCGATCTTGAGCTTCTTACACACTTCGATCGCCGCGAGCACGTTGGCGGCGTTGCCGCTGGTCGAGATCGCGAGCGCGATATCGCCCTCTTTGCCGAGCGCCTTCACCTGCTTGGAAAAAATGTCCTTGTAGTCGAAGTCGTTCGCGATACTCGTGATCGCCGAGGTGTCGGTCGTCAGCGCGAGCGCGGGCAGAGGCGGCCGGTCCATGCGGAAGCGGTTGACGAATTCGGCGGCGATGTGCTGCGCGTCGGCGGCGCTGCCGCCGTTGCCGAAAATCATCAGCTTGTTGCCGCGGAGGAACGCCTCGGCGATCGCGTCGATCGCCGCGATGAGAGTATCGAGGTTCTGCTTGAGAAACGCTTTCTTGGTCTGGACGCTCTCATCGAAGGCCTTGACGATCGCCTGCTTCATGCGGATTTCTTGTAATGGTCCGCCATCTGGCTCATCAGGCCTTTTTGCGTCAGCGCCTCCTCGAACATCCGCCGCACCATCGGATCTTCGTCCTCGTATTCGATCTGATCACCGCCCTGGCGGCGGTCGATCGTCCCCTTATATTTTGCCGCGACGCCGCGGTATTTCTTGCTGCCGAAGGCGCGGAGCGCGAGATAGCGCGCCGGAGTCGCGCCGGCGTTGAAGTGCTGATGCCACCACCGGTCCGGCGGTACGACCATGCTGCCCTCTTTCCAGTCGTAGCGCTTGATCGGCGCGCCGTCGGGCCAGATGAGCGAGTAGCCCTCGCCGCCGAGAATAATGACGTGCGCGCCGGGTCCGTGGCGATGGCCTTTCTTATAGGTGCCGACCGGGAACTCCGAAATGTGGCACGCAGTGGTATTCTCCGACAGCTCGAACTTGATGTTCCTGCCGCCGGCCCCGCGCACGTTGTACTCCATCAGCTTAAAGCTCCGCACGTCGGGGACGAAATTCGTCTCCCAGACATTGCCCGCGAACTTGAAGCCGTCGTACTCGCCGGCATAGTGCGTCCCCTTGCCGCTGAAATACTCGTCGCGCGCGTCGAAGCGGTCGGTGAACGCGAAGTCGTTATGGAAAATGAAATCGAGATTGTGCAGCAAGTTGATCATCGTGGGCGCGGTCGTCACGGCGAGATAGCGCGCCGGTTCGCTGCCGCTGCCGTTGAATAACTGGTAGTTGGCGTTAATGGGCGGCGAGAACATCGACCCGGTCTGCCACTCGAAGGTCTGCTTATTCTTGGGATTGTTCCACACCGTCGCTGCGCCCTGGCCGCTGACGACATAGATCGTCTCCTCGTAGAGGTGGCGCTGCGGCTTGAGGTTCTTCCCGGGCGCGATCTCGGAGATGTAGCAGTTATTGACCTGCCCGGCGCCTTCCATCATGAGGAAGGCGCCGATGCCGCCGGTGCGCTCCCAGGGCTCCAGCTTTACCTTGCGGATGTCTTCGACGAAGAAGGTCTTGTAGATCGGAATGCCCTCGCTCTCGATCCATTTCTCGTAGCTGGTTTTGCCGCCACCTTCGAAGGCGGCGGCGGCTTGTTCCTGAGGCTTGGCCATGGCTGCTCTCCTATTCGAGTGTAATCCACATTCCCTACCATAGAGAAAAAAAGCGGTAAACAGCTAACGGCGGTAGAACGCGGCGACGCATTCCACGACGGCCGCTTGTTGGGCGTCGGTCAGCTCGGGGTAGAGCGGCAGCGCGAGGACTTCTTCGGCGGCCTTTTCCGCGACGGGAAAATCACCGCGGCGATAGCCGAGACGGGAAAAGCAGGGCTGGAGATGCAGCGGCGTCGGGTAGTAAATCTCGGCCTGGATGCCCGCGGCGGCAAGATGATTTTTCAGCGCGTCGCGCCGCTCGGCGCGGATGACGTAATAGTTGAAAGCGTGCGCGGGCTCCCTCGCGTCCGGAACGGATTTCACGCCGCGGCCGAGCAACTTTTGTTCATGAAAGAGCTTCCCGTAATACACGGCCCGCTCGCGTCGCGCCGCACACCAGCGATCGGCGCGGCGGAGCTTGACGGAAAGCGCGGCGGCCTGAATCGCGTCGAGGCGCGAGTTGACGCCGATCACGTCGTGGCGGTACTTCGCGCCCTCGCCATGCGTGCGGAGCACTTTTATTTTATCGGCGAGCGCGGCGTCGTCGCTCGAGACGAGGCCGCCGTCGCCGATACCCCCGAGATTCTTTGTCGGGAAGAACGAATAACAACCAAGGTCGCCGAGAGTCCCGGCGGCCTTGCCGCCGTCGCGCGCGCCGAACGCCTGCGCAGCGTCCTCGACGACGTTTACGCGATGTTTCCTGGCGAGTGCGGCGATCTCCTTCATCGCGCACATTTGGCCGAAGAGATGAACCGGGATGATCGCCTTCACGCGCGCGGCGGTTTTTTTGTCGGCGAGTAGCATTTCGATTTGTTTCAAGGAGATGAGGAAGCTCTCGGGCTCGACATCGGCGAACACCGGCGTCGCGCCGAGACGCGCGACCGCCGTCGCGGTCGCGACGAAGGTGAACGTCGGCACGATAACGCTGTCGCCCGCGCCGACGCCAAGCGCCATCAATGAGACCAGCAACGCATCGCTACCGGAAGCCACGCCGATCGCGTGCTTGGCCCCGAGGTAGGCCGCGGCGTCGCTTTCGAATTTCTCGACCACATCGCCGAGGATGAACTGCTGCGACTCCAGGACTTCGTCGATAGCCTGCTGCAGTTCTTTGCGGATCGTCTTATATTGAGCTTTGAGGTCGATGATCGGGATCTTCGCCACTCATTTGTCTATAGCATAGGCAGGTCGAAGATTCCTCTCCGGAGCGATGCGATACGGTGGTATTACGCTCGACGAAAGATTACGCTTGATGCTTCGCGTCTTACGCATCGCCCTCTACGAGAAACCTTCGACAACATACGTGAGACGATCTCGGAGGCGAGAGAACATATGCCAAAAGTAAAGGTGGGCGTGATGGGCGCTTCAGGCGTCGAGCTCGCGGCGGGCGAAAAAACGCGCCTCGAAGCGCTGGCGGAGCGATTGGGCGCGGCGATCGCGGCGCGCGACTGCATCCTGGTCACCGGCGCTACTACCGGCCTGCCCGATCTCGTGGCGCGCGCGGCGCGTAAAAACGGCGCATTGACGCTCGGCGTTTCGCCGGCGCAGGACCGCGACGAGCACAGACGGCTGGGGCTGCCGCTCGACACTGCCGACGCGATCATCTACACCGGCTTCGGCTTCAAAGGACGCAACGTCGTCAACGTGCGCTCCTCCGATGTCGTGCTCATTTTCGGCGGCGCGACCGGCACGCTGAACGAGTTCACGATCGCCTATGACGAGGGCAAGATCGTCGGCGTCGTCGAAGGCAGCGGCGGCGTCGCCGATCATGTCAAAGAGATTCTTTCCTACTGCAAACGCGAGACGCACGCGCGGGTATTTTACGGAAGCGATCCGGAAAAGCTGCTGGACGAATGCCTTGGCGAATTCAAGAAGGGCTGAGGCGCCTATACGCTCGTCTTGACCTCGGGCGCGACGCCTTTGAGCGCCGCCTCGGCGACTTCGGCGAGAAGCCGGTCGTTCTCGTGATCGAGCGCGAAGACGCGGTACTGGACGATCTTCGACGGGATGAATTCGAATAGTTCGGACAACGATTCCTTGGCGATCTCGCCCGTCGACGGATCGAAGATGTAGATCTGCTTCTTGCCCATCGCGAACGGGCTCTCGGGCCGCGGGTCCTGGATCGCCGCATCGACGCGGAAGACGAGATCGGCGGCCGACGCCGGCAGGCCGGCGCGGATGCGCTTCTCCCAGTCGGTGTCCTGGATCAGCGACATGCCGTAGCGCAGCTCGTTCAGCGAGAGCGTGCGGTCGTAGGCCATCTTCCACTTGATGTCGCGGTCGATGATCCGCCCCCACTCGCGCGCGAGCTCGCCGTGCTCCTTCGCGCGGCGCCAGCGCGCGACTTCTTCGAGCAGCGACCAATCGGTCAGGCGCAGATAATCCTCCATGTGCGCGAGCGGATTGCCGCGAAAAAGCAGCTTCATCGTCTCGGGGAAAATCTCGCGTAAATGTAAATCGATCGCGCGCGTCGTGCGGTGATAGTAGACATTCGTGTAGAGGTAAAGCCGCGTGTTCAAAAACATGGTGAGCGCGGCGTTTCCCGATCTGTGCAGCGTGAGACCCTGTGGCGAGAAAAACGTGTAGTGCATCAGCCGCTCGCGGTCGATCGGCCCGACCGCGACGCCGCACATGTAGGAGTCGCGCGAGACGTAATCGAGGTTGTCGAAGGTGAAGATGCCGTTGGTGAGCGGCTGGAGCATCCGCACCCAGCGCGGCTTCTCGTGGTCTTCCTTGCCGGTCTTTTTTATCGGAAAGGCGATCTCTTCGGGCTTGAGCTCCTCGCCGGGCGCGAACGGGCCGCTCGGGCTGCGGCGGATCTGCCGCAGCAGATCGCCGAGATGCGCCTGGATGATGCGCTGGCTGATGTCCTCGTGCGTGATATCGAAATCGGCGAGAAAATTATCGTCAAAAAAGTGGCCAAATGGCCCATGCCCCACGTCGTGGAGGAGCCCGGTCATACGCATGTACTCCTCGACGAGCGGCGCCGACGGGCACTCGTCGCCAAGGACGCGCTTGAGCGACGGGTAGAGGTGCTTGCCGAACTCGCCCGCCAGGTGCATCGCGCCGAGCGAGTGCTGGAAGCGGCTGTGCTCGGCGGTGGGATAAACCCAGCGCGCGCTTTGCAGTTGGTATATGTAGCGGAGCCGCTGCACCCACGGCGAGTCGATGATCGCCTTTTCGGTGACCTCGCCCCGGGCGAGCGGAACGGTAAACTGGATGTAGTGGTGGATCGGATCGGCGAGCAGCGCGGCGCCTTCGTACTCGCTGTCCGGCGGGCGGAACATGCTCACAGCTCCAGGATCACCTGCGCCGTCCACTGATTGCCGGTCTTTTCCATGCGTCCCTGCTGCGGGCTGACGGCGCGGATCTCGCGCTGCATCTCGTGACGGTCGGGATCGAATTTCTCCCCGCGCACCTCGCCGCGGATATAGGTGTCCTTCACTTCCTGGACGGCGACCTCCTTCAGGAGAAAGCTGCTGCCCTGATACAGATACAGCAGCTCGCGCATCCAGTTGACCATCAGGTCGTCGCGGTCGGTGCCTTCGACCTCGAGCGTAAGATGCTCGTTGTCCTCGACCTTGTCCATCTGCGTCATGATGTCGAACAGCGCGAAGCCGGAATTGGCGAACAGCTCGGCCTGGCTCGAGCCGGAGATCTTGACGGCGAGCTCGGAGGA